>JBBSKG010000149.1:0-2280 GCA_038256565.1 Acidimicrobiales bacterium | reverse complement strand
TTAAGTAGTGCTCGACAAGAGCCTGAAGCAGATCAATTACTGCCGTTCCTTGTGCGACCGAAGCCTCACGCAAATAAATGTGTTCGTAGTTAAAGGCCCGAAGCTGACTGAGCGCATCGGCCATTGGTTCGGTCATTGCGACTTGGCCGGTAATTGCAATTGCGTCGACCATGCCTTCGATGAATGCGCTCAGTTGCGCTGATCGTGAAGACCCACAGAGTTTGATGACCTGCTTAGGCAACATTGAGTACGTGACGACACCGGCTTGGACGGCATCTTCGAGGTCATGACAGGTATAGGCAATGCGGTCGGCCCAACTCACAACTTCGCCTTCTGGGGTACTAGGGGCAGGGCGAGACCAGGAATGGTTACGAATGCCGTCAAGGGTTTGAGTACATAAGTTCAGGGAATCAAGCACTACATCTGCACCCCATTGGGCATGATCGAAGCCGCCTGTTATATAGGGCGAGAGCGCGTCTTCGCTGGCGTGGCCTCCCGGACCATGTCCGCAGTCATGTCCGAGTGCAATGGCTTCGGTGAGTGCAACGTTTAGCCGAGTTGTCCTAGCTACGGCAGCGGCTACTTGGGTGACTTCAAGGGCATGGGTGAGGCGCGTGCGCTGATGGTCATCTGGAAAGACGAATACCTGGGTCTTGCCAGCAAGACGACGAAATGCGGCGCTGTGAAGAATACGGTCACGATCACGTTCAAAACAGGTGCGAATTGGGTCGGCCTCTTCTTCAAGGCAACGTACGCCAGCTCCTTCAGATCGTGTTGCTCCGGGTGCGAGTTCGAGTGCTTCAAGGGCTTCACGGTCAGTTCGAGTGAGCAGAGATAGCGCACCGACCTCAGCTGCGCTGTTTTGGTGCGCAAGACGAATTGGAGATTCTGAGCCGTGCCCGCGCATTGTCGATGCCCAGCGCCTTGCTCTTTCGGTAAGCGGAGCTCTTTCAGCGATGACTGGTTTGTGTACTTCCTCCATGCCAGGAGGTTACCTATTGCCTGAGACAACGACTTGTATAGCAACTGGTCGTATCCTTGTATGTTGTGCCTGAATTTGTTGATGAGAGTGGACTCCACGTCAAGGGTGGTGATGGTGGTGCAGGAGCGGCTTCGTATCGCCGTGAAGCACATGTTGCCAAGGGTGGTCCCGACGGTGGCGATGGTGGACGTGGTGGCGATGTCTGGGTAGTGGCTGACCGCAACGTCGCCTCTTTGTTGGGTTTTCGAGATCACCCATTTCGTCGAGCTGAAAATGGCGTGCATGGCACATCGAAACGAGCACACGGGCGTTCTGGCGCTGACTTGATCGTGCCCATCCCTGTTGGAACGGTTATTAAAGATCAATCAGGCAAGGTGGTTGCTGACCTTGTAAATGAAGGCGACCGTTGGCTTGCGGGCCCAGGAGGGCGAGGAGGTCGGGGTAACGCTCGGTTCCTTTCGAACCGTCGACGGGCCCCCAGTTTTGCCGAACAGGGTGAAGTTGGTGCAGAACAGTGGTTTCGCCTCGAGCTAAAACTCATGGCCGATGTTGCGTTGGTGGGTTATCCAAACGTTGGTAAGAGCACATTGATTTCGGTCATATCGGCTGCCAAGCCCAAGATCGCCGACTACCCCTTCACCACGTTGGTGCCCAACCTGGGCGTGGTGAGAGTCGATGACGTCGAGATGGTCGTTGCCGACATTCCTGGTCTTATCGAAGGAGCGAGTGAGGGGAAGGGCCTTGGCCATCAGTTCCTTCGACATATCGAGCGCGCACGGGTTTTGGTGGTTTTGTTGGACCTTGCTGCAAAAGATGGGACGACTCCACTAGAACAAGAGGCGATGTTGTTGAGCGAGCTTGGGCGTTATCAGCCCGACTTGTTGGAGCGTCCCCGCATAACGATAGGCACCAAGGCCGACATGTTGTCGCCTGAAGAAGCTGCAGCCCTATGGCCCGGTGAATGCATCTCTGCTGCGACTAATACCAATATTTCTTGGCTGTTGGGGAAGATGGCCGAGTTGGTGTCAATGGCTCGGGCAGCCATGCCTGCGCCTGAAGCGTTTGCGGTGCATCGTCCCGTTCTTGAAAGCTTTCGTGTCGAACGCCAAGACAACGGGAGCTTCCTCGTTATTGGCCGCCAAGCCGAGCGAGCAGTTGCGTTGGACGATCTCACAAAGGCCGATGCGCTTGCCTATGCGCACACTCAGTTGCAGCGCCTCGGGGTCAACAGAGCATTGGCTCGTGCTGGCGCTCGACCTGGTGATGTTGTGAACATTGGCAAGCTCTCGTTCGAGTAC
>JBBSKG010000148.1:0-2957 GCA_038256565.1 Acidimicrobiales bacterium | reverse complement strand
GACGGTTGCGCTCGTCGTAGGAGAAGAGACCCTCGCCTGCCCGGGTGCGATTGCCCGATGGGTCAAAGCCATAGGCGGTGGTTGTGCCATCGGGCTTGGTCCATGAGACCAGACGATCGGCTTGGTCGTAGCTATAGGCATCCCCGAGATTAAGGTTTAACTGCAAGCTAAGTACTTGGCACTCGCTCTTGTCGAGTGCCAAGTACCATCGACAATGAAATGTTGGATGAACGTAAGGCATCGATCCTCCGAGCAGTTGTTGAGGAGTACATCGAGACGGCTCAACCAGTCGGCTCGAGTTGGGTTGCGCGCCTGCCTGGCATTGGGGTTTCGCCCGCAACTATTCGTAAAGAGATGATGGCTCTTGAACAAGAAGGCTTTCTCACTCAGCCTCATATAAGCGCTGGCAGGGTCCCAACAGACATGGGTTACCGCTTTTTTGTTGATTCGCTTACCGACACTGAGGGCATAGACGCAGCGAGTCGTGAACAGGTAAGCGCATTTTTTTCTCGTACCCGTGGAGCAATCGAGGTGATGCTGCATGGCACTTCCAAACTACTTGCAAACCTGACGGATTATGCAGCGGTGGTGATAGGCCCGCCTCATGAAGACGCAGTGATCCGTTCGGTTCAATTGGTTTTGCTCGGAGATCGCTCGGCAATCGTGGTGTTGGTGCTTTCCAACGGCTCCATTGAGCGTGCACCGATCGAGGTAACCGAACAGGTCGGCCAAGATTCTATTGATAGGGCTTCTCGATATTTGTCACAGCGCCTCGTTGGCCAAACGGTCAAGCATGGTATCAATGTTGAAGGTTCCACGAAGAAGCCCACGTCTTTGGTGCCCCTTCCAGATGACGAGTTGGCCGCCGTATTGTGTACAGCCGCGATACAAGGACTATCTGTTTCCAAAGACCACGCATCCGATCAGGTTTTTGTCGGCGGGGCATTGCATATGGCCCAGGCCTTTGATGCTGTTGAAACCGTGCGCCAGGTACTCGATATCCTTGAACAGCAGTATCTAGTAGTCAGCCTTCTCCAAGATGTGCTCGATCGTGGGCTCAATGTTGCCATTGGCCATGAACATGGCCTGGAGCCTTTGGCTGACTGCTCTGTTGTGGTTTCTCCATATGAAGTAGATGGTGAACACGCTGGGTTAATTGGCGTTTTTGGGCCCACTCGTATGCACTATCCCGAAGCGTTAACTGCTGTTGCGTTGGTTAGCAAGAGTCTCGGTCGTCGCTTGAGCGAGGCTTAGGACTGGTCCTTAGTTGGCCAAGAAAGAAGTGAGAAGGGTTTAAGTGAGAAGGTTTATTCGTGTCTACTGACTATTACGAACTGCTTGGCGTGTCTTCGGGGGCGTCTCCCGATGAAATCAAGCGCGCATATAGGGGTTTGGCGCGCGAGCTGCATCCCGACACCAACCCAGACCCAGCGGCAGAAGAGAAATTTAAGGAAGTGGCTCGGGCCTATGAGGTGCTTTCTGACCCAGACACTCGTCGTCGCTACGACACCTATGGGGCCGAGGGGCTTGGTGGTGCCGGTCAGGGTGATTTTGGATTCGGCGGAGTAGGCGACATATTCGAGGCGTTCTTTGGAGGTCAGGGTCCGTTTACGAGCGGAAGGGGTCGTCAAGGCGGAGGTTCGTCTGGGCCTCCACGTGGACCTGACCTTGAGGTACATGTTGAGATTGATTTCGAAGAGGCAGTCTTTGGGGGAACTCACGAGATAAGTGTGCGCGCCCCTGTGTCTTGCGAAGTTTGTGACGCTACGGGTGCAAAGGTGGGGACCAAAGCAACTATGTGTGGGGAATGTCAGGGCGTAGGCCAGGTGCGTCGAGTCCGCCAGTCGATTCTTGGGCAAATGGTTACTGCGGGAGTCTGCCCACGTTGTAGCGGATCAGGTCAAGTAGTAACCGACCCTTGTGATGTTTGCCGAGGGGAGGGTCGCCGGACCGAAGAACGGAACTACACCATTGAGGTGCCTGCGGGAGTCGACGATGGTTCGACACTGCGACTTTCAGGACGTGGAGGGGCAGGACCTCGCGGTGGAGGCACAGGCGACCTCTATGTGCAGCTACAGGTTAAAGATCATGAACGTTTTGCTCGAGCTGGCAGTGACCTTGTTCATGAGTTGCATTTACCCATCACCCAGGCAACCCTGGGAACCACCTTGAGCTTCGAGACGCTGGATTCCACCGAAATGCTCTCTATCGCGCATGGGACTCAAACAGGCAAGATTTTGCGTATCCGAGGAAAAGGTGTGCCTCACGTTGATGGTCGTGGACGAGGTGATCTGCTTGTTCAGGTAATAGTAGATACGCCCACGGAGCTAAATGATGCCGAAGAAGAACTCTTCCGCCGCCTTGCGGAACTTCGAGGCGATGATGTTATGCCTGGGGACAAAGGCTTGATGTCTCGGCTACGAAAGCCTTTTAAGCATCCAGGCGGATAAGATCGGGTCCTAACCATATCTGGTGTATCGCAGTTCGCAATTGATGGTGTTGATGGTGTTGTTAGTGTTGATGGTGTTGATTAGCTGGTGCCTGGGGCGTAGCGTAGGGACCGAAACCGGGAATGAGGAGTCGAATCGTCGTGACAAACATTGTAGATGTGAGCCAAGAGGCAAATGATCTTTCCTATGCCAACAAGGTAGGGAAACGTTTGCGGGCGATTCGCAAGCAGAAGAGATTCTCGCTCCAAGAGGTGGAGGCTCAGTCGGGCCAAGAGTTTAAGGCGTCGGTCCTGGGTGCCTATGAGCGAGGTGAGCGTGCAATTTCGGTACCACGTTTGCAGCGTTTAGCGGCTTTCTACAACATTCCTATAGAGCAATTGCTCCCTCGTCTAGACACCAATGGTGCCGTTGGGGTAATTGATTTAGCCGAGGATGACACCCCATTAATGAGTACTGGACCAGTGACGATCGATCTTCGTCGTATTGTCGAGGTATCTGATGTTCCCG
>JBBSKG010000147.1:0-2997 GCA_038256565.1 Acidimicrobiales bacterium | reverse complement strand
GCCCGCCAAGAAGGGGCGGGAGCAGGTACTGAACGTTTTCTTGGCTGCATCAAATAACTTGGCTGCATCAAATAATAGGTACGTAGACGAGGGCGAACGGCTTAGAACACCACGGTGATAGCCGTTGCTTCGTAGTTGCCTTGGCGACCTGGGGTTAGGTTGAAGGCCACTCGGGTTCTCGGAGTGATGGTGCGTGAGCCGTCGACAATGGCGGTGCAGTGAAAGAAGAACTCATGCCCTTCGTCATCTCGCAAGATGCCGTAACCCGCTTGCTCGTCGAAGGTGGCGACCGTGCCTAGCCCCAAACCTGCTGACATTTAGTGGACGATCTTGGCCAAGGGAAGTTCGATGATGTCACTTCCTCCTGCGTCTTTGAGTGCGGGTATGAGCGTGTTGATGGTTGCCTTGGCGACCACCGTTTCCACCGCAAACCCGCCCTCACCGAAGAGTTCCGAAACGGTGGGGGCCTTCATTGATGGCAGCAACTCGATGACTGCGTCGAGGTCGTCGGCGGCGACATTGAGTTTGACCAACACCTTGCCCCGAGCTTCAAGGCTTCCCTGCAAGAGCGTCTGCAACTGTTTCATTGCGTGACGTTTATCAGGGTCGGCATAAGCAGTCGGGTTCGCCACTAATTCGGTGTAGCTGGTTAGCAAGGTGTCAATAATGCGCAGCTTGGCTGCACGTAATGCTCGACCAGTTTCTGTGATCTCGACCACAGCGTCGGCTACATCGGGTATCTTTGCCTCAGTTGCCCCATGCGATAGACGCACCTGCGCATAGACGCCGTTATCGACGAGGAAACGACGAGTTAGCTCGGGGTACTCCGTTGAAACCCTTACACCTGCTGGTAAATCGCTCACTTGTTGATAAGGAGAATCGTCAGCAACGGCCAAGACGACCTTGATGGGCCGGGCGGTTGCCTTTGAGTAGTGCAACTCCCCCAGCGACACGACATCGCTGGCGGTTTCCTCAATCCAGTCCCGGCCGGTAATCCCCAGGTCATAAAGGCCCTCGGCCACATAACTGGGAATCTCTTGGGGCCTCAAAATGCGCACATCAATGACCCTTGGGTCGTCAATGGTGGCTTTGTAATCGACATCTGAACTACGAACAACAGCTAGATCAGCTGCTTCGAACAACTCCAAAGTGGCTCGCTCAAGCGAACCCTTTGGGAGAACAAGCTTGAGCACGTCTATCGGCCTTTCGAGGCCGGGGCGGCCTTGGGTAGTTGACGCAAAAGGTCAGCCATCTCGATGAGAGTTTCGGCTGACTCATAGCCCTTGTTTCCGGCCTTGGTGCCAGCTCGCTCAATGGCTTGTTCAATAGTTTCGGTAGTTAGGACTCCAAAGATGACCGGTACGCCGGTATCGAGAGAAGCCCTCTGGATGCCCGCTGCGCATTGACCGGCCACCTGCTCGTAATGTCCAGTGGCCCCGCGAATGACGGCGCCTAGACAGATCACGCCGTCATACTCACCTGATGACGCAAGTTGTTTGGCAACCAAAGGCAGCTCAAATGCTCCGGGTGCCCAAACGACTGTTATTGATGCCTCATCTACGCCGTGGCGAACCAATCCGTCGAGCGCTCCGCTCAACAACCGTTCAGTGATCAGATCATTAAAACGACCGCAAGCAATAGCAACGCGCAGGCCATCGCCTCGCATTACACCTACATATTCTGTGCCGACTGAGCGGCGTCTTGACTCAAAGGACGTCATCTAGACCCTCCAAAAGGTGACCCATACGCTCCCGTTTGGTGCGCAGGTAGTGGATATTTTCCGCAGTAGGTATGGATTCAAGCGGCACCCGGTCGACGATTTCTAGACCGAAACCTTCCAGACCACCGTACTTTGCCGTGTTGTTAGTCATGAGCCTCATAGTCGTTATTCCAAGATCGACCAAGATCTGCGCCCCGATTCCATATTCACGGCTATCGACGGGCAGGCCGAGTTCAGTGTTGGCATCAACGGTGTCATGGCCCCGCTCTTGAAGACTGTAAGCAAGCAATTTGTTGCTAATGCCTATGCCTCTTCCCTCGTGACCACGCAGGTAGACGACCACCCCTAAACCCTCTTCGGCAATTTGCTCCAGAGCCGAATCGAGCTGAGAACCGCAATCGCAACGCAACGAACCAAACACGTCACCCGTAAGACACTCGCTATGAACTCGGACCAAGACGTTGTCCTCGTTTTGAACAGCTCCTCGGACCATGGCGAGATGATGTTCGCCGTCGATCAATGACTCATATGCATAACAAGTGAAGTCGCCCCACTGAGTTGGAATGCGGGCCTCGGCCATGCGACGCACAAGCTTTTCGCCCTGGCGACGATGGCGAACAAGAGCAGCGATCGAGATCATCAACAACCCATGTTCGTGACAGAAACTTTCAAGATCAGGAACTCGTGACATTGTGCCGTCGTCATTTACCAACTCGCACAAGACGCCTGCCGGGTACAAACCTGCCATGCGAGCAAGGTCGACAGCGGCCTCGGTGTGTCCAGCTCGTTTAAGAACGCCACCTTCCCTATAGCGCAAAGGGAAAATGTGGCCTGGGCGAGCAAGATCTTTCGGACGAGTAGTGGGGTCGATCATTGCCAGAATCGTGGCCGAACGATCAGCGGCAGAAATGCCAGTGGTGGTGTCGTGGCGATAGTCGACTGAAACGGTGAACGCGGTTCGATGGCTCTCTGTGTTGTTGGCCACCATGAGAGGCAGGTCAAGTTCTTCTAGTCGCTCGCCAGTCATCGGCAAACAGATCAGCCCCGAGGTGTGGCGAACAAAGAACGCAATCTTTTCGGGGGTAGCGAACTCGGCGGCCATGATGAGATCGCCTTCGTTCTCACGATCTTCATCGTCGACCACCACCACAATCTCGCCTCGTCCGATAGCTGCAACCGCATCATTAATTGATGCGAACTTCGAGCTGCGACTGGTGTCGTCCTTGTTGCTATTGCTATTGCTATTGCTATTGCTATTGCTATTGCTATTGCTCATG
>JBBSKG010000146.1:0-2997 GCA_038256565.1 Acidimicrobiales bacterium | reverse complement strand
ACTGACCATGAAACTGATACTGGGTCTGAATTTTCTGGCAATCCTGATACCCGTGTCCATATAATTACTCGATCGCTTAGAGGGTCTCCACTGGCAACACCATGCAAGAAGGAGTCATTTGTTGTTGATGGGGCTTGGCCGTGGACCGCTGAACCTTGAAGTGATTTGCTCGCAACGAGAGCGAAGCCGGTGGCGGTGCTGACTTGAAGAAATCGGCGACGTGGAACCTGAGAAGCGGGGGCCATCAGCAGGCCACGCCCTCCTCGGGTCTATAAGTAGCCCGGAAGCGATCAACCTTCGTTCGATTGTCCTCAAGCCATGTGCGAGTGCGCTCTGTTGTTACCCGTGTACATGCACCAGAAGGTCCTTCTGTCTGGCCTGTCTGTTCGCCAGTCACGGTACGAGTCGAATAAAGAGAAACGGTGATACTCGTTGCGTCGTAGGTGCTCCATATCAACACGGCATGAGGAGTGGTGTTCTCAATTACAAGGTCGGGTTTGGGGTAGGAGAGTGTTGCCTCTCGTCCACGAGGGTAACGATTGAGCCAGATCGAATGTGACTGGTATTCAGGAATGTCGAGACCAGCAAAGAACGCCGCATTGAACAAGGTGGTTGCAAATTGAGATACACCGCCACCCACATCTTCTGTAAACGCACCCTCATAAATCACCCCCGCTGGAACAAAGCCCGCATCGATGGTTCGTTTGCCAACAAGGTCGTTTAGCGAAAGACGTTTTCCGGGCTCGATAATCGTGCCTTGGACCAGATCAGCAATTCGATGAATGTTGGCGACACGTGGTTGTTTAGCTGGATGGCGAGTAGTGAACGTGGCGACCTGTTCGACCACTCCCATTGCACGAGCGTCGGCAACACTGCGTTCGGGTTCGGCAGTCTGTAGAGGAAGTTTGACGACTCGTTTCGAGCGATCTGGTGCCATGAGTGCCTGGAGAATGCGTTCTGCTGCCGCTGGCGAACAACATTTCGTGCCGTTCGCCCCAGGAATGATTACGGGGACCCCACCTACGACCCTGAAACTAGCGTCAGTGGGAGCGGTGCCTGCGTCATCTAAGAGTTTGGCCAAATCTTCCATCACCTTGGTGTCGTCAAGATCTAACATCAGGTTCTGTTCGGTGGGAGTCGAACTAGCCCAGCGCTTCAACATCGAGGGCGGAACGGTGGCGGTTGTTTCGCCTGCTTCAACGCTCACCGCTGTTTTCATAAGGGTCTCGGCTGTACGGGCGAGGTGCTCCGCATCTGTGAGGTTGAATCGCGGAGGAAGCACTACGTCTGCAAGGGTTACACGTAGCGGAGATTTCCCAGTTTTGGCGGCTTGTGCAATGGCTTGTTGGACCGTGGCAGTGTCGAGTCCGTGACCATTAACGCCCTTTACGGCATGAATTCCGCCGTCGTTGTCGGCGGAAATCGTAGGTTCGACTGGCTCCAATCGTTTCGTCGGGTCACGTTCGGCGATCACAGTGGCAAGTTTTGTATTGTCAAGGCTGACTATTACAGGTGTTATTCGTTTAGTAACGAACGATTGCATCCACTGCAAGGGCCGTTGCCACCATGATGATTGGGAACCTAGTTCGATTGCATGAGCAATCGTTGCCGATTGATCGACGATTAATCCGACCTCTCCAGCATTAGTGTGAAGAGGTCCGTCGGGCGTAGTGACCTCGATTTTTGCACTAGCTAATTGTTGTGCGGCTGCCGCAATGACCGGTTTCAATTCTTTGTGGTCAAGGCCCCCAACTGGTTGGCCAGCCAACTCTGCGTTTCTCACAACGAGGCCGGTACTCATAGAGGAGTCGAATGCCCACGCTGTAACGGGGAATAAGAAAAGGGCCAGCAGTATGACTGTTGACCACTTGAGCCGTCTGCGAAATGCCTTTCGTGCGGCGATGGTTTTGCGTTTTTTCGGTGTCAGGGGTCTGTATCAGGGTTCGTGAGGTTCGGAAGAGGGTCGAGGTAGTTCGGCCTCTACGGGCGGTGGATGCGCTTCGGATAGATGATCTTCTAGCTCGGGTCGAGAGCTGAAACGAAGCTCACAGCGTGGGCATTGCCGGACATCCATAACCCCTAAGCCTGACAGGTTTAGGGGGGTGTGGCATGGTCATAGGAGAAGAAATTTGAGCAGATGCATAGGGGGAGCGTTGAACAAAGGTCTGGCGAACGTGAATAAACGAGACTTGCTACAGAAAAGCGTCAGGATGCGCATGAGTCTGACTCTTCTAGTTGCAGGGGCGCTTTTCGTATCAGGTTGTGGCGACGATAAGAAGGACGAGGTTTCGAAGCCAGCAGTTAATAACTCTCTTCCCCGGGTATATGAAACACCAGACGGCAAGGTTGATCTGGGTGACGGAGAAACGGTCACACTTGAGACACCAGAAGGCACTCACTTGTTGATGAACGAGAGGCTTCCTGATGATTTTCCAAAAGATTTTCCGATTCTTGAGGGTGCCAAAATTCAGACCTCATCGGTGCAACCTAAAAAAGACTCAGTTCTTCAGACCACTCGCTATTTCATCGCTCTAGGCGCAGCCGAGGTATTCGAAAAATACCTCGGCGCACTACCTGCTGTTGGTTACAAGCTTGGCGAGCAAAAGCGTGTTGATGACGGCCCGGCAGGTTTTGATGCCAGCGTCATGTTTCAAGGAGAAGGCGATAAGTCCAAAGAGTCGGGTCAGGTTGTGGTCAGCATCAACAAAGAACAGGTGCAGGTGTCCATCACCTTTACGACCATGAAGTAATAGCTGGCCATTAGGCCTCTCGGGTCCTTAGGAAGGGACTCGGCTAGGAAGGGACTCGGCCAATAGCTACGACTGATAAACCTGCTGGCAGGTTGTGATTGGCTAGCCAACGGCGTTCGAGCGCTGCTGCTTGGCTGAAGAGGCCGCCGAGGCCATCTTGTGATGAGTCCAAATCACTACTGGTGCGACCTCGTTCGAGCACGGCTTTAATCGCTGCTGGTGGAATGAGAAACGAGTAGGCACCCGT
>JBBSKG010000145.1:0-3277 GCA_038256565.1 Acidimicrobiales bacterium | reverse complement strand
TTCGCTCGGCCACTACGGCTCTCAGCCACCCACTCTTTAGCAAAAGCACCTGAACGAATCTCATCGAGAATGGCTCGCATCTCGGTCTTAACCCCCTCGTTAATAATGCGAGGACCACGGGTCAAGTCGCCGTACTCCGCCGTATCTGAGATGGAATAACGCATTCCACTAATGCCCTGCTCGTACATGAGGTCAACGATGAGCTTCAGCTCGTGCAGACACTCGAAGTACGCCGACTCCGGTTGGTACCCAGCGTCAACGAGAGTTTCGAAACCCGCTTGCACCAAAGCCGTCAGTCCTCCACAAAGCACGACTTGTTCACCGAAAAGATCGGTCTCAGTCTCTTCAGCAAAGGTAGTTTCGAGCACGCCTGCTCGTGCCCCACCGATAGCTGCAGCATATGAAAGAGCAATGTCTCGTGCCTTACCACTCGCATCTTGGGCAACCGCAATGAGACACGGCACTCCGCCGCCTTCGGTATAGGTACGTCGCACGAGATGGCCAGGACCCTTGGGCGCAACCATCGCAACATCGACGCCTGCAGGGGCAACGATCAGGTCGAAACGAATATTGAAACCATGCGCAAAGAACAGCGCGTCGCCCTCTTGTAGATGAGGTGCAATCGATGCCTCATAAACAGCCTGTTGCTCGGTATCTGGCAACAAAATCATAATCAGATCGGCTTCAGCGCAAGCCTGGTCGATAGAAGTTACCCGCAAGCCAGCCTCTGTCGCCTTGGCTGCTGACGATGACCCTTCGCGCAAGCCAACCCGAACATCAACGCCCGAATCTTTCAAGTTCAGCGCATGTGCATGGCCCTGTGAGCCATAGCCAATAACGGCCACTTTGCGGCTCGCCATGATTGACTGATCGGCGTCTTTGTCGTAATAAACCTTTGCCATCTCAATTCCTTCCCATTTGTTGATGCCCTATTCCAAATTTCAATATTGCCTAGCCTGTCTTTGAACCTCCCGATCGCAAACGCAATTTGGGCAGCTCACGCTCTAAACGAGGTAGTGCCACACGTCCCGTTCGCTGAAGTTCAACAATGCCAAACGGCCTCAGCAAATCTTCAAAATCGTCGATCTTGTTCGGGTCGCCGTCAAGCGACACGGTCATCTCGTCATGACCAACACCCAGAATACGCCCTTCAAAGATTTGCACCAGCTCTAATACCTGGCTGCGCATTTCTATTGGACTGCGCACGGTACACAAAAGCAGCTCTCGCTCAACCGAATCTGACGGGTCAAGTTCACTGATCTTCACCACGTTGATGAGCTTAAACAGCTGCTTAGTGATCTGCTCAAGAGGCGATGACTCGACATCAACCACAATGGTGATACGGCTGAATCGCTCGTCGTCAGTTGGAGCAACCGCTAACGAATAGATGTTGTAGCCGCGTCTTGCAAAGAGGTTTGCAACCCGTGCCAACACGCCTGCCTTGTTCTCTACGAGCACAGAAAGGGTGTGGTGTTTGTACTGGCCCGACATCAACGACCTCCAAGTCCATGGCGACCCTCTTGGAAGGGAGGCACCACGATCTCATCGTTGCTAAGCCCAGAAGGAACCATGGGGTAGACCTTCTCACGAGCATCGGTACGAAAGTCAATAACCACTGGACGGTCGTCAATATCGTTCGCCTTGTCAATCACCGTCTGAACCTCTTCAGGTGACTCGGCCCTCAACCCAACACAGCCCATTGCCTCTGCCCAACCGACATAGTCAGGAAGATCAGGCGACAGATACACCTCGGAATAACGCTCGTCGTAAAACATCTCTTGCCACTGGCGCACCATGCCTAGATATGCATTGTTAAGAATTGCGATCTTGACTGGAATCCGCTCGCTTGCCGCAGTGACTAACTCTTGTGCGGTCATCTGAAAACAACCATCACCATCGACTGCCCAAACCATGCGATCGGGGCGACCGACCTTTGCACCTATAGCCGCAGGAACAGCAAAACCCATGGTTCCTAGGCCACCTGAGTTCACCCAGGTATAAGGGTGGTTGAACCTCCAATATTGGCTCGTCCACATCTGGTGTTGGCCAACACCAGACACCACGATCGTGTCGTCTGGTGTTGAATCACGCAGGTGTTCAAGGACCATTTGTGGCTTGAGCTGCTCACCCTCTTCGGCTGGTTCGTATGCGTAAGGAAACTTCTCTTGCCAACCGCTGACCATTGCTTTCCATGAAGAACGGTCAGGCGACACAGCCCCACCGCCAACAAGATCACGCACGGCAGTAACTAGTTCTTCGATCACGAGACGACAGTCGCCCACAATAGGCACATCGGGTCGACGGACCTTGCCCAGCTCAGCGGGGTCAATGTCGACGTGAATTACCTTTGCATGGGGTGCAAACCCGTCAACCTTGCCCGTCACCCGATCATCAAAACGAGCACCAAGAGTTATTAAGAGATCCGACTGCTGCAAGGAGGTGACGGCGGTGTAGTTGCCGTGCATTCCTGGCATGCCCAAACAAAGGCGATGGTCATCAGGAAACGCACCTCTAGCCATGAGCGTGGTGACTACATGAATGTCGGTCAGCTCGGCCAACTCGGCCAGTGCTTCAGCGGCGCGTGCTTTGAGAATGCCACCGCCTGCATAAATAACCGGCTGGCTTGCCTCAACTATTAGGCGGGCCGCCTCCTTGATCATGCGTGGATGGCCTCGCAACGTGGGCTTATAGCCGGGCAGATTCACAGACTCTGGCCAATACCAATCCATTGAAGCGTTAGAGATGTCTTTAGGTACGTCAATGAGCACCGGCCCAGGACGCCCAGTAGTTGCGACGTGAAATGCCTCTTTTACTACCTGAGGGATGTCTTGGGCATCGGTAACTAACCAGTTGTGTTTGGTCACCGACATGGTTATTCCAGTGGTGTCGCACTCTTGGAAAGCATCAGTGCCAATAGCCGAATACGGAACCTGGCCTGCGATAACCACCATCGGAATGGAGTCAAGGTAGGCATCGCATAGCGGGGTAACGATGTTGGTGGCCCCTGGACCGCTAGTAACCATGGCAACACCTGGACGACCCGTGGCATGGGCATACCCCTCAGCCATATGGCCCGCACCTTGTTCATGACGAACCAAGATGTGGCGAATCGAGCTGTCGATTATGGGGTCATAAACAGGGAGAATGGCACCGCCTGGAAGGCCGAACATGACTTCGACACCTTCCATCTCCAGGCTCTTGATGAGCGCTTGGGCCCCGGTCAATCTCATGGTTCTCCTGCAACGGTAGATAGGCCAAAACTGCGACGACCTCCCAG
>JBBSKG010000144.1:0-3369 GCA_038256565.1 Acidimicrobiales bacterium | reverse complement strand
TATGTAGCCAGCCTTCAGTGTCAATTGCCTCAGCGGTTTTTTCCGGTTCGTTCAAATAGCCCTCAAAGATGTTTGGCCCACGTGCAAGAACTTCGCCATCGTCACCAAGGCGCATCTCAAGACCAGGAAGGCTTCTGCCCACGGTTCCGGGGCGCACTTTGTCGACTTCCCAAGTAATCACTCCAGACGATTCAGATAAGCCATAGACCTCAGAAATCGGCACACCTATCCACAAGAAAAAGTTGAATACCTCTCTTGGAATGGGCGCAGCACCCGTAAAGGCCAATTCACAAGCATCGAGGCCGACTAAAGAACGAAGTAAAGAGAACCCCTCGGCTTCAGCCTTTTCCCAACCTGCCTGCAGCTCGGCCGGAACGGGTTCGCCAGCCTCACGCAGTTCATGAACTCGTGCTGAAACTTGCAACGCTTGATCGAAAGCCGCCTTCTTCTCAGGGTCTCCTGCGAGTACTGCTTGAATGCCTGCATGGAGTTTTTCCCACACGCGAGGCACTCCCAGGAACATCTGCGGGTGGACATTACCCAGGTATTGCGAGAGCAGTGATGGGTCTGGACAAGTCGTTACCTCGCCCCCATAACCCATTGCCAAGTAGTGTGTGACCATGCGTTCAGCTATATGAGCCATGGGTAAAAACGAAATGGTTCGCGTCCCAGCCTCGATGTTTGGGAGCGACGAAACAAGGCTAGATACAGTCCATGAAAGATTTGCATGTGTGAGCATCACGCCTTTTGGCGGACCAGTAGTGCCCGAGGTGTAAATGATTGTGGCCAGGTCGTTGGGCTTTGCGATCGCTGCAGCCTGATCAAGATCAACCGGCGAAGCATCAAGCAGGGTTGAGAAAGAAACGATGTCGTCGCTAACTCCTTTAGAACTCTCAAGAACCGTGCTCTCAAGAACGACGATCTTTTGGAGCTTTGGAAGATTGGCTCGAATCTCAAGGAAACGTTCAAGAAAACCGTCGTCTTCAAGAATCGCAACCTTGGCTTCACAGTGATTGACCAAGTATTCAACTTGTTCGGCAGCAGACGAGTTGTAGATCGACACAGGTGTTGCTCCACACAACATCGTGGCGACATCGACAACATGAAACTCAGGACGATTGCGCATCATGATCACGACGCGATCACCTGGCCCAACACCCAACCCTGCGAGACCAGCTGCTACCCGTGCAGCACGATCGGCGTAGTCCTGCCAGGTCCACTCCTTCCACTCATCTCCGTCTTGCCAGCGCAACGCCACCATTTGCGGGTGGGCTCGAACAGTCGACAGAAAAGTCGTTGCAATAGTCTCTGTTGATGTTGACATGCTCATAGATTGCTCACCTTCTAGTGAAATCCCGTTCAAATGAATGACTAGAGCATAGATTGTTGGCATGGGTTTACTTGTTGGAAAACGAATTCTTGTTACGGGTGTCTTAACCGACTCCTCTATTGCGTTTGCTGTTGCGACTAAGGCCCAAGAACAAGGTGCCGAAATCGTCCTCACCGGAGCAGGTCGGGGCTTGTCGTTGACCAAGCGCATTGCGCGCAAACTTCCCACCGAACCTGAGGTGCTGGAGCTAGACGTCACCGATCAAGCCCAACTCGACGGACTAGCCGATGCTCTAATGGCACTCGGATGGGACCACGTTGACGGGGTACTGCATGCAATTGGTTTTGCCCCTGCCAACTGTCTGGGCCAAGGAATGTTTGTTGCAGGCTGGGAAGACGTGTCAGTCGCACTGCATGTTTCTGCCTACTCGCTAAAGGCTTTGACTCAAGCAGCACTTCCGCTCATGGGCTCGGGCGGATCAATCGTTGGACTCGACTTCGATGCCACGGTCGCATGGCCTGACTACGACTGGATGGGCGTAGCGAAAGCTGCGTTTGAATCAGCCGGGCGCTATTTAGCCCGAGACCTTGGCCCTCAGGGTATCCGTGTAAATCTGATTGCAGCTGGGCCGCTCAAGACGACAGCAGCGAAGTCGATTCCAGGGTTTGCCGCATTTGAAGAGGCATGGGTTAAGCGTGCACCCCTTGGCTGGAGCATCAATGACCCAGAACCCACGGCTAAGGCTTGCATTGCACTTTTCTCTGATTGGTTCCCTGCCACCACAGGCGAAATCATCCACGTTGATGGCGGTTACCACGCCATTGGTGCATAGACAGGCTCTAAAGCCATCAGCACTACTTGTCTCTCAGCAATACCTAGAAACCGTGGGGTAGGGGTTAACCGGTCCCCCGCCGCCCGGGTGGATTTCGAAATGCAAATGATTTGGTCCACCTGATGCATTGCCAGTATTGCCGACTGTACCGATTACATCGCCACGTTCGACTCGACCACTAACGCCACTCAACGAATCAAGATGAGTTCCAAAATATGTATTGCCGTCGTCGCCAGCGAGGTAATACGAGATTCCCCCCTTTGCCGAGTTGTGAGGTCGAACCGTTCCGCGAACACTGGCCACAACTGGCGTGCCCTTGGCTGCGAGCATGTCTGTTCCCTCATGACGACGACCGCCCGAACGAGGGTCTCCCCAGTCATTACTAAATGCCACTGCCCCTCCAACTGGACACAGCCATCCATCACCTCCGACTGCACCACTCGTGGCTGCTGGAGCTGCATTGCGGGCAAGACGGGCCTTACTTGTGGCCTCAGAACGAGCCTTACGTTCACGATCTTTGCGTGCAGCCTCTTCACGGGCTTTACGTTCTGCTTCAAGCTTTTGCAGACGGGCCAACTCGGCTTCGATTTGCCGAGAGCGAGTTTTTACCTCTCCCAATGCCTTCTCTGCGTCGTTCTTGGCTGCATCAAGTGCACCTCGTGATTGATGTAGATCTTCGGCTGTTTTGCGATAAGCGTCAATGGTGTCTTTGGTGTCACTAGTTACGAGTTTGGCTAGAGTATCTGCTCTTGCAACTTCATTAATGTCACGGTCATCCAATACAGGCGTTGCCTGTGGCTCGCTGCCTTTGATGTAACGATTAACCGCCATGGCGCTAACTGCTTGGCCGAGCTGAGCACGACGAGCTTCGACCTGAGCAGTCTGAGTCTCAAGATCTTTTATGTTCTGGTCAAGCGTGGCTACACGGCCCCGAGCTTTAGACAATTGGCCTGCTATCTCGTTGGCCTTGCGCTTTGTTACAGCGACATCGCCGTCGGCAGCCAACGCAGGACTAGCCGCTGCTAGTAGCGCGCAGGAAACAACGAGGCCAACAAAAATCCGCATCGGAGCATTCTAACCGTAATGAAACCGTAATGAAAGTAAAACGGCCGTCATTCCACTCTGTTGCTTGGAGAAATCAGTGCTTCAAGGAGGTCTTCCAGGGTCACAATTCCGACAGTTTCTCCCAAATGATTTGTTACCACAG
>JBBSKG010000143.1:0-3602 GCA_038256565.1 Acidimicrobiales bacterium | reverse complement strand
AGAAAGCGGTTCATTAGGAGTGCGCGGATCTACCCTCACTCGTCGGCCTTCCCCACGTTCGCTAAACGAGGTGACAGTTGCGGGAATGGTCATTCATGTAAAAGTTGCCGACGGGCGACTCAAGGTTGAACATGATGACGCAGCCAAAGTATCGAAGACCAGCGGCATTCCACTCAGAGAAGTGGTTTCCCAAGCAGAAGAAGCCTGGCGACAACGGATGCAAGCCAACCCCGACACCGACAACGACCCTCCATCTACCGATTCTTCACCTACCGATTCGGTGAGCTGATGTTAACGAGCTTGGGCGATGCATCAGCTGTGCTCTTAGGAGTCTTTTTCGCAACTTCCGCAATTGCAAAATGGCGTGATCCCGTTTCTACCGAAGCCTCGTTTCAAGCGTTTGGACTTTCCCGTCCAAGACTGTTGGCCCGTGTTGTTCCGATCCTCGAACTCACAACAACCATCGGCCTCGTTATGGCCCCCCGATTTGTATCGCTCGTTGCCATTGCCTTGCTCGTTGCATTTACCACCGTGCTGATACGTGGCTTGCGGGCAGGCGTCAAAGTGGGATGCGGGTGTTTCGGATCGGCTGGAAAACAGCCCCTTTCAAGTCTTGATATCGTGCGCAACGCTTTATTCGCAGCACTCGCCCTAAGCTCCGCTCTTCTGAGTGAAACAGGTTTCGCTAATCCATCTCTTGCCTCCGCAATATTCGTAGTCGGTGGAGCAATGGCATCAATAGGCTTTTTTTCCCTAGCCCGAGCTCGCCATGGAAATCAAGATGTTGCTACTAGGTTGAACAAGCAACACCGACAGAAAGGGCACACATGAAACAAATCGTCGTGGGTATCGATGGATCTGAGGGAAGCAAAGCTGCCCTTCGCTGGGCGCTTGATGAAGCAAAAGCTCACGGTGCCACACTCGAAGCTCTATTCGCTTGGTCTTACCTAAACCAATCAGCACCTGGTGGAGAATTCCTGCCTGGTTATTCCGAAGAAGACGCTCAAGCAGAACTCGATCAAGTCATCGATGAAATAGTTGGCACCCAGTCTGAGGTGGCAGTCAAGAAAACCGTCATCTGCGAACTACCTGCACGTGCACTCATTGAGGCGTCGAAGAGGGCGGACCTAATCGTCGTAGGAGCGCGTGGTCTCGGAGGTTTTCGTGAACTCTTACTGGGCTCAGTTAGTCATCAGGTTGTTAATCACGTCGCTTGTCCGGTCACGGTCATCAAACTGCCTGAAAAGTAAAGTCTTGGGCTTCTAAAGCGTTGGCTTCTGTCTTCTTACATGTGACCTCTGGCCCTGTCTCTGCAACCTAATTCACCCTACGGTGAAGGTAGGCTTGGTGGGTTGAGACCCGCTTGTAGGAGGTCATTTGATGTACAAAACCATTCTCGTCCCGCTCGACCAATCACAACAAGCAGAATCTGCTCTTGTGATAGCCGCCTCGTTCGCTCGTCTTCTTAACGCCAGCATCGATCTCATCGTCGCCTCATCGGTGGGACTCGATACTGAGGAACATGAGCAGTACTTGCAAAAGGTTGCAGGCAACCTCGATGTACCAATTGGCAAACTTGAAGTATGTGCTGGCAACGATCCTGCCACTACCATCGTCGACGCGTTATCCGCCCGTCCCGACGCGTTGTTGTGCATGTCCACACATGGTCGTAGCGGACTTAGTCAAGCACTTTTGGGCAGCGTTGCCGAGGCTGTCATTATCAAAGCAGGAATGCCGGTCTTAATGGTTGGGCCCGAAGTTTCGGATCACGTCACGGCCAGCCTCGAGGCTATGCAGGTATGTCTAGATGGATCTGAATCTGCTGCGCAACTCATACCGTTCGCATCTGACTGGGCAAAGAAACTCTCAGCACGGCTCTGGCTAGTAGAGGTGCAGCCTGTTGACAACAAGGCAGTAGAAAATCTAGACATTGTCGAAAGTGGTTACTTGGCCCTGGCTGGCGAGCGCCTTCGCAAGGAAGGCATCGGCGCTGAATGGGAAGTATTGCATGACACGCATGTAGCTAATGCCCTCGTCCGCTTTCACGAACAACAGCCAGTTTCACTAATCGTTATAGCTACTCACGGACGTACCGGTATAAGCCGAATGGCGCTTGGAAGCGTCGCAATGCAGGTGGCCCGACACGCCAAATCTCCGGTCTTGATGTACCACCCGCAAGCTCACTAGTAAGACTGGAGAGCTTCTTCTTGTAGGACGCGACGCAACACCTTGCCAGTGGCGTTTCTAGGTAGGTCGTCTCGCACTTCAATGTCGCGTGGAACCTTGTAGCGAGCCAAGTTTGTTTTAACCAATTCACGAAGCGCTTCGCTATCGATAGTGAACCCATCGGCCGCAACCACAAACGCCTTCAGACGTTGACCAAACTCTTCATCGGGAACACCCACGACAACGACATCGGATACCGATGGGTCTTGTGCGATCAAGTCTTCTACCTCTCGTGGAAACACGTTCTCGCCGCCCGACACGATCATGTCGTCGGCTCGTCCCTCGACAAACAGCCGGCCTTCAGCGTCAAAATGACCAACGTCACCCGAGCTCATGAATCCATCGATGATTTCCTTGCCACCGCCGCCGGTGTAACCATCAAAGAGCATGCCGTTGCGCACAAAGATGCGGCCTCGATGACCCTCTGGAACTTCCCTGCCCTCATCATCGAGTAAACGAATTGCCGCACCGGGCACTACGGGGCCAGCGGTCCCAGGCGCTGCACGAAGATCGTTCGGGTCAGCAATGGTCGCCCAAGCCACTTCAGTAGAGCCATAGAGATTGTAGAGCACATCACCGAACTCATCCATGAGAGTTGTCGCAAGCACACCTGGAAGATTCGATCCACTGGCAGCAATGATGTTCAGTGAAGATGTGTCATAGCGGCGACGTGTTGCAACGGGCAGATCGAGTACTCGCTGCAACATAACCGGAACAACAGCAAGCCCGGTAGCACGATGGCGTGCAACGCTTGCCAATGTCTGTTCGGGGTCGAAACGCTCGTGCACCACCATGGTCGACGAGAAGGCAAGACCTATGACGAAATGAGCAAAGCCCCACGAATGAAACATGGGCGCAGAAATCACGGTCGTCTCGGCCATCCGAATCGGAATGCGTCCAAGCAGGGCAAGTCCCGATGCGAGCGCTTCACCTTGAAGATCGCGATGCGCTCCCTTGGGAGTGCCGGTCGTCCCAGACGTGAGGATGGTTGCAGCACCATGTCGACTCGGGGGTTTCAGTGCATCACTCGGATTGAAGGTAACCAGGTCCTCGAGTGTTGGTGAACTTGGTGAGTCCGTTTCTTGCCATGCAAGAACCGTCGGAATTTTTCCCTGGAGGCCAGCTTCTGCGACCAAGGGCGTAAAGGATTCATCGTGAATCAATACTCGAGGCTGTTCTCGAGCAACGACATCAGAAAGTTGTGGTGCAGCGAAACCAGTGTTTAAGAAAAGCGCATCGGCACCGAGCTTTGAAGCTGCAATGGTTGACTCGATAAAACCCCGATGATTGCGACAAAGAATGCCTATTGAATCGCCAGGCTTCACGCCAAGGTTCGTTAGACCGCGAGCTATTGCGTTGGTCCGTTCTTCAAGAGT
>JBBSKG010000142.1:0-3901 GCA_038256565.1 Acidimicrobiales bacterium | reverse complement strand
TCGTCAATGGTGAGTTTTGAACTGTTTGCTCGTCCTGCTCTACGCAAAATGATGGGCCATCGCCAACTGCATCGTCCGTTGGTGCCAGCGATTGCCTCACACGATTTTGAGCGCCGAGATGACGGAAAGATCCACTTCGTAAGAGTGGTCGTATCTCAAAATAGCGAGGGCGACTTCACGGTTGCGTCGGCGGGTGCTCAAGGTTCTCACCAGCTGTCTGCAATGGCGGGATCAAACGGTCTTGTCGTTTTGTCAGAAGGTCTAGGGGTACGAAAGGGTGAAATTGTTAACACCATGCTGCTCACGTGTGAAGCATGGTCCTTAGCTAACTAACTCACCTGTTGTGGTACTAAAAACGCTTTAACAGTTGGCGTGATGTGATCGTTCTAGTTCACTCATGCAACTGCAACTGACAAATTTGGAGACTGGTAAATATGATGAACAAACGTTTTAAGAAGCGTGCTCTGGTAGCAGGGTCGCTTGCCTTCGCAGTACTGGCCACCGCTGGCGCTGTAACAGCGCTCGGAGGACCTATCACGATCAAGGGAAGCGGTGCTTACAAGGCCGGAGCACTTAGCTGTCCAGGCGGCATGGTTCGCCTTGGTCACGTTTTCGATGAGAACGCGTCCGTCTTCCCAGGCGACCCTGTTCCTGAGATCACCACTTTGGCCACCATTGAGCAAGACTTCTTCTTGCTTGAAAGCGTGAAGACGGGTACCCACACCGGCACCCATCTTGGAGTTCCGGGACATTTCATCGCGGGCGGGGCAACGATTGACGATCTGGCTGCTGAGTCTTTCGTGTGGCCTACGTACGTCATCGATGTTCGTTCCCGTGTAGCTGCCAATGCTGATTTCCAGCTGACTCGCCAAGAGATTAAAAATTACGAGGCGAAGAACGGCAATATTCGCGCTGGTTCGCTAGTCGTGTTGTTCACCGGCTTCCAAGCCAAGTACGGCACGCCTACTTATGCCACCGATACCGCTCCTGGGTTCTCAGCTGATGCAGTCAACTACATGTTTGCCACTCGCAGAATTAAGGGTGTAGGTTCCGATACGTTCGGCCCCGATGCTTCAAGTGACGCAGACTTTGCAGCCAGCACAGCCGTTTATTCGGCCGGCGGCATCACCCTTGAGAACATGCGTGGTCTCGATCAACTGCATGTGACAGGTGACATCGTGATGGCACCTACCGTTGCACTACGTGACGGCTCTGGTTACCAGACCGACCCAATTGCTTGTCGCCGAAGCTAATTAAGACCTGGCTAAAGCCTTGGTGAAGAAGAGCCCGACATGGTGATCAAAAATCATCGTGTCGGGCTCTTCTCGTCATAGTGAACAACGGCGTACGATTGACTGCATGACTTCCGCTGCCCTTGTTGATAGTTATGGGCGTCGTCATCGTGACTTGCGAATTTCTATAACCGATCGGTGCAATTTTCGATGTACATATTGCATGCCAGAAGAAGGCATGCAGTGGGTTCCACGAGACGAGATTCTTAGCTTTGAAGAGATAGAACGCATTGCACGTCTTTGTGTCGAGCGTTATGGATTTGAAAGTATTCGCCTCACCGGGGGCGAGCCCACAATGAGGGCGCATTTACCGGTTCTTGTTGAGAGCCTTGCTCGTCTTGGCGTTGATCTTGCCATGACTACAAACGGTGCAACCTTGGCTGGCATGGCTAGCGATCTGCGTAGTGCAGGTTTGGGTCGCATCAATATTTCGTGTGACTCACTTCGTCCAGATCGTTTTGAAGCATTGACTCGCCGCCCTGCTTTGGCTGCCGTGCTTGAGGGCATTGACGCTGCACTCGATGCGGGTTTTGACCCAGTCAAACTTAATGTTGTAGCGCTTCAAGGTGTTAACGACGACGAGGTTGTTGATTTCGCAACCTTTGGCCGCACACGTGGCATAGAAGTGAGATTTATCGAGTACATGCCACTTGACGCAGATCACGTTTGGTCACGAGCGGCGGTGGTGCCTGGCGAAGAACTCGTTGCTCGTATCGGCAAGATCTATCCGCTTCGCCCACTTCCTGTTGGTAGTGACCCTGCTGCTCTTTATGAATATGTTGACGGACGTGGACGCGTGGGGGTTATCCCAAGTGTCACGGCTCCGTTCTGCGCCCGTTGTGACCGCGTGCGCCTTACGGCAGAAGGCGCAATGCGTAACTGTCTGTTCGCTCTTGAAGAAACAGATCTTCGGGTAGTTATGCGATCTGGTGGCACCGATGACGATTTGGCATTGAGTATCGAGCGTTGCGTGGGTGATAAGTGGGCCGGCCACCAGGTTGGCTCTGTCACCTTTGTGCAGCCTCCACGTTCGATGTCTCAAATTGGTGGTTAGGTACTCGGGCCTAGGTGCCAGGAAAGGCGCTGCAGCAAAGGACGCCCTACACTTTGCAAATGCCTGAACGTGGTTTCACTCACCTTGACCCCCTGGGTCGAGCCCGCATGGTTGACGTCACTCCCAAGGAAGCGTCGCATCGTCGTGCTGTCGCTCGCTGCAGAGTTTTCATGCAGTCAGAAACCACCAGCATGATTGCTCGTGGTGGGGTTCATAAGGGAGACGTGCTGGCAGTGGCTCGCGTGGCTGGCATTCAGGCTGCAAAGAGAACTCCTGATCTCATTCCGCTTTGCCATCCGCTTCTTGTTGGGTCGGTGTTCATCAACTTCACAATTGAAGATCTCTTCGTAGAGGTCGAAGCGCAGGTCGACACAGTTGACCGCACCGGAGTTGAGATGGAGGCGCTGACGGCGTGTTCGATAGCAGCACTGAGCATCTATGACATGTGCAAGTCAGCTGACCGTTCAATGGTCATTGGTGAACTGACACTTTGGGAAAAGACGGGTGGGCGCTCAGGTAGCTATCGCCGTCAACCTAATAGCGACGACATCGCCTGAAGCGGTATTGGCCGCAAATGCGGCGTACTTATCGGCAGCTTTTTATTCGTCTTGTGTTCATGAGACGTTTTGTAGTAAAAATGTCATGTCCGTCGTGCAATTGTAATATTTGACGGTTTGTTCGAAACAGCCCCGACCATCCACCTGTGCTCGTGTTGAGTCAGGTACGGTCCTAAGTACGGAAGCCGAGGGTGGAGCGTGTCAATCGTGGGATTGATTATTCTGACCATCATTTGGGCGGTTTACTTGGGCTGGTATATGACCCAGTCCAAGTCGAATCGTCAGTCGGGCGATTCAATCGCCTCCTTTCGTAACCAGCTAGCAATACTTGAGCGCCGTGGCCCTGGTAGCGGTTCGAGAGACTTTCTTGGAACTGCAGCTGGAAACTTGCCACTCTCTTTTGGTCGCTCAGGGGGCTCTAAGCCCAGTATGAGTTTGAACGGTGGCGGATTCAGCAGTGTAATTGGGCGTTCACGGTCTGCTCTAAATCCAGTTCCAGGAACTCTCATGTCGGGTAACCGTGAGACCGGTAATCGCCCGGCTGGCAATCGAATGGGAAATACTCTCAGTCCACGTGGTTCCGCTATGCCCACCTTGTCGGGTGTCCGCAAGCGCCGTCGTGACATTCTCATTGGCCTGCTTAGTATTGCTGGTGCGACATTGGTTTTTGGGATACTTCCCTCCCTTCGAATGTTGTGGCTGGCTCACCTTGCAGTCGATGGTCTTTTGGTCGCCTATGTCGTGATGTTGATCCAAGTCCGCAACCAGGCTGCTGAGCGTGAACTAAAAGTCCGTTTCTTGCCAGCGGCCACCTCAATGCCATCAATGATGCAGCGTGAGCCATCGTTGATGGCATTGCGTCGCACCGCTGTCAACTGACAACACCTTAACCCCAGTGTCCTAGACTGCATTCTCCCCTAGGGGGTGTAGCTCAGTTGGCAGAGCGCTACGTTCGCAACGTAGAAGTCGGCGGTTCGATTCCGCTCACCTCCACTCTC
>JBBSKG010000141.1:0-3948 GCA_038256565.1 Acidimicrobiales bacterium | reverse complement strand
CTCGAGCACCAAACCGGACTAAACACCATCGAGATGGGAGCACGCCAGTATGTGCCCTCCCTCGGAAGGTTCCTCGAAGTCGACCCCGTGGAGGGGGGAAGTGCGAACGACTACGACTACGTATCGGGGGATCCGATCAACCGGTTCGACCTGGACGGCACCTGTTGGGGACCAGGCTGCTGGGCCGAGAAGCAAGTAAAGAAGGCACAGGAGGCAAAGAAGGCATTCGAAAGAGCCAGAAAGAGGGCTCAGCAGGCTGTTGCCAATGCAGCAAAGGAACAGTTCACCCGCGACGCCCTCAGGTCTCGCTTGGCTGGAAAGGCTATGCGTTTCTTGGTCATTACGACGTGTACCGCGGCTGTGATCGGGCTGACCGGAGGTATCGGCACGGTGGGTGTGGTTGGTTGTTGGGTGGCGGCGACTGCGGCAGACCGCGCTACGCGGCAATTCGTTGAGCGGTCCTCGTCCGATGGCTGAGCCACCGGACTTCCCGCGTGATCTCCCGGTGATCCGACGGGACGCCGGGTCGTTTTCTCTTAGAAAGAAGATTTTCCTTGGGATGCTGTGTGCTTCGGCGGGCTATCTGACGCTTGTGGTGCTGGAGCTGGCCGGAGGCGGTTCTTTGTCAGCGGCATTTCTGAATTCTGAGGCAATGCTCGCAGTTCCTGGCGGTTTGGCTGCATTTGCGATCATTCTCCGTGCCATGAGCAAAGGGAGTTCCTGAGGCGGGCATGTCAACGCTCTCTTGTCATGCCGCTTCGGATGTGGTGGCTGATCGGGCGGGTTCGTCGCTCCACATTCTACGGATGACACGGTTCGCTAGACGGCGTTTGTGGGCTCGGCGGGCTTCTCAACGGGTCTTGCCGTAGCCGATTTTACGCTCGAGGTAGGTGATAGCCGGCGGGTAATCGCGTTGTTGGGTGACGCTCGCGATGTACAGGACGCTGTTGCGACCTGAGGTCGAATATCACCTCGACATAATACAGGTTCAAACTTATACTGCCGATATGTGGGACGTGGAGTTCACTGACGAGTTTCATGAGTGGTGGGGCCGCTCTCGGCGAAGAGCAGCAAGAAGCGGTCAGTGACCGCTTTGCTATCCTCGAACAGAGTGGCCCCACGCTCGGGGAACCGATTGTGAAGAAAATCGAGAACTCAGAATTGACGAATCTCAAGGAGCTTCGAGTCAGTGCCGGCGGGAAATTACGAATTTTGTTTGTGTTTGATCCGAGACAGTCAGCGATCCTGCTGCTTGGTGGCGACAAGACCGGACGATGGATCGAGTGGTACGAGAAGGCAATACCAGAGGCGGAGCGGCTGTACGCCGTTTACCTGCATGAGCTGCGAGAGGAGGGTGTGATTGATGGATAACCGCAAGTTCTCAGAGCTTCGGGCCGAACTGGAGGCCCGACCCAATCACGCCGAACTTGCCGCCAAGGTACGCGCCGAGCACGAAGCCGATGAGCAGGCGTACGGAATCGAACGAAACAAAGTGAAAACGGGGAGGTAACGAAATGCCAGGACATCGCAAGTTCTCAGAGCTTCGGGCCGAACTGGAGGCCCGACCCAATCACGCTGAACTTGCCGCCAAGGTGCGCGCCGAGCACGAAGCCGAGGAGCATGCGTACGAGCACTCACTCAAGGAGCTTCGCCGCGCTCGCCAGCTCACGCAGGTCCAACTCGCCAACGCGCTCGGCACCACTCAGCCCGCTGTCTCGGAGATGGAACGCCGGTCTGATCTCTACCTGTCGACGCTGCGTTCCTACATCGAGGCGATGGGCGGCCGACTGCTGCTCGCGGCGGAGTTCGATGAAGGCATCGTGCCGATCACCACATTCCACGAATTGGAACCGCTACACCCCGAGTCCGGGGCTGCGTGACGGCCTGGAGTGGTTATAGCAACTGTCCGTTGCTGCGGGGTCATGACAAGACAAAGAGATAGCATCTTGTCGTGGCCGCACAAGAGCGCTTGGAGCGTTTGTTAAATCTGACAGCGGCATTGCTTTGTGCCACTCGTCCGCTAACCGCAAGTGAGATTGCTGAACGAGTTCCGGGCTATGGCGACCCAGAAACCTCTAAAGGAGCATTTCGTCGTTCCTTTGAACGCGACAAAGAGGCGCTGCGCGAGATGGGGGTACCACTGGTCTTGAGCGTTGTGCCTGGAACAGATCCCCCAGTGGAGGGTTACCGGATTCCGCCAGAGCGTTATCAACTAAGGGATCCTGGCCTCGAGGCCGAGGAGCTTGCAGCACTGCATTTAGCCACGGTGGCCGTTCGGATGGAGGGTCTTAGAGGGACCGGGGCAATGTGGAAATTGGGTGGGGTGCCTGATGTCAACAACGAAGCTCCCATTGCTCACCTGGCGGCAACTCCGATGCTTGGTGTTCTTTTTGAAGCAGTTGGACAACGTTCGCCGGTGAAGTTTTTTTATCGCGGCGAGCAACGTCACCTAGACCCATACCGTCTCTCATATGCACGAGGTCACTGGTATCTAGAGGGCTGGGATCACGATCGTGAGGCCGAGCGCCAGTTTCGACTTGATCGCCTTGAGGGCGACATTGACGTTGGCGAGATTGAACAATTTGAACGTCGAACTCCTCAATCGTCTCCCAGGTCTCAGCCTTGGGAAATGGGCGAAGAGCCCGCAATCAGTGCACGAGTTCTCATCGACGCCGACCAGGCAGGCTGGGCCGTTGATCAACTTGGTGCCGATAGCATCTCGCGTCGTTTCGACGATGGTTCGGTAGAAGTGACAATTACTGTTACCAATCGGGATGGTTTTCGATCATTCATACTTGGGTTTCTCGAACATGGTGAAGTGCTTAGTCCCGTCGAGCTTCGTGACGACATGATTAGTTGGCTTGAGTCAATTGCTGTTGGTGCTTCGTGAGTGCGTTGCCAACTCGACATATGTCAGCAGATGAACGACTGAGGCGTTTGCTTGCAATTGTGCCCTGGGTAGTTGCTCAAGATGGTCCGACTCTCGATGAAGTTTGTGCTCGTTTCGACATAACAAAAGATGAATTGCTAGCTGACCTCGACCTCCTCTTTCTCTGCGGTGTTTATCCATTTACTCCCGACACACTCATGGAGGTAACGGTTGAAGACGATCGGGTATGGATTAGTTATGCCGACTTCTTTGCTCGACCTCTGCGTCTAACTCCAGAGGAAGGTCTCTTATTGGTCGCCTCAGGCACTACCTTCATGGCCGCCACTGGGGCCGATGAAGATGGTGCACTGGCTAGAGGATTAGGAAAACTTGCGAACGTATTAGGCATTGAACCTGGCGAAACTATTGCAGTCGACCTTGGGCGAGCATCGCCTGAAGTTTTGACAACACTTCGCCATACGACTGAAGAACATCGCCAAGTAGAGATCGATTATTACGTCTATGGGCGTGACGAACGTACCAGACGTGTAATTGAGCCCCATGCAGTCTTTGCCGCCGAGGGGGAGTGGTACCTGAACGCGTGGTGCACCTTGGCCCAAGCGCAACGACGGTTTCGGGTCGATCGAATTCGCGGCATCACGGTACTTGAGCAGTTGTTTGACCCTCCTAAAAATCAAGAAGATAAAGCAATCTTTCAGCCCCATGAACATGACCCTCGCATGGTAATTGAACTTGCACCGACTGCCCGCTGGGTGATCGAGCAATACCCGATCGAACAAGTTACAGAAGTGGACAAGGGGCGACTGCGGGTGACCCTTGCAATAGGCGAACAGGCATGGCTAGAACGTCTTTTGCTTCGCTTGGGTCCCCATGCTCAGATCATTGACGGACCACCCGATCTTGCGAGTGAAGCCGCCAAACGTGTGCTTCATCGTTACCTCACTAATACGCTGTAGCCTCGCTCTATCGTGAATAACAACTCTGACGACTCTGACGACTCTGACGTTGCTGAGTTCTTTAATAGCAGCGATACCTTGAGTGAAACTTCAGCGACTCCG
>JBBSKG010000140.1:0-4035 GCA_038256565.1 Acidimicrobiales bacterium | reverse complement strand
GGGGACAGCGACTATGTGGCCAACGCCTGGCTCGATGGTTTGGTTGCAGCCTGGGCATTGGTAATGCTTAAGGGCTTGGAATGGCTGGATGCGGCGAACCTCTACGGTGTCGTCGTCCCAAATGTTGTGGTCAAAAACCACCGAGGCCCCACATGACCAAGGCAATCATGAACACAACCGCAGCGGCGACCATTAGGTAGTCGGAGTTGCTGTTTCGATGCGGACGGTTGGGGTTAAAGCCCATTGGCAGCTTCTTCTTGTTCAATCTGGGTTAGTTGATTAATACGAGGCTGGTGGCGTCCGGCCTCGAAGTCTGTAGTCAAAAATACATCGATGATGGCGAGGGCCAAGGCTTCTCCTAATACGCGAGCGCCTAATGAAAGCACGTTGGCGTTGTTGTGTAAGCGGGCCAACCGAGCGGTGAATTCGTCATGGCACAGAGCGGCACGCACGCCGCGCACTTTATTTGCGGCGATGGCTTCACCATTGCCGCTACCTCCCATGACTATTGCCAGGTCAGTTTCACCCCGAACCACACTGCGCCCGGCTGCGGCACAGAAATGCGGATAATCGACTGGGTCATGGTTGTGAGTTCCGAGATCAGAGACCTCGTGGCCCAGGGCAGATAGGTGAGAGCTGACCAACTGCTTTAGATGAAACCCTGCATGGTCAGAGGCAAGCGCGATCTTCATTGCATGATCCTGCCCGGCCTTGACCAACAATGCCATGTCACACCACCTCGCTATGTTGGTGACACGCTTTAAGCGTCGGCGCACGACCCTTCTGATTGTTGCTTTGCCACGGGCAAAACCCCCGGTGGCTGTTGCTTGAGGAGATCGTGTGCTTGCTGATATTGCTTCTTCCACCCTGTTGGGTGTTGATGGTCACCCTGTTGTTGTAGAGGTCCATGTTTCGTCTGGTTTGCCTGCTTTCACGATCGTTGGCTTGCCCGATGCGGCTTGTCGAGAGTCTCGTGATCGTGTTCGAGCCGCACTGCTTTCCTCTGGGTTGCCATGGCCAAATACAAGAGTGACGGTCAACCTTGCACCTTCGGGGTTACGAAAGGGCGGGGCCGGTCTTGATCTGCCGATTGCGATTGGGCTCTTGGTTGCGCTTGGTGAGATAGATGCCGAGTTGGTAAAGCGCTGCGGGTTTCTTGGTGAACTTGGTCTCGATGGCACGTTGCGTTCAGTGCCTGGCGTGGTAGCGCTGGTTGATGCGCTTGATAGCGACGCAGTGGTTGTGCCAGCGATGTGTGCGGCTGAGGCTGAGTTGGTAGGCCGTTATCGTGTGCGATCAGCTGGTTCATTGGGAGAGTTGGTTGCAGCTTTGCGAGGCGAGATTCCTTGGCCGGACCCACCTCCACAACGCTCAGATATTGGGGAGTGGTATGACCCTGATCTCATTGATGTGCGTGGGCAGCCAGTCGCTCGCTTGGCTTTAGAGGTCGCAGCAGCTGGTGGGCATCATTTGTTGATGATTGGTCCACCCGGGTCTGGAAAGACGATGCTGGCCCGTCGACTTCCGGGGATACTTCCTGACCTAAATGCGAGTGATGCACTGGAAGCAACGCGCGTGCGTTCTGCTGCTGGGTTGAGTTTGTTGGGCTCGGGTTTGGTGAGGCGTCCACCATTGCGAGCACCTCACCATGGTGCTTCGGCGGTCTCTTTGCTCGGAGGGGGCACTTCAGCGATGCGCCCTGGTGAGATAAGCCTTGCTTGTCATGGAGTTCTATTTCTTGACGAGATGGGCGAGTTTCCAGTATCGGTGCTGGATTCTCTCCGCCAACCTTTAGAAGAAGGGGTGATTCGGGTGGCACGAGCACGTGCTTGTGTTACCTACCCCGCTCGGTTCTTGTTAGTAGCAGCTATGAACCCTTGCCCTTGTGGCATGGGGGCTTCGTCGGGCATGTGTCGTTGTAGTGACGCTGCCCGAGCGCGTTATGCAAGACGATTATCAGGCCCGTTGCTTGATCGCCTCGACATTCGCATTGATGTTATGCCGCCTGATCCTTCCGATCTTTTGACTAGCACTTCAGGAGAGTCGAGTGCTCAAGTGGCTGAACGGGTTCGAGCAGCGCGCGAGCGTGCGGCAGAGCGAGGCGTATTGATCAACGCGCAGCTTGATACTGCCGACCTCGATCGGTACGCACCGCTTAGCCCTGACGCCAAAGGCTTGCTGGAACATGAGTTGAGGGCTGGTTCGCTGAGCGCACGAGGGTTGAATCGGGTGCGGCGGGTGGCATGTACATTGGCTGACCTTGGCGGTCGAAGCGCTCCAATTCAAGAAGAAGATATTTGTTTCGCCTTGCAGCTACGAGCAGAGCCATCACTGGTGCGTGCAGCATGAGCGCCATTGAAGTTTCTGATATTGAACTTCCAGAAACTGCATGGGTGGTTGGGCTTTCTCAACTTCCTGCCATGGGGCCAGTGCGCCTCGGTGCACTACTGCGTCGTTGGACTCCCGAACAAGCATGGGCTCAAGTTGTTGGCGGGAAGGTGCATCAAGACGAGTTGGTGGTAAGTAATGCCCGTTCTCTTGGGATGGAATTGTCGAGGCGTTGGCAGCGGGCAGCTGCTCTTGTAGATGTCGCTGCTCTGTGGGAGGCCCATGGAGCAGCGGGTGTGAAAGTTCTTCGAGTGAGCGATCGAAGCTTTCCGAGCGAGCTGGTTAATGACCCTGACCCTCCTGCGGTGTTGTTTTTCCGGGGAAACCTTGAAGCACTCAATGCTCCTCGGGTGGCGATTGTCGGGACTCGTCGATGCACGCATGCAGGTAGGGCTATTGCCCATGAGCTGGCTATGACCCTTGCTGGCGCTGGCGTATGTGTGCTTTCTGGGTTGGCTCTAGGCATAGACGCTGCTGCGCATCAAGGGGCTCTGGCATCGCTTGCGATCGGCGGGGCATGTCCGGTGGGCGTTGTGGGCACTGGCCTAGATGTGGTTTACCCCCGCAGACACGGTGAATTGTGGGAAGCGGTAGCCAACTCGGGTCTTCTCATTAGCGAATATCCAATGGGTACGCCGCCTGAACCCTGGCGCTTTCCTGCCCGCAATCGTATTCTTGCGGCCATTGCCGATGTTGTTGTGGTTGTTGAAAGCCACGCTAAAGGTGGCTCTTTGCACACCGTCGAATCGGCGCTTGAGCGAGACACAACGGTTATGGCTGTGCCAGGTTCGGTTCGCAGCCCAGCGTCGGCAGGCACGAATGAATTGCTCGTTGCCGGGTGTGCTCCTGCTCGCGATGCCAACGATGTTCTGACGGCTCTCGGCCTTGATGCAATAGCGGTAGGGGTGCGAGGACAAGGCCGTATGCCAGCCATAAAACTCGACGCTACTGAATCTAAAATTCTCGATAGTTTCGGCTGGGAACCAGCGACGCTCGAACAACTAGTCACGCGATTGGGTCAGGCTCCAGGGCCGGTGTCAGTAACGCTTATGAAATTGAAGACGGCGGGTTTGGTGACATGTCGGGGAAGCTGGTGGGAGCGACGGTAGCGTTGGGTAGGTGTCGAGCGACTCACTTAGTAATTCATCGAGTAATGATCAGGGTAATGAGGGATGGAACCTCGATGCATTTACGCGTTCTTTGACTGCTGCTTCGCCCGCCACCGTTCAGGCGTACCGTCGTGACCTGAACGGTTTTGTTACTTGGGTTGAACGTTCCTCTGTAGATAATCCTGAACAAGTTGATCGCCTTGTGCTTAGGCGTTATCTCGCCCATCTCTCAACTCGTGGCTTTGCCCGTGCAAGCATCTCTCGCAAGGCATCTTCTCTGCGTAGCTATTTTTCATGGCTTGGTCGTGAAGGTCGAGTGACGGTTGACCCGAGCGCCAACCTCTCGGTTCCTTCAAAGGGAGGTCGTCTTCCGAGTGTCTTGAAGAGCGAAGAGCTACATGTGTTGCTTGATGAACCTCCAGTGGCAATAGATAACGACGATGACGCCGTGCGTTATCGAGACGACGCCGTTTTAGAACTGCTTTATGGAAGTGGCCTACGAGTAAGTGAGCTGTGTGGAGTCAGGCCAATCGATATT
>JBBSKG010000139.1:0-4146 GCA_038256565.1 Acidimicrobiales bacterium | reverse complement strand
TCCGTATCTCAGCGCGCTGCAACGCTGGGTGCTTCGGACAGGACCATGACGCTTGATTGTGTCCAAGTTCGCCGCATCGTGCACAGGTCTCATGTTGGGCCACAGAGCCAATCTACACGGCGGTACCCAACGCTTTGGACGTTTCTCAGAGCAGCGAAGCGTGAGGCTAGCGAGCGCATGACTGCCCAATTGCAGGCGCTTCAGCCGCCGAGGAACGCGGCGATGACGGCTTTGGCCACGGCGGTCGGGTCTTCGAGTGGGCCGAAGTGGCCCAAGTGGTCGAATACCTCAACCCGTCCGTTTGGCATGGCGTCGGCCTGCATGGCGGCGAAGGTGGGGTTGATGGCGTTGGTGAGCGCCCCACTTGCCACGGTCACCGGGCAGGTGACCTGACCTAGACGGTCGAAGCCACCGTGGACGCCACCCATGCGATAGCACTCCGCCTCATGCTCACGCCGGCAGGCCAGACGCACGGTGCCGTCGGATTGGTCTATGAAGCCGTGCTCGACGTAAGCGGTGAGGACCTCGGGGTCGAGACAATCGAGCGGGGCCTTCGATGCGTAGTTCGCCCTCGCCTCGGCGCGTGACGCAAACACCTCGCGTCGTCGCAGGGCTCCGGCCGACAAGGGGTTGGCATCGGCGGGGGGAGGCTCAACTCCCTCGGGCACCGGGAAGACGATCGGCTCAAAGACGTGGAGAGCGCGGAAGGTCCCGGGCCTGGCCTGTTCGGCCAACAACAGCCCCGCCCCTCCCATCGAGTGACCCAGCCCGAAGGGCTGCTCGAGCCCGAACGTATCGACCGTGGCCAAAACGTCATCGGCGACGCCAGCCCAACTGAAGTCGAGATCTTCCGGCGGGGTCGATGCCCCATGGGCACGGAAATCGAGCGAGAAGAGATGGAAGTGGTCGCGGAGCTGATCGGCCAGGGGCAGCCACACCCGACCGTGAAAGCCGGTGGCGTGTGTCATCAGCAGGGGCGGCCCACTTCCACCGAAGTCGTAGAGGGCGAGCTCGACACCATGACTGGAGGGAATGCGCAAAGAGTTCACGATGGCCGCTCCCGACAATGGTCAGGCGACGATGCCCAACTCGCCTGTGGCGTGTTCCTTGAGGCGCTTGTAGTCGACCTTCCCGTTGGCAGCTCGACCGATCGTCTCAACGGGCAGGACCCGCTTAGGTGCCTTGTAGGCAGCGAGTTGGCCCTTTACGTGGCTGATAATTGCGGTTTCGTCCATTTCTTCGCCTGGTGCGAGCTCGACTACGGCAGTGATTGCTTCGCCAAACTTTTCATCGGGAACACCCACAACGACCGCATCACGCACGGCGGGGAAGGTCTTGATCGCCTCCTCCACCTCCTCGGGGAAGACCTTTTCGCCACCGGTGTTGATGCACACCGAACCCCGACCCAACACCTTGAGCGAGCCGTCGGCCTCTACCTGGGCGTAATCGCCGGGGATGCAGTAACGCTCGCCATCAATGACCTTGAACGTTTTAGCTGACTTCTCTTCGTCTTTGTAGTAACCGAGGGGGTTGCGACCCTTAACGGCTAGCAGGCCGATTTCACCTGAACCGGCAACAATGTCTTTGCCATCTTCGGTAATAACCCTCGTGCGGTCGGTCACCATGAACTTTGCTGTCTCCGCAGCAGAGCCACCGGTGGAAACAGAGCTACCCATGCCAAGTGCCTCTGAAGATGAAAAGGCATCCATGATCAACATGGATGGGTGATGGCCCAACAGGCCCTTCTTCGATTCGGTGCTGAACATCACTCCCGAAGAGGCAACAGCAAAGAGACTGGAAATGTCCCAACGTCCAGGGTTCTCATCCATAGCCCTAAGCCAAGGCTTGGCAAATGCATCGCCCACGACCGCCATCATGTTGACCTTTTCGCGCTGAATTGTGTCGAGCATCTCTTCGATGCTGAAGTTGCGTTCGGTCAAGGTGACAACACAACCTGCAGATGACAACACCTGGAACGAGATCAAGGCACCCGTGCCGTGCATGAGGGGACAAACGGGAAGCCCAACTGGCCCAGGGAGGGTGGCACGTCCACGGATGATGTCTAGATCGGCCACCTCGGGAAACGCCCCTGCCATCTGATGCAAAATCATGAAGAGGTCGTCTTGGCGCCACATCACACCCTTTGGCATGCCAGTGGTTCCGCCGGTGTAGAGCATGTAGAGGTCATCACCATCACGACCCCAAGGCGCAACTGTGCGCTCGGTTGCCGATTTCGCCGCGTCCTCGTAGGACTCGGCCCAGTCAGGACATGGGCCCGAACCGTCGTCAACCCACAGCCAAGCCTTGACCTTGGGGGTGCGGTCGCGGAGATTTTCGATGCGTTCGGTAAAGGCTCCGTGGAAGACGACCGCTACTGCATCGGCATTGTCCCAGAGGTACAACAGCTCATTGTCTAGATATCGGTAGTTGGTGTTGACCGGGACGAGTCCGGCCTTCCACATACCAAACAGTGACTCGAGGTATTCCGGGCAGTTGTAGAGGTAGTGAGCAACTTTGTCTTGCTTCTCTACGCCAAGACTAAGCAGCCACTTGGCGACGCCATTGGCCCGTGTATCCATCTCCGACCAGGTGTATCGCCGCTCACCGTGTACTTGTGCTGGTGCATCAGGTAATTGCTCGGCAATTACTTCCCATACGTCGGCAAAATTCCAACCTGGCATGACGTTCCCCCCTCGGGATTGTGTTCAGGTGATTGAGTTTAGAACTAGGAGGGGGGGTCCTGGCCAACGGAGCCGTCGGTGTTCCTTCGACGAATGGCAACGGCCGCTCCTGCGGCTGCAGCTACGACGGCTCCTGCCACTCCAAGGGCGATCGGACTTGGAGGACTGGTGTTACGTCCGTCGGCCTCGTTCTCGTCGCTGTTGGTAGATGTATCGTTTCGTGGCTTTGGTCTGTTGGCTGGGTCTCCAACAACCAGTCGAGGGGTACCTGCGGCTACTTGCCAAGCAGCGGCTAGATGTTCACCTTTGTCGTTGGGACCAACACCTTTTAGATGCCACCACTCAGCCCAGAGTCGTTCGGGTGTGATCGAAGCCAACAGGTAGCCGTTTGAACTGACTTCTGACCACTTGAGGTGGCTTAGCTGGCTCTCGATGGCACTTGTAACAAGTTCATTGATCAAGTTGCCATTGCTGATGTAGTCGCCGATCAGGTCATTTGAACCACCGATAAGACTGCCAAACGGCGAGGAGCTGACAGCTGGTACGACTAACTCAACAGCCACTGGATTGTCTGGGCCACCGTCGCCTGGCACTTCGAAAGCCCACGATGAATGGACGTCACCCGTGAGAAAAACAGTATTGCTAGCCGCTTTGTTTGAGAGCGCTGTCAGCACACGCGAGCGCTCGCCGCCGTAGCCATCCCAACTATCGGGGTTGATTGCAACGCCCTTAGCGAGAATTCCAAAGCGGCTGCCAAAACTGGCGAGCGGGCCAGGAAGCTGAATGCCAAACGGTGAGAACATCACTTGATTCGCTACCAGTCGCCATGTTGCTTGAGAGGTCGACATGCGCAGTGCAAGCCACTCTCTTTGTTCGCCCGACATCATCGAGCGACCTGGGTCATTGATTGCTTGCAATGGGTCAGGGTTGTCGTCACCCACCTGTTGGTCGCGCCCGTCGTGCCTGGTATCAATCAGCAGTAGCTCGGCAGCGCTTCCCAGTGGTAGCGAGCGCCAGATTCGTTCTGGTTTGTCGGGGTCGGCTCGTCGTACTGGTAGCCATTCGAAGTAGGCCTGCATTGCGTTACTTCGGCGTTTTTGCCAAGGACCATGACTAGACGGGCGATGGCTAGAGGCTCCGTTTGCCCAGGCATTGCCTGCGACCTCGTGGTCATCCCAGACAGTGGCTATGGGGTGGCGTTGATGCATAGCTTGAAGGTCGGTATCTTTTCGATACTGGCGATAGCGGCCTCGATAATCTTCGAGCGTTGAAGACGCAGCGGGGTTGTCGTGGTCACGATGGCGCTCACTAAGGCTCTCGTAGATGTAGTCGCCAAGGTGAACGACCAGGTCAATGTCTCGTTTGGCGAGTTGGCGATATGCCGTGAAAAATCCTCCAGGCCATGCGGCACAAGAAACGACGCCAAGCCGAATCTCGCCTGGGTCGTCAATTGCTCGAGAGGTTC
>JBBSKG010000138.1:0-4419 GCA_038256565.1 Acidimicrobiales bacterium | reverse complement strand
TTCAAAACACACTCGCTCGTCACGGCTTAGAAACCCATAAAGCGCCAGAACATCTTCCCGGACATGTTGGTGCGTATGAACCAACATTTGTGCACCAATGGGCGGAAGATTCGACAACGCATTGTTTGGAATTAAGACCCGGTAGCCAACCCCGCCAACATCGAGCAAAATTTCACCCGTCAAACTGCGCTCAACCAACTCACCCCGCAAGAACCCAATCATCCACCCGCCCCAATCGTTGTCGTTGCTTTCGCCACCTGAGAAGCAAGCGGAGCAACGGCCTGATGACAAAGAGCCAATGCAAGCGCATCGAAAGCATCTGCTGGAGCGTCGAACTCAGACAGTCCAAGTAATGCCAAAACCATGCGCTGCACCTGTTCTTTATCAGCCCCACCTGCACCAGTGACGGCTTTCTTAACCTCATTTGGCGTGTATTGCACGACATCGCAGCCCGCATTTACCGCCTCAGCCATTGCCAAGCCACTGGCTTGTCCAACAGACATAGCGGTGCGCACATTGACCTGGAAAAAAACCCGCTCCACGGCAACCACATCAGGCCTTAACTCCCCCATCAACGAACGCAAACCTTCTTGCAGCTCAGCCAGGCGCAGGGGCAACTCCATCGTCGGCTCAGTTCGCAACACCCCAGCCGCCACGGCATGCATTCCGTTTGGACCGCGTCGGACTGCCCCATAACCACATCGGGTCAAGCCAGGGTCAATGCCCAAAACGAACATAGGTTCGATAGTAGACCAGACAGGTTCCCAAGTGTGGAACCTGTCGAATCTAACCCCTTGCTAAATATCGACGGACTGGAGAATTTCCTCAGAAATATCGAAGTTAGCAAAAACGCCTTGCACGTCATCGTGGTCATCGAGGGCATCAATGAGGCGAAGAACCTTCTTGGCATCTTCGGCAGTCTCAAGCGCCACCGAGGTCGTCGGCACCATGGTGGTGTCAGCCGACTCGATGGCCATTCCCGCTGCCTCAATGCTCGTGCGCAACGCTGTGAACTCGTGCGGATCACACGTGACCCGCCACACATCACCATCGTCAGCAAGGTCTTCACCGCCAGCTTCAAGCACAACGGTCATAAGGTCGTCTTCGCTCACCGTCTTGGCAACAGTGATGACGCCACGGCGCTCAAACTGCCAAGCAACAGCGCCTGGTTCAGCAAGTGACCCGCCAAGTTTCGAGAAGGTCGAGCGAATATCAGGGCCCGTGCGGTTCTTGTTGTCAGTCAAAACCTCGACATAAACAGCAACACCACAAGGCGCATAGCCCTCGTATGCAGCTGGTTCGTAACGTACACCTTCTAGCTCGCCAGTACCGCGCTTGACGGCACGTTCAATAGTGTCAATTGGCACCGACGAATCACGAGCCTTATGGAACATAGTCCGCAGAGTGGCGTTCGAGTCCATGTCGCCGCCGCCTTCACGTGCTGCTACCTCGACTTGGCGAATGAGCTTGGCAAAGAGTTTTCCCCGAGCCTTATCTTTTGCGCCTTTTTGATGCTTGATGGTTGCCCATTTGGAATGTCCAGACATTTACAAAGCCTCCAAAAACATCGCATGAAACCGGAGGTCGTCGCCTAGCTCCGGATGAAACGAACAAACCGTGATTGAACCCGAATTGCAGACTACGGGAAGGCCATCGACCTGGGCCAACACCGTTACCTTCGGACCGACTCTTTCTACTATCGGAGATCGGATGAAAATCGCCCGGAACGGGTCTCCGGTCAATCCCTCGACGACTAGATCGGTCTCGAACGATTCACGTTGACGTCCAAACCCATTACGGCGCACAGCCATGTCAATGGCCCCCAGACTGCGTTGATCACTACGGCCATCAAGCACTTCGGAAGCCAACAAGATCATGCCTGCACAAGTTCCAAGCGCGGCCATGCCATTTGCCAGGCGATCTACTAAAGGCTCACGCAGGCCGGAACTATCGAGCAGAAAGGAAATCGTGGTCGACTCTCCACCTGGCAACACGACCGCATCAACACCTACAAGTTCTTCAGGCGTACGAACCTCAACCGCATGAGCGCCAAGTGTACCAAGGGCCTCAATGTGTAATCGTGAAGCTCCCTGTAGAGCGATTACCCCGACCTTGGCACCTGTCATCCAAGAGGCCCAGCGACTCGGTGGGGCTCCATCAAAAACAGGCCCTGTTTTGCCAGGCGAAGACTGGTAAAATGAGTCGCTCGACACGCATCAGGTGAACTATCCGCTGAGCCGCCAACGGTTACCAGCCCCGGTCGGCAAGTTTGGTCTCAAGTGAGTCAATTTCTAAGCCAGGCATAGCGGCACCAAGCCCTGTGCTGACCTTGGCCACAAGCGCAGCGTCGCGATAGTGAGTAGTGGCCTCAACGATGGCACGGGCACGACGCGCCGGGTCGTCACTTTTGAAGATACCCGAACCAACAAACACCGATTGAGCGCCAAGCTGCATGACCAAAGATGCATCGGCTGGGGTTGCGATACCGCCAGCGCAAAATAAAGGAACGGGAAGCTTTCCACTCTCAGCAATCTCTTGCACGAGCGGCAATGGGGCCTGCAGACGCTTAGCCCACTCAAACAGTTCAGGACCATCGGCGGTCGTGATCTTTCGCATATCGCCAAAGATCGAACGTAGGTGCCGAACAGCTTCAACGATGTTTCCGGTGCCAGCTTCGCCCTTTGAACGAATGAGTGCAGCGCCTTCGCTGATACGTCGCAACGCCTCACCGAGATTCGTAGCCCCACACACGAAAGGGGCGGTGAATGCCCACTTGTCGATGTGGTGAGCCTCGTCGGCTGGGGTCAACACCTCGGACTCATCGATAAAGTCGACTCCCAGTGATTCAAGTACCTGAGCTTCGGCGAAGTGGCCAATGCGGGCCTTGGCCATAACTGGCACCGTCACCGCAGCCTTAATGCCCTCGATCATGGCCGGATCGCTCATACGAGCAACTCCACCATCTCGACGAATGTCAGACGGCACCCGCTCTAAGGCCATGACCGCAACCGCCCCCGCGTCTTCGGCGATACGGGCTTGTTCGGCATCAACGACGTCCATGATGACGCCACCCTCAAGCATTTCAGCCAACCCGCGTTTTACCCGGAAAGTTCCGGTCAATGAAGTGGAAGCTGACGAGGAAGAGTCCGACATAAGGTCAGTCTAGATGCTGGGACTCAGGGTTTCTTTGTAGCGGGTGCCTTTGTGGCGACAGGAGCCCTTGTAGGAGTCGCCGTAACGCGAGGTGCAGGTACTGGTACTGGTACTGGTACTGGTACTGGTGCAAGAATTGCGGCGGCAGAGGCAACGGGTGCCAATTCAACCCAAGTGCGACCAATAGCCAAGGTGATGGGTTGTCCAGCAGCATCGGTCATTGTGGTGACCGATTCGGGGTTGGGACGAGACCAGCGACCACGAACCAACTTGGCACCAGAGAACACCCAAATCTCTCCTTCGCCAACCAGAACCGCTTCAGGAGACGGGCTACCAGTTACATCGACATATCCAGATGAGCGGTATTCAACGAACTGCACGATCACATTTGTTGGCGTAACCCGTGCACCCGTGTCGTCAACGTGGGGTTTTCCGCTTTGAGTTCTAACCCACCCATTTGGGTCGAGCGCCCAATTGATAATGGTGTTCGACGAACCGCCATAGGAAATATTTACACCCTCAGCCGCTTCTGCCGAGGCTGAAGTTACCGCTGCGTCCTTTGCTCTGTACGTAAAGAGCGGGCCAGGTGCGCTGCCCTCTTCACCGTCATAGAGAGACTCGGTTGATGCAAAGAATCGCAACACGCCACTGCCTCGCTTTGAATAAGCATTTTGCTTCTTCGACACGCCGACATTGACTAATGGACTAGCGTTGATACCTGCATCAACACCGGTATTAGCTCCTGAATAAGCAAAGAGAGGTCGGTTGAGGTTCTTCACAATGTCGTAATCGCTGGTTCGAGCTGATCGCACGGGACCAACAGCCTCAGCATCAGTTGACTGGAACACAGCAGCTAGACGAGTAGCGCCGCCTTCGACCTGTTCGACATAGACAAGGTCAGCAGCATTCAAGCCAGCCTGTTTGCCAAGGGCCTTCGGCGTATTGTCGATCTTGACAACAAGAGCAGGTCTCGTCCGTAGCCCCTCGTCAGTTAGCGACTCACCAGTCAACGCTGCCACGGGGGGAAGTGTTGTAGTGGTAGCCGCCTTCATCGTTGTGGTTGTTGGTTTCTTATCGTCGCCGCCACAGGCGCTGATCAACAGAGCAAGAACACCCACAAGAAGCACGGGGCGAATGGAGAAACAGGAAACGTGATTAGACATGACTTTATTAGACATAGGTTCAGAGCTCCCGGAGCGCCTGTATGCGCTCCTCAAGTGGGGGGTGGGTATCAAACAAGCGATTAAGCCAAACGTGGCGACCTTC
>JBBSKG010000137.1:0-4601 GCA_038256565.1 Acidimicrobiales bacterium | reverse complement strand
AGTGGCAGGGGAAGGGCGGTGACCACTGGTACGGAGATCACGGGGAGCCCGATAAACGAGAGGGGCTGGGTGAAGAGGCCCATGTTCGGCGCCACGACGACCTCCTCGCCGTCCACTTCGATGGTGCGTTGGCCGATGGGGGTCGCAGCAAAGGGGGTGGTGGGTGCCAGGATCACATCGACGGTGGTGAACAGCGACCCAACAGCTTTGCGGTACCACTGGCGGAAACGTTGCGCTTGTACGTAATGCGCTGCTGGTACGAGGGCTCCGGCCAAGAAGCGATCACGGGTCATGGGGTCGAAGTCATCGGGTCGAGTTTTGAGATTGGCGAGGTGTTGGTTCGCCCCTTCGGCTGCGGTTATAACCATGGCCGCAGCCCTTGCCCGCTCGGCTTCGGGAATGGTTATTCGTTGTTTAACGCCCAACGCATCTGTGACTTTTGCGAGGGCATCGAGCACGACCTGGTGGCACCCTCGGGTGAAGAAGTCATCGGCCACCGCAATACGCAACCCGCCAATTCCCTGCGTGAGTGCTGCAAGTGTTGGTTCATATGGCACGTTGGTGGCAGGGTTGAAGCTGGCAGGGTCATCTGGGTCAAAGCCTTGAAGCACGTCGAAACTCAGAGCGAGATCACGCACCGATCGCGCTAGTGGTCCGACATGGTCAAGGCTGGGAGAAAAGAGCTTGGCCCCACGTCGAGAGATGCGCCCATAGGTGGGTTTGAAACCAAACGTTCCACACAGTGCTGCTGGCACTCGAACCGAACCGTTCGTGTCGGTGCCAAGAGTTAGTGGAACAAGTCCAGCGGCTAACGCAGCGCCTGACCCACCAGATGAACCGCCGCTTACTCGGCCAAGGTCATGTGGGTTATGGCATGGGCCAACATGGTTGTTTTCGTTAGTAAAGCCATAGGCGTACTCGTCCATGTTGAGTGCGCCGACCACAATTGCACCAGCTTGGCGAAGAGCTGTCACGGCAGCGGCATCTGAGTTTGCGGGCGGTAACTCTGCGTCGATGGAAGAGCCCGAAAGCGTTATTACCCCTTCGATATCGAAGAGGTTCTTTACCGCTATGGGTACGCCAGTGAGAGGTCCGGGGTCGTCTCCATTGGTAATCGCTTGATCAATGCGTTCAGCATCGAGACGTGCTTGAGGAGCGGTCAGAGTAGTGAAGCTGTTGATCGCCGGGTCACGAGCTTCAATGCGGGCAAGGGTTGCCTCAAGTATTTCCGACGCTTTCACCTCACCAGTTCGTACAGCCTTGGCAGTTGCAGTGGCGTCAAATGTATCGAAAGAATCTGCCGTGATCATGGACGAAACACGGGGGCTGGCTCGATGTCTTCGGGAAGTGGAAATGCCATAACTAGTTCTGCTCGATCACGCAGTGTTCGAAAGTGTGATGCGACTCCTGGCAGGTGTGCATCTTTGATGGCAAGGCCCACTAAAGCACCGGCGTGCAATGCCTCTTGTTCAATTAAGTCATGTTCTTGTGAGTTGCTGTTAGTCATTTTGGATTGAGTTATTTGAGGTTGCGGCGAATGACATTTAGAGCACTGCCCGCCTTGAACCATTCGATTTGGTCTGGCGAGAGCGTTTGGGTTGCGGTGAAGTCAACGGTTTTGCCATCGGGTTTGTGAATGCGGCATTGCACGGCAACATCTGGGGCGAGTGAGGAAAGACCAAGTACTGAGATGCGGTCATCTTCGTCAATGAGTTCATAGGTTGCAGGGTCGGAGAAAGTCAGTGCCAACATGCCTTGTTTCTTGAGGTTCGTCTCGTGAATGCGAGCAAACGAGCGGGCGAAGATCACCTTGCCGTTACGAAAGCGCGGTTCCATTGCAGCGTGTTCGCGCGATGAACCTTCGCCATAGTTATGGTCACCAATAGCAACCCACGGCTGGCCTTGTTCTGCATAATGCTTTGCAATGTCGGGAAAGGTTTTCGTCGTGCCATCGAGCTGATCTTTTCCTTCGCCAGTGGCGTCGGTGAACGCATTGATTGCTCCGAGGAAAAGATTTCCACTGATGTTTTCGAGATGGCCTCTATATGTCAGCCACGGTCCAGCAGCTGAGATGTGGTCGGTGGTGCACTTGCCCTTGGCCTTCATCAGGACGGGAAGTTCCACATAGTCGTTGCCATCCCAGGGGCTGAAAGCTTCGAGCACTTGGAGCCGGTCGCTAGTGGGCGACACATCAACTGCAATGTTTGAACCGTCTGCTGGTGGAGCAACGAACCCGGCCTCGCCTTTGTCGAAACCCTTGGCAGGCAGTTCCTCGCCATTGGGGGCATCGAGGAGAAGGCCGTCAATGGTGTCGGTCAAGGGGTTGAATGCAAGTGTGCCCGCTAAGGCATATGCAACAACGGTTTCAGGCGATGCAACAAACGAAAGAGTGTTGGGGTTACCGTCGTTGCGCTTAGGAAAGTTACGGTTATATGAGTTGATGATGACGTTGGTTTCGCCCTTGGCAACGTCGCTACGTTCCCACTGACCAATGCATGGACCACAAGCGTTTGCCAACACAGTTGCGCCAATGGCTTCAAGGTCGGCGAGCAGGCCATCGCGCTCGATGGTTGCGCGAACTTGTTCTGAGCCAGGCGTGACGAGCAGTGGAGTTTTTGCACGTAAACCCTTAGCTGAGGCTTGGCGAGCAAGGCTCGCAGCGCGGGTGATGTCTTCATATGAACTGTTCGTGCATGATCCAATTAGCGCACTGCTGATTTTGAGGGGCCAACCTTGTTCTTTCGCATGGGTGCCTATGTCCTCAATTTTGTGCGCCAGGTCGGGCGTGTGTGGGCCGTTGATTTGTGGCGTCAAGGTCGACAGGTTGATCTCGATAACTTGGTCAAAGAAACTTGACGGGTCGTTGAGCACTTCGTCATCAGCTCGCAAGTCAGACGCAACAGCATCGGCTCGATCGGCAATGGCGCTGCGTTCTGTGGCACGAAGGTAACGAGCGATTGCTTCGTCATAACCAAACAGCGATGTTGTCGCGCCAATCTCTGCGCCCATATTGCAGATGGTGGCTTTGCCCGTAGCGCTGATGCCATTGGCACCTGGTCCGAAGTACTCAACAATGGCACCCGTGCCCCCTGAAACGGTGAGCACTCGGGCCACTTCGAGAATCACATCTTTGGGAGAACTCCAGCCGCTAAGCGTTCCGGTGAGGTGTACCCCGATGAGCTTTGGCCAGCGAATATTGAAGGGAAACCCAGTCATCACGTCGACTGCGTCAGCACCACCAACGCCCACTGCAATCATGCCGAGGCCACCAGCATTGGGCGTGTGGCTGTCGGTGCCGAGCATCATGCCGCCGGGGAAGGCATAGTTCTCAAGTACGACTTGGTGAATGATTCCACTGCCAGGTTTCCAAAACCCGATGCCGTGACGAGCAGAGACACTGCGTAAGAAGTTGTAGACCTCAGCGTTATCACCAAGTGCTGCTTCGAGGTCGGCCTCCGCCTCAATTTTGGCCAAGATGAGGTGGTCACAGTGAACCGTTGCTGGAAGCGCAACTTGAGCAAGGCCAGCCGTCATAAATTGCAGCAGCGCCATTTGTGCAGTCGCGTCTTGCATGGCCACTCGATCGGGACGGAAGTCTGCATAGCTGCGGCCCCGAGTCATTTCTTGGCCTTGAGGGTCGGTCAAGTGATTGATGAGGACCTTTTCGGCCATCGTGAGCCCACGGTCCAGGCGGCTTCGACCGATTTTTACACGTTGGGCAAGGCGGCCATAGACCTCGTCGATAAGTTCAACCGGGGTGCCTGCTGTAACGGCCATCGTGACTCCTTCATCTGAATGCGTCTTCGTAGTTCTTGCCACAATGCTTGCATGGTGCGTGGGCGAACACACCTTTATGGAAGATGACACTGAGTTAGATCAGGTCGGGTTAGATCAGGTCGGGTTAGATCAGGTCGAGCCGGTTCAGCTGGAAGACCCAGGAAACCATGGCCAGGGCTGAGAGTGCCCAGGTCAAAGGTTTTGTCTTATCGGTTCGCCACGGGCTCGGTGGTGGGAGGTGACCCATTCGGCGAAGGGCGATCAAGCCAAACATTACAAGGGTGAAGATTGCAACTAACAGAACCAATGGGTTTGCGGCCACTGCTTCTACAAAGCGCCCGCGCGCGAGGTGAATAGACGCAGTCGTCATTCCACAAAACGGACACGGTATGCCGGTCAGTGCTCGCAGCGGGCAGGGAAGTCCAACTCCAGTAGTGCTCATTAACATTGGCCACGCTGTAGCCGCAACTGCAACCCCAGCACCAGTAAGCGCAAAACGTTCAGGTGACGAGAAGGATTGTTTTCTCAGAGTTTCCACGGTCTCAGCAGATATGGCCATAAGTCTCAGTATGTGCCGGTATCAGTCACTGCGGCAATGATTATCAGAACGATCAAGAATCCAGCCAAGAGTGCCATCAAGACAAGATTGATGATCGAAATTATGCGAGCGGCTTGAACCATGCCTACACCGGCCTTGGCACCACCTGATGCCTCGATGTTCTTGATTGCGCTACTAGCGACAATGAGCGCAGCGATGGCTGTAATAATTGGACAGACTACGAACGACGCGATGGACAGAACTAGAGCGACAATTGCTTGTGGTT
>JBBSKG010000136.1:0-4609 GCA_038256565.1 Acidimicrobiales bacterium | reverse complement strand
AGCTGCCAGAGCTGGAGGGCCGAGCGGGCGATGTGGGGCAGGCGGAAGAACTGGGAACGGCCGTGGGGACGGTCGTAATGGTGAACGGGTACCTCGACGAAACGGGCACCGGCCACATGGAACTTGCGCATCATCTCCACACAGATGGTTCCACTCGTGCTTTCCAGTCCGACATGATCGACCAATCCTCGGCGCATAAGGCGAAAATCACAATCGGTGTCACGAACCGAGAGGTTGAACAACACCCGCACCACCTGGTGATAGGCGCGCCCGATGACCTTGCGCACCCAGGTGTCGCCCCGGGCGATCTTCCATCCCTGGGCGACATCGGTGTCCTCGGTGACCGCAGCCACCAAATCAGCTACCTCGGTCGGGTCGTACTGGGCGTCACCATCTGTATAGAAGACCCATTCCTTCGTGGCAGCACCAAACCCCGAAAGCAACGCCCCGCCGTAGCCCCGGTTGACGTCATGGGCCAGCACGCGAAACAGCGGAAGCTCGACGGCCAAGGCGTGCAGCACCGCCAACGAGTCGTCGCTGGAGCCATCGTCGACGACGATGACCTCGAAGTCGTCCACCAGTGTCTCGAGCGTGGCGTACACCTTGGTCACCATCGAACCAATGGCCATGGCGTCGTTATAGCAAGGGAAAAACGCCGAAATAGAGGTCACAGCGGGGTTAACTGGAAGGCTCGCCGCGAGCTCGCTCACGAAACCATCCCCGCCGCCATCACCTTTTGGAGGCCATCACACACGATGTCGACCTCCTCGTCGGTCAGTTCCGGAAAGCACGGCAATGAGACACACTCGCGCGCCCACGCCATTGACTCGGGACAGCCTTGACGAGCAAAATGACGGTACGCCGGTTGCTCGTTCAATGCCAATGGATAATGAATAGCCGATGCCACACCATGGCCTAGAAGCGCTTCTCGAAAAGCTTCTCGATCATTAACCCGCACAACACTCAAGTGATAAACGTGACGTTCGTGAGAAGCCTGCCAACGAAGGCTCGGTGCAGCTTCTCGGTAGCGACCGGCAATCACGGCTCGCCGAGCATTGCCAGCAGCGAGATCGGGCAGCACCAAACGAAGCCATGCAGCTTCAAGCTCTGACATGCGAGCGTTCATGGCAATCTCGACATGTTCATACATGCCAGCCATGCCATGTATGCGCAAACGCCGAATACGTTGGGCCAGATCGGCATCTTCGGTTACAACCATGCCACCGTCACCCATGCCACCCAGGTTTTTTGTGGGGTAGAAGCTGTAACACGCAGCTGCGCTGCCTGATTGCGAAGGAGGAACGAGTGCCCCATGGGCTTGGGCGGCGTCTTCCACAATAGGAATGCCGAGGTCTGCCAAACCAGATTCAACAATCGAGAACGGTCGGCCATAAAGGTGCACCGGCATGATTGCCGCCGTACGTTCTGTGCGAGCTTCGATAACCGCGGCTGGGTCAATAGCAGCAGTCGACGGATCGACATCAACGAGAACCGGAATTGCTCCCACCGCACACACGGCTGCTGCCGTTGGCACCGCTGTAAATGATGGCACGATCACCTCGTCACCGTGCCCTACGCCGAGCGCCGCCAGGCTCAGGGAGAGCGCAGAGGCCCCCGACGCAACGGCGACCCCGTGGCCGGCGCCCATCTCTTTGGCCATCTCCGCCTCAAATGCCTCGGTTTCAACGCCAAGTAAAATAACGCCAGAACTCAAGACCCGATCAGTGGCCTCAACAAAACGATCCCGATAACGCACTCCGCGTCGGGTCAGGTCGACGACAGGTACCACGGATGATTCCGATAGAAATCAATTGATCGAGACATGCCGTCGGCCAAACCAATTGATGGCGTCCAACCCAACACCCGCTTGGCTTTTGAGAAATCAGTGTGGAAACTACCGATGTCGATGCCAACCAATTCCGCTGGCCACAGTATAGAAGTCAACTCGCCTTGACCGGCCGCCTCGACGACGATCTCGGCTACCTCACGCAAGGAGTGAAACTCAGGATGACCAATATTGAACACCTCACCGGGGGCATCAGATGAAAGAGCCGTAAGTGCAAGCGCATTTACAACATCGTCAACATGCAGACAGTCACGAAGCTGTTCGCCTTCGCCATATACCGTGATTGCTTCGCCTCGCAATGCCCGTCGAACAAAGACTGGTAAAAACCCAAGCCCATCTCGCATCAAACACTGGCGTGGTCCATACACATTGGTGAGGCGTAGGGCACTTATACGCATGCCGTGAATCTGGCTGTAGAGCAAATGGAATTGCTCGCCAGCAAGCTTGTCAATGCCGTTGATATCAACAGGCGAAGTTGGGTGATTCTCATCGACAGGCAGATAACGCGGGCGGCCATAAACCTGGCGGGTAGAGGTGTGCACCACAACAGCACTAGGCGAAACCTCACGAAGGAGTTCCAAAAAACAAAGCTGGCTACGAACGTTGTATTCAAGATCACCGAGCGGGTTAAGCATCGACTCGTGATGGCTAACTTGTCCTGCCACTGCAAAGACGTAATCAGCGCCATCAAGCAAGGGTGCCACTAAGGAACGATCTGCAATATTCGCAACGACCACATCAATCGATAAGTCATCTCGATCGATATTTCGCCGATCTCCCCCATGTGTTTCCACCAGGGCGTCGATGACAGTTACCCGTGCTCCTGCATTGGCAAGAGCCAAAGCCAAGTTTGATCCAATAAAACCCAAGCCCCCGGTAACAATGCATTTTTTCCCATTAAAAGGAAGCAGGTTGTCAGTAGTCACTAGGTGCTCAATTCCATGAAACGTGGCCCGTCTCGGGTCCTAAGGCACGAAATGGTATCTCACTACCATTACCGTGAAAGAAGCCAAAGCAGCAGCAGACACAATAAAAATCATTAAACGAAGCGGCTTTGCACATCTATCGAGCACATCACCTGCAGCAATTGCTATGGGGAACGACTCATTTACATAACGCCCCAAACCCACTACGGCAAATAACCCAGGGGGCACCATGTAAGCGAGCACCATCACCAACCAGGCAAGCGGTAGTCGCCTCCAGGCAAACGCCAGAACAGCAACTGCGGCGGCCGCCATTAAGACGTGCGCAGAGCCTGCATAGTCACGCGTGCTGATGAACTCAAGAATCGTTAACTCCTCCCATGCGGCCTTAGCTGTCCAAAAGACAAAAGGATCTCCTGTCCAACGGTTGAGTTGCCAACACCACGCTCCGATCGCCACAAGAGAAGGAGCGCCAACCAATGCCGCGCGTCTCAACACAGTGAACCACTCGTCTCGAGGGTCCGAGCCCGTTGATCGAAGAGAGCCAAGTACAACAAGGCCCATAGCAACGACGACGAGGATTCCATTCGGACGCACCATCGTTGCCACTACCCCCAATGCCGCTGCTGGCACATAACGGTGTTCTTCTAGAAACCAAAATGCCCACACGGAAGCAGCTAGGAAGATGGCCGATGGGTAACCCAACGAAAAAGAGACCGAACCAGGAAATAACACCAAGGCCCAAACGCTTAGGCGTGCAGCAGAATCAGGAAGATGACGCGATGCCAAGCGATATAAACCACCAAGAGCAACAAGAAACACTATGTGATTGACGATAAATGCCGTCAACCCAGTCGACATGCCCAGCCAGTCCCCCACACGAACAACACCTGGAAACAAGGGGAAAAATGGCCATGTCGACTGGACGCCAGGGACTGGAGGAGGCCCATAGCCGATCTCGGCGATATGGCGGTACCAACCAAAGTCCCAGCCCACGAATCCCTCTGTAAGCGGTCGTGATTTCCCAAACAACGAAGATGCACCAACCAGCATCGACACGTCGACTATTAACCGAGACGTCAACCATGGCAACACCACGGCTCTCCATGGAAACAGACGCCCGCCAATTTTCACCACCAGACCTCCACCAAACCAGCCAACTGAAACGTGTCCTTCACGCGCCCCGACCTACTGTCTCTCACGCGTACCAGCTCGCAGCATGCTAAGTGCAGTCCTTATCTTTTACGTGATCTTTTACGTTCCCACCCAGGGAGAGTGTTATGGAGCTTGATGAATATCGACGGATGGCCGAGGTTGAAACCTCACATTGGTGGTACGGGGCTACTCGTGAACTACTGCAGACTGTGCTCTCTCCCAGCCTTTCGCCAGGCGGGCGTCGACTTGATGCGGGTTGTGGAACCGGTGCCACCGGCGCTTGGTTAGGTGGGCGTATTTTAACCGACGATCAGGCCGCTCTGTTCGGAGCGGACATGGAACCGTTCGCACTATCTCTCTATAACGAGGCGCATGAATCTACAGGCCTCACCGTTGCTGATTTAACCAAGCTCCCCTACCGTGACAGTTCATTCGATGCCTTGTTGTGCGTGACCGTGTTGTGTCATCGATCAATAGAAGACCCCCAGGCAACCGTTAAGGAACTTGCCCGCGTAGTCCGCCCGGGTGGAGTGATTTGTCTGATGGAACCTGGCGTGCGGCGTCTTAGACGTGCGCATGATCGCGTGACCCATTCCGCACGACGCTTCTCGCGAAACGACCTAGCAAGTCTCCTGACAAACAATGGACTTGAGGTATTACGCAGCACGGGTGCCTACTCGTTTCT
>JBBSKG010000135.1:0-4631 GCA_038256565.1 Acidimicrobiales bacterium | reverse complement strand
GTTCGACCCGACCGGTTGGTGCACGTCCCCGGCCAAGACCGAGCCGACAGTTCAGCGACAAGACACCACTTCGTCAGTCGCACCCGGGGTCAGACCCGGCCCCAACCGGGGACCTAACCATTATGAGTGTCACACCCCCTCGCTAGGTTGTGTGATGTGTTGAGGCCACCTACGATGAGAACTTCAAATCAAACCCTGCCCCTGACCGTCAGGGGCCTCGAGCGTAATCGCCGGGTCCACAGGGAGGTACTGGTTCGCTCATGCGACCTTACGAAGTCATGATCATTCTCGACGTTACGCTTGAGGAGTCCGCCATGCAGGCGGTGCTAAATCGAAGCACGGAACTGATCGAGTCACTCAGTGGCCAGGTTGGCCGCATCGACAAATGGGGACGTCGTCGTTTCGCCTATCCGATTGCTCATCGCAATGAGGGCTATTACGTCGTCATCGATTTTTCGGCTGACCCACCGTTGGTCGATGAACTCTCACGTTCGTTGCGCCTTGCTGACGAAGTGGTTCGACACAAGATCGTCCGGTTGCCAGATACCACGGTCAAAAAGGCTGAGTTGGTTGCTACCGGTCCTGATGATGATGATGACGATTAAGTAACCAAAGAATCGAGAACGATTATGTCTGGAAACTCAGTGACCTTGGTAGGAAACCTGACCCGCGACCCCGAGTTGCGTTATACCCCTTCGGGGGCCGCAACGTGTCAGTTTGGTATTGCTGTCAATCGCCGTTGGCAGAACAAGACAAATAGTGAATGGGAAGAAGCAACGAGCTTTTTTAATGTCGTCGCATGGCGAGAATTGGCTGAAAATGTTGGTGAGTCTTTGCAAAAGGGTTCCCGAGTTTTAGTAACCGGCCGTCTTGAACAGCGTTCGTGGGATACCCCCGAGGGCGAAAAGCGATCAGTCGTTGAAGTGATTGCTGATGAGGTCGGGCCTAGTTTGCGTTGGGCGACAGCACAGGTAGTAAGGAATGAGCGCCGCAGTGGCCCAGAGGCCAGCGGCGGTAATGCGGGAACTCGAACTACGTCAGAACCCCCGCCCTACGATGAGGAGCCTTTCTAATGGCACGCAAGACCGTTTCACGCGAGCGCAAGGTGCGCGATAACCCTAAGAAGTTCAAGAAAAAGGCGAATATTTTCGGCCAGGAGTCGTCGGTTTATGTCGACTGGAAAGACGTCAATCTCTTGCGTCGCTTCCTTTCTGATCGTGGCAAGATCCGCTCCCGTCGAGTCACCGGTGTAACTACTCAACAACAGAGGGCCGTGGCCTTGGCTATTAAGACCGCACGCGAGATGGCATTGTTGCCTTATGCAGTGCGGGTCACCTCTAGTCGCGGTGGAGGCCGGGGCGGTTCTGGTGGACGTGGACGTGATCGAGAAGATCGCTCACTTGCGGGTGAAGATTCTCGTGAGGTGTTTACTCCTAAGGTTGACGAGACCGATCTTGAAGTCGTGGTTGAAAGCGAAGAGCTAACCAGCGACATCATTGTCGAGGGTGAAATTGAAGCGGTGGAGGCAGAATAATGGAACTAATTCTTCGTTCTGACGTTGCCACTCTTGGTAAAAAGGGCGACGTCATTAGTGTTGCTGATGGATATGCCCGCAACTATCTAATGCCTAAGGGCCTTGCTATGAAGGCTCATAAGGGAGCCCTTGAACAAGCATCGGCAATGCGTCGAGCCCGAGATGTCCGTGATGCTGCAGATCGCCAAGCCGCTGAAGAATTGGCTCGTCAACTGGTGCCTAAGGTCATAAATATCAAGGCCCGTGCAGGTGCTGGTGGCAAGTTGTTTGGTTCTGTGACTACTACAGATGTTGCACAGGCCGTGTTGGCCCAGACTGGCATCGAACTTGATCGTCGCAAGCTTTATATTGACGAGACGATTAAAGAGGCTGGCACCTATCGCGTCGCGGCGCGTTTGCATGCAGAGGTTGAGTTCCCAGTCACGGTAGAAGTTTCCGCTTCATGACCTCGGCTGGCTTGATGTCAGCCGACTTAATCATCTCAATCACCTCCTTACGAAATGTTTTTTAGCGCGCACAGAAATAAAGTTGTTCCACAGGTAAACAGGGTTATTCACCTGTTATCCACCGGAAATTCACAGGGTTGTTCCCCTGGCACCTCACAGGCGTATCAAGGGAGGCTAGAGCTATGGCACTAACCGAGCTCGTTCCCCGTCGCGGCACTGACCTCACTCGGGTTCCCCCTCATAATCTTGAAGCAGAAGAGTCACTACTTGGGGCAATGCTGCTCAGTCGTGACGCGGTTGTTGCAGCGGCGGAAATTGGGTTGCACAGCGGCGATTTTTACAAGCCTGCGCACGGTCACATTCACGATGCCATCAACAGTTTGTATGGTGCCGGTGAACCAGCAGATCCAGTGACAGTTGCTGAAGAATTGCGCCGAGCAGGCCTGCTTGATGCCGTTGGTGGTTCTGCTTTTCTTGTCACATTGCAGGCTCGGACACCTGCAACTTCAAATGCCGCTCGTTATGCGCGCATTATCGAAGAACATGCCCTGTTGCGGCGCCTCATTGGTGTGGCGGGCGAAATTGCCGAGATGGGTTATGAGTTGCCTGACGATGTTTCAGGGGCGGTAGATCGGGCCGAAGCCCTTGTATTTGATGTGGCACAACGTCGGGTGACCGATTCGCTCGCACCGATTAAGGATTTGCTAGACGCCAGCCTCACTCGATTGGAGATGCTTTACGAAAAAGGCGACAGCATCACCGGTGTGGCGACTGGTTACCACGATCTAGATGAACTGTTGTCTGGGCTTCAGCCATCGAGTTTGGTGATAGTTGGTGCTCGACCAGCAACAGGAAAAGCGCTGGCGCTCGACACACCGATTCCCACCCCCGAGGGTTGGACGACGATGGGCGAGCTTGAACTCGGCGACCAGGTCTTCGACGAGCAGGGCAGCCCGTGCAACGTTCTTTACACGTCACCGGTGTTCACCGACCACCGGTGCTACGAGGTCCGCTTCGACGATGGAACGTCGATTGTCGCTGATGCCGGCCACCGGTGGTTCGCTTATGACTTTCCGGCGTGGAAGGGGCACTGCGCGAGGTCCGATCGCTTGACGAAAGGCCCCGCCACTAACCAGCGACTCGCCCGTGACCAGTCCTCGCGCATGCGTCACCCTCGGGTCGTAACGACCCAAGAGATGGTCGACGAGGGCGTGCGTACCCAAGGGGACCGCCGTCCCAACTGGTATCTGCCGTTGGCCGCCATTGATCTTCCCGACGCGACATTGCCCGTCGACCCTTACGTCCTTGGCTGCTGGCTAGGCGACGGGTCGACGGCTGGGGCGAACTTGACCCTTGGCCATGCCGATGCACCCCACTTCGTGGAGGAGTTCGACGCGGCTGGCTACGTCCTAGAGCACCGCCCCGGGCACGACCCGCTCTGCTGGGGCACGAGCCCCCTTGTGGGGAAGGGAAAATGGCAGGGCTACCGAGGTGACCTGCGTGTGCTCGCCCGCGAGCTCCAGGCAGTGGGTCTCCTTCGTGGTGCCAAGAAGCACGTTCCTGCGCTGTACCTTCGGGCCTCGTTGAAGCAACGCCTGGCTTTGTTACAGGGGCTCATGGATACCGACGGGACGATTGACTCGCGGACTGGGGTCGCTGACCTCTGCCTCGCCAATCGCAGACTGATCGAAGAGGCCTGGGAGCTTGTCGCGTCGCTCGGCCATAAGCCCCAACCCCTTCGGGAGAAGCGGATTGCGCTGGGCGATGGACGGTTCGCGATCGCCTGGCGTTTCACCTGGACCCCGCTCGATTGTGTGTTCCGACTGCCTCGAAAGGCCGCGATCTACGAGGCCAAGACCAGTCGACGGCGCAACGGTCGAGCCACGCGCCGGGCCATCACCGACATTGTCGAGGTTCCCACCGTTCCAACGCGGTGTATAGCGGTCGATTCAAAGAGCCACCTGTTCCTCGCGAGCAGGGCCATGATCCCTACGCACAACACGGCGTTTGCTCTTGGCATGGCGGCTCACGCGGCGCTTGAGAGCCAGCGTCCGGTTTTGTTGTTCTCGCTTGAAATGAGTCATCTCGAAATCACCCAGCGCATGTTGGGTGCCGAAGCCAGAGTTGATAGCACACGATTGCGAAATGGTCGTTTGACCGAGAGTGATTGGACCAAAATCAGCCATGCCATTGGACGATTGGCCGAAGCACCGCTCTATATTGACGATAATCCTCAAATTTCGGTCATGGAAATTCGTGCCAAGGCAAGACGCTTGAAGTCAAAGGTTGGCGACTTAGGCATGGTCGTTGTTGACTACCTACAGCTCATGACCGGACGCACTAATGCCGAGAGCCGCCAAGTTGAAGTATCTGAGATCAGCCGAGGGTTAAAAATCCTCGCCCGTGAACTTGAAACCCCCGTAGTTGCCCTCTCGCAGCTTTCCCGACAACTCGAAAGTCGTGCCGACAAGCGCCCTATGCTCTCAGACCTACGTGAATCAGGCTCGCTAGAGCAAGATGCCGACGTTGTTATGTTCTTATATCGAGATGAGTTGTATAACTCAGAGTCGCCTGATCGAGGTACCGCTGAGGTATTAGTGACCAAACATCGGTCTGGGCCAACCGGCATGGTGCGTCTTGCGTTCCTCGAC
>JBBSKG010000134.1:0-4651 GCA_038256565.1 Acidimicrobiales bacterium | reverse complement strand
TGCTGGCCAAGTGTTGGCAGGAAGTGTCATGTCGATATTTGGCGTAACGATGTTGTACTTCCGCCTTCCATTTCTTGACGTGTTCTCGCTTTCGGCTGATCTCGCTCCGCTAGTGACTGTCATGTGGGTAGTGGTCATGGCGAACGCGATCAACTTGATTGACGGCCTTGACGGACTTGCCGCGGGCATTGTCGCAATTGCTGCTGGTGCCTTTGCCATCTACAGCGACCGCCTCTTTGACGTTGGCCTATTGGGCGACAGCATTAGCCCACTAGTTGCGGTGATTACCCTTGGTCTATGTCTTGGGTTTCTGCCCGCCAACAGGCACCCTGCTCGCATTTTCATGGGCGATGGGGGAGCACTTTTGCTCGGGTTGCTCATGGCATGTTCGACCTTGCTGGTTGCTGGCCAAACTGTCGATACCTATAGCGGCCAAACATTCTTCTTTTACGCCCCGCTTTTCATTCCCTTTGTCATTCTTGGTGTGCCTGTACTCGATACGGTCTTTGCCATACTTCGCAGAGCGGGACGTCGCAGCGGGCTAGCAACTGCCGATAAAGAACATCTTCATCATCGACTTATGGGCCTAGGCCACGGTCAAAGTCGGGCAGTCTTCATTCTTTGGGCTTGGACGGCGATTCTTGCTGGGATCGTTCTGTACCCCGCCTACACCGAGCAAGGAAATGCGATGGTCCCCGCCGTGGTAGCAGCGCTGGCGGTCACGCTCTACACAGTTTTTCACCCACAAGTGCGTCGTAATCGAGCCGAAGTTCATGGCCAACTCGAACTAGACCTTCAGGAATCGAATAAAACACTAAGCCATCACGACAGTGAAAACACAGAGGTTTAGTTGAGTACCGCCTATCGGCGGACGCTCTTAAGGTCCAATGATTTGCTCAATGGGCAAACCTCCTTTACATTGCGCAAAGTTTCACAAGCACGCGTTTGCTGGTTTTACGCGTGCCACCTGACACCACAGCCAAGGGAAGAATGACGTGGATTTCCGCGAGCGCAGCGAGCTGAATAACGGTTTGGACACCGGCATGTCGCGCGCAATGGAACTTGTCTTTACCCCGTTGATATTTGCTGGTGCCGGGGTTCTTCTCGATCGCTGGTTAGGCACCGGCCCCATCTTTGCCATCGTCCTTGGCGTGCTTGCCCTTATTGGCGTGAGCTACATGACTTGGTTGCGCTATGAGATGGAAATGCGTGAGCACGACAGGCGCGGGGTGTGGACACCACGTAATCAAATGACGAGCGACAAGGCCCCGCATGACAGGGCCTCGAGTGCGCTTCAGGATGTCTCATGAGCGAGATGTTGGTCACCCGCATCGACGGCCCGTCGCCCGAGCGTGATATAGCGCGTGACATGGTGCGTCGTGGGCTTCCAGTCGCCCCCGTACTCATCTTGGCCTGTGGCCTTGGTTGGGGCTTTGGCGGTGCAATGTCTGCTGGTTATGCAATAGCGTTGGTTCTCGCCAACTTCATTTTGGCCGCTGCACTGCTCACCTGGACGGCTCGTATTTCCCTTGCCCTCATGATGGGGGCAGCCCTTTTTGGTTACGTATTTCGTCTTGCGATTATCTTTGGTGCGGTCGTCTTGGTGAAAGACGCCGCATGGGTCAGAATGTGGCCCTTAGGTCTTAGTCTCATCATTACTCATGTCGGTCTCTTATTTTGGGAAACCCGTTATGTCTCGGCGTCATTGGCTTTTCCAGGTTTGAAACCGTCTCAACTTTCAGCCCATTCGGGCTAGGCACAAGGAGTCATCACCCGTGGCGTTTCTCGCGCTCGAGTTCCCACCAATTAGCCATCTTGTGGAATGGCCTGCATTCCTCTTGGAGGGCACCCCATTCGCGGTCAACAAGATCACCCTGATCTATGTCTTTGCCGTGGTGTGTACGTTATCGATCTTCATAATCGGTGGACGCAAAAAATCGCTCGTGCCAACTGGCGTTCAGAACCTCGCCGAGTCAAGCGTCGACTTCATTCGTGAAGGTGTGGTCCTTCAAACTATGGGGCCCGATGGCCTCAGTTGGGTTCCCTTCCTCTGTTCATTGTTCTTCTTCATCTTATTCACCAACATAACCGGCATCATCCCAATAGTTCAGATGCCAGCTAATGCTCGCATGGCAATGCCTGTGTTCTTCGCAGTCTTGACGTGGTTCTTGTTCATCATCGTGGGCATCAAATATCAGGGTCCATTCGGATATTTAAAGTCGGTGCTGTTCCCTCCTGGTGTTCCCAAGGCGCTTTATATTTTGGTGACGCCTATCGAGTTCATCTCTACTTTCTTGGTGCGGCCCTTTTCTTTGGCCGTTCGACTCTTCGCCAACTTGTTGGCGGGTCACATCCTGCTGGTTACCTTTGGTGTTCTAGCTGCTGCTCTTTGGGCGGCTAAACCAACGGTGGTTATCGTCCCGCTCCCATTTCTCATGTTGGTGTTCCTCACCGGCTTTGAGGTTCTGGTGGCGTTCTTGCAGGCCTATATCTTCACCATCCTCGCCGCTGTTTACATCGGTGGGGCTATGCATCCAGAGCACTAAATCTCAGAGCGTCCGCCGATAGGCGGTGCTCAATTAAATACAGGCTCTGTTGTTCCAGTCCGTAACTGGAACAACGAATCTTTGGCACACACAAGGTGCGCTATACGCTGAGCCTCATCAGTAGTACCCAGTAGTAAAAGTATCCCCAGAACACAGGAGAAAACAGAGACAATGCTGCCCCTTCTTGCAGAAATCACAGGTACCGGCGAAGACCTGATCAGCGCCGGTGGCGCTATTGGCGCCGGTTTCGCTTATGGCCTTGCTGCCATTGGCCCAGGAATTGGTATTGGCTATTTGGTTGGTCAGTCCGTCCAGGCCATGGCTCGCCAGCCCGAGTCAGCCGGAGCGGTCCGTACGACCATGTTCCTCGGTATTGCTTTCACCGAAGCGTTGGCCCTCATCGGCTTCGTTGTGTTCATCCTTCTCGGCCTCTAAGGAGCCCATATGCGTACGAGAGTGCTGTTTTCTGGCGCGGTAGTCGCCAGTGCAATCTTCTTTGGTGTCCCCGGTGTGGCCCATGCTTCAGGTGCCGAAGAGCAAGAGTGCTTGCTCAAGCAGGTCGAAGCAGCTGAAGCTCACGAAGAGATAAAGACATGCGAGGAAGCACCTAACCCCATCCTTCCTGCTATTGACGAGATCGTGTGGGGAACGTTGGCCTTCATGGTTGTCTTTGGTGGCATCGCGAAGTTTGGTTATCCCGCTATCAAGAAGGGCATGGACGATCGCACCGAGCGAATTCAAAATGACCTAGATGCCGCTGATTTGGCCAAGGTCGAGGCAGAAAATGTGAAGGCCGAATATGAAAGCCGTCTAGCTGACGCCAAGAACGAAGCCGCTCGCATTATCGAAGAGGCTCGCCAGGCAGCTGATGGCGTCCGTCGTGACCTCATTGCTCGCGCCGAAGCTGAGGTGGAAGAATTGCGCCAGCGCAATGCCGACATGGTTGCTGGTGAACGTGACCGGGTCATGGTTGAAATGCAGGGCCAAGTAGCAAACCTCGCTATCGAGCTTGCTGAAAAGGTCGTTGAGGCAACGCTTGATCGTGATGCCAACCTTCAGTTGATCGAGAACTACATCAACAGCGTCGGCCAACAGAGGGCATGACTAAATGAACACCGAACGCATCGACGGCTATGCCACGGCATTGTTTGAGATAGCCCGAGTGGAGGGCTCTCTCGATGAAGTCGAAGACGAGCTGTTTCGCTTCGCCCGAGCACTAGAAGCCTCTGACGAGCTTCGTGAAGTTTTGACCGATGCCGCCGTTCCTGTTGAGCGACGCAAGGGCGTGGTTGCAGATCTTCTGGGCGACAAGGCATCACCAACGACTACCAACTTGGTTTCGTTTGTCGTTGCGTCTGACCGGGCACGTGAGCTGCCTGCCATTGTCGATCGCCTTGTTGAACGAGTAGCGGCAACACGCAGCAAGGTAGTTGCCGAGGTCCGCAGCTCTATTGCACTCGATGATGACCAACAAGCTCGTCTAGGTGAGGCATTGGGTCGCGCCACTGGCAAGTCTGTCACCATCAAAGTCATCGTTGATCCAAGTGTCATTGGCGGCATCGTTGCCCAAGTTGGCGACATTGTCATCGACGGTTCGATTCGTTCCCGCCTCGATCAAATGCGTGAGGCCATTGGATGAACACCCATTTAGAGCTCCAGCGGATAGGTGGGGCTCCATCAGATACAGGTCCTGTTTTGTCAGGCGAAGACTGGCAAAACGAATCGTTCTACACCCACATGGTGAACTTATCCGCTGAGCCTCTTAAGTGTCCCAGGAGATAACACATGGCAGAACTGACTATTAACCCCGCGGACATTACTTCCGCATTGCGAAAGAACCTCGATGGTTATTCGCCTGCAACCGAGATGGCTCGCGTTGGGCGAGTGATCGAAGTCGGCGACGGTATCGCTCGTGTGAGCGGTCTCCCAGGTGCGGCAGTTAACGAGCTTCTTGAGTTCGAGGGTGGCACGTTGGGCCTTGCACTCAACCTTGATGAAGACTCGATTGGTGCTGTTGTACTTGGCGAAGTCGGCCACATCGAAGAAGGCCAGGCTGTTAAGGCAACTGGCAATATTTTGTCGGTGAATGTTGGCGATGGTCTGTT
>JBBSKG010000133.1:0-4691 GCA_038256565.1 Acidimicrobiales bacterium | reverse complement strand
CCGAGCTTTTGGGTATTGGTGAGCTAGGGGTAAAGGCTTTGTTTGAGGCGGGCTACCTCAAAGAAGCTGAGGGCGTTGAGGGCGAGATGACGTTTCTTGTTAGTGACATCAAGGCTTTGTCTGCCCGTTTAAATGACGGTAGCGAAGACGAAGGGGTCGGAGAACTTGATCAAGATATCGATGAGCTTGAGTTTTTCGATGAGCTTGAGTTAGAGGCATTAGCACCCGCTGATCTCACGCTTTTGGTTGGCTTGTTGCACGAACAGGCAAGTGAAATGGCCGCCAAGGCTTATATGAGTCTGTGTGGGGTATATGAGCCAGCAAAGAGGTGGACCATTGAGCAGCGAGCTCGCTTCATAGAACAGACCCGTGGTCGATTCCAGGCGATTTTTGCAATCGTGATTGCTGGCGACGACATAGACCTGGCTGGCGAGCTAGGCGAAGTGGGGGCAACAGCTGCTCGGTCAGATTCGTCACTTCCCGAGTTGCTTGCGACCTTGCGGATTTCACGTGATCTAGTTGTCGAGGCGGCAATTGAGTTATTAGAGATGAGCCACCAACAATGGAGTGAGGCTTTTTTGTTGTTGGTGGCTCGTATTCTTCCTGCCATCGACAGTCTTACTGACGCGATTTCAAAGGGCTATTGGACATCGTTGATGGCTGGTAACAAAGAGGCACTTGTTTCGCACAAACACGGTGCAGTGTTTGGTTCTGATGGCACTTATGCTCTTGATCTTGATGGTCAGATTCGTTCTGCAAACCCTGCATTAGCCGTGTTAGTGGGCTGGCCCCTAGCAACCTTGCCCGGTGCTTCTCTTGCAGACGTGCTTGTGCCAGTCGAAGCTGCGAACTCGATTGAGCGCCTAATGGCCGATGCCGGCCCTCAGCTCGTTACGCTGCAGGTCGTTCGCCCTGATGGTGTGCTGAGACGGTTGGAAATTGGTACATCGGTGCGTCGTGATAGCCAAGGTGAGGCCGTGGCCTTTCATGGTGTGGTCCGTGACGTGACATGGTTCAGCATCGGTGAGGCCTTGGCACACGAAGACCTTGTATTGCTGGCAGAGCCAAGTGCTCCTTTATCTTTTGATCTTTCCGAGGTGCTGAGGGAAGGCCTCGGTATCAGTAATCAAGAATTTGCCACCCATTTTCCTTTACATATGGAGGCAATAGGCAATCAACAAGTGGCAAAGAGAGTAGTAAGCGGCTTGCTGAGGGTATTAGCCGATCAAGCCTTGAACATAGTCTCGGTCGAGGCTGAGAATGACGAATGGTGGGTGACTCTTCGTTTCCTAGTCGAAGGCGTAACTCAAGCGATTGAATCTGCCTTGGGTCCCCTGATCTTACTCGCCCAGTCTCAAGGAGGAAATCTTCGCTTTGAAGACCCCCGTTCCTCCTCACCCACCGCCCAGGCCAGCCTAATAATCACTCTCCCTAGTCCCGCCCTAATCCGTTAACGGTAATGATTTACTGCAATGAGCCCATGCCTTGGTCCCACATGGGGAGCTGTCGCGTCTGCACCAGTGAGACCTAGAAGGACAAGGTCAAGGTCACTTTTGACAATGGAGTAACGAAGTTTTGCCAGGTGTCAATGGGAAGTGGAGCGTGGTTCGAAGACGATTACAGGTGTTTCGATCGATCGCCGGGCGGCGTAAGCGTCGAGTTCGGGATTGACCTTGGCGCAACACTGGAGTCGGTAGAGAACTCGATCAGAGCGCCAGAACAGGTGCTTGAACCATGCTGGCGAACGAGAGAACTGCGAGGGAGGAACGGGAGCGCTGAAAACGAAGGTGTAGCGTTCAAAGGAAACACCGGCCCTTGAGCATAGTGGCCGCGATCTTGGTGAAGTCGCCTTTCTCCCACAATGCCTTGTTGGGATTCGTCAAGGCCGTTCCCCCTTCGGTCTGCGGTCGCCTGCATCAATTATCGTAGATGTGCCGTTCTTGGTGATTCGCATGTCTCCTCATCTCCATGGGTAAGTGCCAGACTCCGTAGTGTTGGCAAGGTATTGATCGGTCTCATCCAACAGCACGTTGCCTCTGCCAGATAGTTCCAATACTGAACCGTGTAAGACTGGAGGTCTGAGATTGGCGAATGAATGTCATCAACGCCTCCGGAAGCGCCCCGACAAGATAGCGACGGCGCTTGCGGCGATCCAGGCATCGCCGAGCGTCAAGCCCAGCCGCTGGAACAAGCCATGCGGTCCGCCCAGAGCAGTAGCGAGGAGGCTTGCACCAGCCAGTACCCCAACGACCATTGAAGCCTTCGCCGCTCGGTGTTGACCAGCATGGGCCAAGGGTCGAGCGGCCAGCACTGGAAGAAGTGCTAGAGAGAGATAGCCCATGGTGGCGAAGCCACCATGAATGGCGTCTAGCTTTGATGAAGCACCAAGGGGAGCGGCAGCGACGCCGAAGGCGCTTGCTCCGGTGACCGCAGCAGCTACCCAGGCTCTTCCGCCAACGGAGTGTCGCAAGGCCACCGAGAAGGCGCACAAGCCGAGACCGAAACACACGAAACCAGCTGACATCCAAGGCCGAGTTGGGGCGTCAACGCCAGCCAAATGACTGATGGCATCATGTATCGGGCTATAGCTCTGGGTGAGGGCACCACCGATGAGCCAAGCCGAGACGAATCCAGCTGGCCCGACGATGCCACCAAGTGCCAGACATTCCTGAACCGATGGTTTGGCAGTGGTCAGGGGGTTCTCCCGGCAAGGATGGGGGCGGCTTCACCGACGTTGCGTTGCCTTGCCCCGCGGTAGGACTCCACAGGAAGTTGTTGATGAAGGGAGGTACGCCCAGCTTCCCAGGAGTCAATCAAGTGTTGTGCAAACCAGCGTTCGACGAGTGTGAGCGCACGGGCTCCGAAGACGACATCAGGACCGAGGTGAGGCATCTGCTCCAGTAGGGGGCCCACCATGTCGTGAAGTGCAATGACCTCATGCACAGCATCGGCCTCAACATGGATCTCGTAGAACCTCGATCCACGAGGGTCGTTGCCCATCCGCTGCAGCGCCGTCGCGTAGCGACTCATGGGAACGCTCGAGATCATTTCGAAGAGCGCCAAGTGACCGATGCAGGCACCGAGCCAGCGCCGTGAGGAGCCAAAGATCGACAGCAGGTTCACCGTCGCCAGGGTGACGGCGGGAATCCAATCAAGGTAGGCCCCATAGCTTTCTTTGAGGTCGAGCGATCGGAGTGTGGTCGCAAAGAGTTCCTGATGGGTTTGATATGGCTCTCCATAGCCATATTCGTCTGTCTGAATTTTGATGAATGCCGACTTGGCTCGGCCGGAAGGGAGCCGGGAGATGGCAGCGGTATGTTGGTCGACTTCCTTCAGTTGATAGGCCGAGCGATGAATCACGAACTCGCGCAGCTGCTGGCTATCGCCACGCTGAAGAATCCATCGAGACAACGATGGGCCAGAGTCATCCTCGGCCAATTGGCGCAACGTGGCGACAACGCCCCCCGTGGTCACCTCAGATTGGCTGTCTGATCTAAGTTCAGCAGCGATCGTGGCGATGAAACGCCGCGCCAGGTTCTCGCGGATTCGAACCAGCGATGGCTCGGTTTCCCATGCAGGATCGACGCCAGCGAATCCCCGGTAGACGAGTTCGAAACAGAGGTACAAGCTGAGCTGGCTGTCTTCGCCGAACCAGGAGATTCAGTCAAACTCTCAACCTCGCTGAGAGAATGGGGAGACCTTCGGAGCCCGTCAACCAACATTGCCGATAGCCGCCCGCGAGGATTGGGGAGATCCGGACTCACCATGTCGATTCTTGAGGTCTGAAAGGCATACACCCCACACTTTTACCCGGGGGGCGACGACGCTAGACCCCCGGTGGGTGATTGATCATTCCCTTGTGGCATAGCATACTTGCAGATCATATGAAGTCTCCCTGGAAGCAACTAGAACCACTACAGCCTGACCACCAGTATGTGGTCCTCGCTTCCAACATTCCCGCGCACAGTCGCTCCTCCACCGGCCGGTTGTTTCGCGGGGCCAGCGAGGTGCGCAAACAACTCGGACGGACCGAAGGCGTCGTCGGGTTCTCCCTGCTGGCCCGACCGTTCCGCAAGCAGTACGCCACCTTGTCAGTGTGGGTTGACGAACAAGCGCTGACAGCGTTCGCCAACACCAGCCCGCACAGCGACCTCATGTCGAAGCTCTCCCCAGAGATGGCCCCGACGAAGTTCGTTCGATGGACGATCAACGGTTCCGAAGGCCGCCCAACGTGGAACGACGCTCTCCAGCGCCTGACCTAACCAGACAATCGTTTTCAACATCATCCTCGGTAGCGCGGCAACACCATCACAGGCCGGGTGCATCCGTCGGGTACCCCTTGTCGCATGGAGGTCTGGCGAGCGCAAGCTCCCGGCAGACACTTCCCAACGCCACTGTTGCTTGACCGCCTAGATCCGATCCAGTGATCGCAGAAGCGTGCTCTTATGCCACGATTTTGTACTGGAAGGGGGAGTTTTGTTGCAAAAGCGTTCTTCTGAGGAGCGCAGTGAGGTGACGGACCACGTGGACGAGGCCAGCATGTACCAGCGGAGGGTATGTCCGAGGCGAACGTGCTGACCCATCTGGCGTCCGCAGTGTACGAACTGCTCCACTCGACGAAGCCTACGAACGCAGATGTGAGAGCAGGTCCTGAGCGTAGCCCGTCAAGGTGGTTGTCACCGTCGATTGGT
>JBBSKG010000132.1:0-4695 GCA_038256565.1 Acidimicrobiales bacterium | reverse complement strand
CGCTATAACCACCGAAATCACGCCGACGATCCCGTGCCGGCCTTTGACCATCGACCCCCTGATGGCTGGATTCGTTATGGCCAGAACCAAAAGAGTGAAGGCACCAGCTGCCATAGCCGTTCGAGACGCGCAGTACAGGCCAGCCAACAAGAAGATAGAAGGCATCAGTACTGCTAATGCCGCAACTCGCATCATCAAAACCGAAACCACTACTCCAACACCAAAGGCTCCAACTTCAGGAGTTGACATCACTTCAAGACGGCGCTGCCGATCAAGCGGAGCCAACAGACCATCAGCGCTGTCAGCCAGTCCGTCTAGGTGCAGCATGCCGGTGATAACAAGGTCTGAAACCACAACGATCACCCCAACAACTAGTGCCGGAAACAAGCGATCGGCAGTCCACCAAATGACACCCAGCACTAGCCCCTGGCCAGCGCCCACAACAGGGAACCACCACAATGCCCTTGACGAAGGAGTGGCCGCTCCCCCAAAAGGAGTGAGAAAAGCAAGTGCCGCTCGCATCAGGAGCCACTCGCTTCTAAATGTCCGCCCAAAGCATCTATCGAATCGAACGGATGCAACTTCAAAACCCGGCCAGCGACTACCAGGAACACATGATCAGCAATTTCTGCCACGGCCTGGTTTACCTCTCCGAGCACATCGCGGAAGCGTCGCCCAATTTCAGTTGAGGGATGGACCCCCATGCCAACCTCATCTGAAACCAACACCGTGTCACCTGAACGTTCTCGCAAAGCCAAACACAACGACTTAATATCAACCGCCATCGTGTTCGTGGATGCCACCCAGGTTCCGAGCGCATCAACTAGAACGCTTCCGGTTATTGAACGCAAGGTCTGAACCAGATCAGTTGACGACTCAACGCTTGCCCACTCGGTCGGTCGTCGTTGGCGATGCCGCTCAACTCGCTCAAGCATGTCCTCATCGTCGGCATCAAATGATGCTGTAGCCACATAAGTAAAAGGTGCAGCCATGCCAGCGAGCAGACGTTCGGCCAGCGCAGACTTGCCTGAACGGGTGCCACCCAGCACCAACACGATCATCTCAACAAGCTTTCAGTTTTCCTTAGGGCTAACCGTGAAACAACTTGCACAGCACTTTCAAAGTTTGCCTTGGTGGTCATCACAATCCGGCCTCAGGCCGCGCAAGTTGTTTCACGTCGACCCCTTACGCTGCTTTCGGCGCATCACGACGCCGAAACCAATGATTGCCACAAATAACGCCACACCAGAACCAAGTAGCACGGGGCTTGAAAGTGGATCGCCCACAACCCGAGGGGCCACGGTTGTAGAACTCACCGTAGAACTCGTAGGTGGCTCAATGGTCTCAGTGCTCTGACTTACTTCCATGGCTGCACGCTACCTGTGCCTAGGGGCTGGGGCCCTGGTCGAGCATGGACACATGGCCCATGCCGCGCCAACACGTCGCCCAAATGCAATGATGAGAAATCATGTTGGCAGCGATTCCTTACACCACCTTTCCTGAAATCTCCCTAGGCCCCCTAACTCTTCGCACATTCGGGTTGATGGTCGCCCTCGGAGTTATTGCGGGTTCAACCATTGCCGCACGATGGGGAGAACGATGGGGAATCTCAAGCGAAAAGACCATGAACCTTGCAACCCGAATGGTCGTTGCTGGAATCGTGGGGTCGCGCATCACCTGGAACCTCACGCACCTATCTGAAATCGAATCGCCCATAGATCTCATCGCCGTCTGGAACGGTGGCCTTCAGTTCTCTGGCGGCTTCATCCTCGCAGTTGTCGTGGGTTTGCCGACACTGCGATCGTTCGATCTTCTCACCCGCTGGCGTCTTTTAGATGGGATGGGCTTAGCCATGACAGTGGGTGCAGCGTTTGGACGCATTGGCTGTTATGCAGTCGGCGAGCATCTCGGTAACCCAACATCGTTCTTTCTCGCTACCCGCTACGACGGCGGTGATACCCGTGAAGGCCCGCTGCTTATCGGTCAAACAATCCACAACACCTCGCTCTACGAATTCATCAGCCTCGTCGTCTTGTCCATCGTGCTGTCGTGGTTGTTGTACAAGCGCAAGTCATCGCCCGGCACCGCCCTTGGGGTATTTCTCATTTGGTACGGAAGCGCTCGACTCGGCACGGACTTCTTACGTGCATATGACGAACTCACCTTTGGCCTAACAGGTGCTCAATGGATGTGCCTAGTGCTGGTTCCCATTGGCCTATGGGTACTCGTTCGCAAACGGCCTGCACTCGCTCAACTTGTTCATTCAACTGAAGCTGGTCCTGAACCAGAAGCCAGCCCTGAGCCTTCCACAGAGGGCTCTTCCAAAGATGGGCCAGACGAGACAGAAGAAGTCAATAGGGACGAAGTAAGTGCGGACACATCTCCCGAGACAACCAAAACCGACTGACCTACTATCACCAACATGGAACAAGTCACCATTGGAGTTCAACAGGGCTTTCTTGCTCTTCCCAGCTCAAATGAGCCTGCTCCGGGCATCATCGTTCTTCACGAAATATTCGGCATCAACGGCGACATCAAGACCAACACCCAAAAGTTGGCTGATGCTGGCTACGTGAGCCTGGCACTTGACCTTTATTCCACAGGCAATAAACCACTATGTATCGCCCGTGCAATTGCCGACATGGCAAAAGGAAATGGGCCTACCGTCGATCGCATAGACACTGCTCGTGAATGGCTCTCACAACGGCCTGAAGTCTCGAGAAACCGTATTGGAGTGATTGGCTTTTGCATGGGCGGCACCTTTGCCCTTGCTGCTGCAATTCATCATGATTTCGCTGTTGCATCTGTCAATTACGGACGAGTACCCAAAGGCGAACATGCCCTCGACGGCGTCTGTCCTGTAGTTGCTAGTTACGGCACCAAAGACAAAACGCTGCGTCATGACCCCGCTCGCCTCGAAAAAGCACTGAGTCAACTAGGTGTCGAACATGACGTTAAAACCTACCCAGATGCTGGGCACAGCTTTCTTAACAAAGGCATACCTGGTTGGATGCCACCAGTGCCGCCAATGTCAGTTCGTTATGTACCCGAAGCCGCAGAAGACGCTTGGGCAAGGATTCTTCCGTTCTTCAAGACTCATTTATCGAGCTGACCCACTTATTGGGCTGACCTACTTATTAGGTTGAGGCGTCACCCGCAGGTACGGCTTCTTGGCGGTAAAGCCCTTGGGGAAGCGTTCCTTAGCCTCATCGTCAGACACGCTCATTGCGATGATTACGTCATCGCCATCTTTCCAGTCTGCAGGCGTGGCCACGCTGTAACCAGCCGTCAACTGAAGAGAGTCGATGACCCTTAACAGTTCGTCAAAGTTGCGACCCGTGCTCGCCGGATAAGTCAAAGTGAGCTTCACCTTGTTGTCGGGACCAATCACGAACACCGAACGAACGGTCAACGTGTCGTTGGCATTGGGGTGAATCATGTCGTAGAGGTCAGCGACCTTACGATCAGAGTCAGCAATCATGGGAAAGTTAACGGCATTGCCAGTTACGTCAGCAATGTCTTTTTCCCAAGTGTGATGCGATTCGACCGGGTCAACAGATAGGCCGATGACCTTTACCCCTCGCTTGTCGAACTCAGGCTTGAGCTTGGCAACCGTTCCCAACTCGGTGGTGCAAACCGGAGTGAAATCTTTGGGGTGTGAAAACAACACCGCCCAACTATCAGCCTTCCATTGATAAAAATCAATCGTGCCTTCAGTCGTTTCAGCCGAAAAATTAGGGGCGTCGTCGCCAAGTCGAACAGCCATGGTTGGCCTCCTATCAGATGGAATACGGGTCTAACAACTCCGAGCCTAGCGGCAATTCCCGACAAAACAAGTCGGGATTTATTCATCAGACAGGCTTGCCAAATATTCAGCTGCTTCGTCATGATCTTTACTACGACGCATTGGGGGCAAGCTGCGCACCAAGTCCCAGCGATAAGAAGCTGTGGCCAAGCGACGGTCAAGCACTGCAACTACTCCCTTATCTTCCCCCGAACGAATTAGTCGACCAGTCCCTTGAGCCAACAAAACCGCCGCTCGGGGTAGATCTACGGCCGCAAAAGCATTTTGGCGGGCCTTGGTGGCGGCTTGGCGTCGAGCTTCTACAAGCGGATCATCGGGACGACTAAATGGAAGGCGGTCGATCACGACTAACGAACAGGTACGTCCAGGCGCATCGAATCCCTGCCAAAAGCCCATAGTCGCAAGCAACACAGAAGTTTCATCTTTTAGAAAGGTCTCGTGGAGCACAGGGCGAGGCAAGGCATCTTGTACCAACACCTGAAACGCATGACGATCACCTAGGTAACCAGCAGCTGCCTCCATGGCTCTGCGACTCGTAAATAACGCCAGTGTCCGCCCACCAGCAGCGAGCATTAAGGCCTCCATCTCTGCATGCATTGCGGCTTCAAAGTCAGCCGCACGTGGGTCAGGCAGATGCGCTGCGCAATAGAGCAATGCCTGATTTGGGTAATCGAAGGGACTGCCCACATCTAGGCCGTCCCATTCCAAGCTCGCTCGGTCAAGCCCGAGGCGCCCAGCCAGCGAATCAAACGACCCACCAACTGCAAGGGTCGCGCTCGTAAGAACCACCGTGGTGGGGGTCTCATCTTCTGCCTCCGTTGAAAACAGCCGCATAGCCAACCGAGCCCCCACGTCGACCGGCGCTACTCGTAACACAGGAGAGTTGCCAT
>JBBSKG010000131.1:0-4740 GCA_038256565.1 Acidimicrobiales bacterium | reverse complement strand
GCACGGACCTTCACCGAGCGCAGCACCTCTTCGTCGATCGTCAGCGTAGTGCGCGTCTTTGCCATTTCTACATCTTAGCATCATGATGCTCGATGGCATGAAGACCTAGCCAGATTCTCGCTCGCCACAAATAAACGTATTTGGGGTCAGGGTTCTTCGGATTTAGCCTTGTTTGAGACCGTGATCAAGCGTTCTAAGGCAGTGGCTGCTGCGCCGGTGTCAATGGAATTGGCAGCGACGTTCAGTGCGGTAGCGAGGTCGTCGGCTGCGCCGCCTACTACTAGTCCTGCGGCGGCGTTGAGTAGTACTACTTCGCGATGGGGGCCTGGTTGACCTGCGAGAACCTTGTGAGTGAGATTGGCATTGAGTGAAGCATCGCCGCCGCGGAGTGCTGCAGGGTCAACCGTCGTGAGGCCAAGCGTTGATGGGTCGATGTCGTAAGTATGAAGTTCGCTGTCACGAAGTTCATGAATGGTAGATGTGGTCGTCGTGGTTAGTTCGTCTAGCCCATCATGGCCACTTACAACCATGGCACGCTCCGCACCTCGGGCAGCGAGCACTCCGATCATGCGCTCTGCCATACGTGGATCGGCCACTCCTATTACTTGACGACGAAGTCGAGCAGGGGTTGCCAAAGGCCCGAGCACATTGAACACAGTTGACACGCCAAGCTCGCGACGAACGGGCCCAACAAAACGCATGCCCGGGTGAAACCTTGGGGCTAAACAAAAACCTATGCCAGCTTCGGTCACACAACGAGCAACTCCCATAGGGCCGAGATCTATCACCACGCCTAGCGCCTCTAGTAGATCTGCCGAACCACTAGTTGATGAGGCCGCACGATTGCCGTGTTTGCATACGGCAACGCCCACTCCTGTACCTGCACCTGCACCTGCACCTGCACCTGCAATGACGAGCGCAGCAATTGTGGAAACGTTAAATGCGGCTTCACGCCTGGGCGCTGCCCCACCCGTTCCGCAAGTGTCAATGACAACGAGATCGGGGGGTAAGACAACGAGTTCGCAAGCCGCCGTCATTGCCTCGACCATGCCTGTCATCTCTACTATCGTCTCGCCCTTAACACGCAGCGACACGATGAATGCAGCAACCTGTGCAGGCGTAGCCCCACCAATAAGAACCTCCGTGAGTGCCGTTTCGGCAATCGAAGCCGCAAGGTCCTCTCCACTCATGATGCGCCCGAGAATGGCGGGCCAACCACCGAGTTCAACAAATGCCTGTGAAGGAATGTGATCACTCATCGAAACTCCCCCATTCGACACACTGTCATTCGACACACTGTTGTGTCAGGTCCTACGCAGTGCGACGACGTTGGCGAATCATACGACGGCGATCACGTTCAGTTGCTCCACCCCATACACCTTCGAGTTCGCGAGCAGCCAAGGCATATTCGAGACAGGAAACGCGGACTGTGCAAGCGGTGCAGACATCCTTAGCGCTCTCAGCGTCTTCGTCAGTAGCAGGATAGAAAATGTCGGGGTCGAGACCCCGGCACGATGCTTGCTCGTGCCAGGTCTGTTTCATGAGGGGATCACTTCCGCTTAGCCAAACCGCCATCTAGCCGGTGTTCTTGGCATTATTGTCGAGCAAACCGGGCTCGTCCAGACGCTCCCAATAGAGGCTCTTAGTCTCGCAAATCACCTGACAGTGAGGCTTTGGAAGCTTCACTAAGCAGAGTTACCTCTTCATAGGCTGGGTGAGCTACTGCCAATGTGACCTGGCCATCGATAAAGGCTGCCACTTGATTATCGGTAAACGCAAAGGTCACGTAATGCACCGAGGCCGTAGTATCGGGCCGGGTGAGCTGTTGTTCATGCGCTGCTTCTGGTTGGCAACGAACCACGGCGTCGTCGGTACCACTGCCCTCAAGTAAACCGAGTCGCAACTCTATAGAGCGCTCAATGCCGACAAGTGCTGGCAACCATCGTTCCATTTCCTCTTTGGAAGTCAGCTCGATGAACACCGTCGCCGACAGATGATTGGCCTCGGGAATCAGCGGGTTGTAGGCATCCAACTCTGACTGAATGGCCTCATCGGTAATAAGGCGCTCAGCTCTTGCCATCTCTTGAACTTGAAACTGCACCGTCTCACGATTTTCGAAAACCAACGTCACGACTGGGCCCACACTTATTCGCCTGTTGCGCTTGAGCGCAATGATTCGATCGCGCACGGCTTCGCGCTCGCGCTCGTAAGCACGAAGGTCGACAATGTCGTTGATGGTCAACTTGGTTTGAGTCATTTGGTTTGGGTCACTGGCGTAGTCGTCTCTGTTGAAATGCCATATGCACGAGCAAGCACTTGAAGCGGATGCAGTGGTTGACGATCGGTCTCTTGTTTTATTGCTCCATTTGCGAGATGACAGTCACCTACCACTACTTCACAATCCTGATCTTCGATGGCACTAGCCAGGGGCTGCGCAACCTTGCGGGCTAGCTCATAGTTTTCAGCTCGATAACCCCAAGTGCCGTCGATGCCTGAGCACTTATTAACGAGCTTGATGGTGGTGCCCGTCAATGCCAACAGGTCACGGCTCTTGAGGCCAATATTTTGTGCTTGGAGGTGACACGACACGTGATACGAAATGGATTCAGGAACAGAACCCTCGCTAAATGAAGTGTCTAACTCGGTGCCTTCACCTTTGTGCAGTTTCATTAAATACTCGGCAGCATCGTAAGTATTAGCGCCCACCAGCTCAGCATCGGGACCACCCACGTAGTCGGCGTAATCTTTTTTCAAGACGTAACCACAGGTCGGCTGAGGCACCACGATGTCTCGGCCCGCACGAACCTCGGCTGCCAAGATGCTCACGTTCTTCTTCGCCTGTTTGGTGAACGAGTCGAAGTCACCAGCATGAAGAAAAGGTGCGCCACAACAGCCTGCGCCCTCCGCCAGCGAACATGAAACTCCATTGCGTTCGTAGACCGCTACAAGATCTTTTCCAATCGCTGGGTTTTGATATTCAACAAGACAGGTTGGAAACACCGTCACATTGGCTTGCGTACGAGCAAGCATCGGTGCGACTCGCTTCTTAAACCAAGTGCTGAAACGTTGCCGGGCATAAGGGGGCAACATACGTTCAGCCGCTATGCCTGTGAACTTTTCCATAACCCGACGGGGCAGTGAACCCGGCGTTTGGGTCATGGCATTTGCGAGTGGGGCTACTGTCGTCGAGATCATGCCTACAAGGTCAGTTCGGCCAAGAGCATTGTCGGTCAACTTAGAACGTAGGCCATCGTCTTTGCGGCGAATAGAAGTGTTGCGCAACATCAGACGGGGGAAATCGAGCTGCCACTCATGAGGCGGAACATAAGGACATTTCACGTAGCAGAGTTTGCATTGGTAGCACTCGTCGACAACCTTGTCTTGTTCTGAAACTGTCATTGCCTCGACATCGCCATCATGGCCATCGATTGCATCAAAGAGACTGGGAAATGACGGACACAGATTGAAACACAGTCGACAGCCATGACATAGGTCGTAGACCCGCAACAACTCACCGCGCATGTCATCTTCGTTGTAGTACTTAGGGTGCTTTGGGTCATACGTCGTCGTCATGGGTCATTCCTCGACAAATCAGATGGGCACATTTCTGCGTAGACCAACAAGGGCTCCCCGGGGCCTACTGGTGATACCCGGGAAGCCCTTGAAATACAACAGATTTCCTTAAATCAAGAAGTGGACTCGAGGCCCTGAGTAAAGCGGCCAGCGTGGCTCTTCTCAGCACGAGCAAGCGTCTCAAACCACTCAGCAATCGGGTCAAGACCCTCTTCACGAGCAGTTTTGGCGAACCCAGGATACATCTCGGTGTACTCGTATGTCTCGCCTTCGATAGCTGACTTCAAGTTGGCAGCAGTCTCGCCAACGGGCACGCCGGTAACGGGGTCGCCAACCTCGGCAAGAAAGTCGAAGTGGCCAAAAGCATGGCCGGTTTCACCTTCGGCAACCGAGCGGAACAACGCCGCAACATCGGGGTAGCCCTCAACGTCTGCCTTTTGCGCGAAATACAAATAGCGCCTGTTCGCTTGCGACTCGCCAGCGAATGCCTCCTTCAGATTGTTATGGGTCGTCGTGCCATTCAGCTTGGTCATGATGCTTATCTCCTTTTAATTTTTTGCTTGTTGTTTGGGTGGTTTTGTAGTCATTAATCCTTTGTTCTACACGTTACGCAGCGACCTCGAAACACCACTTCGGTACTAGTCAACTCAAAGTCCTTTGCGGCTGCTCGAGGAATCTGAACATCAGGAAAATCTGCATAGATATCCTCAGCGTTCCCACACTCAATGCATACCAAATGGTGATGAGCATCAACGTTGGGGTCGAAACGAAACGAGCCGGTACCCAGGTCGAGTTGTTGAATCTCACCTAGCGCTGCCAAATCGTTGAGCGTCTGATACACGGTTCGAAGCGAGATAGAAGGCATCTTGTCACGGGCTTCAGCATAAATAGTCTCGGCTGTTGGATGAACAGTCGTGCCGTGAAGAAGTTCAAAAATGCACTGTCGTTGAGCTGTATTTTTCCGCCCCGTAGCCCGGAACAACTCACCCAACTCGACAGGACTCTTCACATTCTGAACCTTATCAACAATATTTGCTAATTGACAATTATTGTTGATAAGCCACCAAGCACCATACTATGGCCACCCCTCGTAGGATGCCGACATGGCAACCGAGGTGGCATTTGATCGGAGCGTAAACCTTCGCCGCCTCGCTCAGGAGCACTTCG
>JBBSKG010000130.1:0-5137 GCA_038256565.1 Acidimicrobiales bacterium | reverse complement strand
GCCAGGAGTGGTCATCACTCCCAACTCTGTTGAACCTTCTGGACCCGCCGATGCGAACCCAAGGTTGCCTGTATCGCTCTCGGGCTCACCCGTATCGACTAAAGCAAGAAGCTGTTCAAGGGTCTGACCATCGGCGAGTTTAGTAACAACCAACTCGTGCAGCTCAGTACCTTTGTTGACGAACCTTAAAAGCAACGGTCCGGCAGGAACCTGCCCTGGAAGGCCCGCATATGCGTACTCCGAACTCGTAACCAACACCTGGGTCGCAGCTTTACGTTGTGCGTCTGTCAATTCCTCATTTGCTCTACTTCCGCCAGTGCCGCACTCGTCAAGGTCATTGCGATCAGCTATTTCGAGGGCCGGTCTAAAAGGATCATCGTCACTGTTGAGAAAAATCTGCGCCTGTTCGGAATCTTTCGCCGCCTTGTTAAGACCCTCAAATGCTTTATCGTTCAGAGCAATGAATTGATCCATCATCTTTTCGACATCTTTAGGTGGGTTCAAGCGACGCAAATCATCAAAGGCTTTCTTATAGAGCGGCACAACATCACGTAAAGCCTTTTGTGATTGCTTGGGGGTAGGGGCTTTCTCATTCTTAACGAGCCCCTCGATTATTGGAAGAACAGCATCATCCAAGGTGACGCAGATTCCATTTGCCTTAGCCAATAACTGCTCTTTGGTCAGCCGGGGACCAGTCCGCTTAACGGAGTCATCGCTACTACAAGCGTTCACCAGGAGCGCTGAAACAACAACTACCACCACAAGTGACAAAGATCGGCACCTAGAAGTGGGGAAGAGTCGGTTCATCGTTACTGCTTCCCACACTCAGTTATGCCGTACTCATCAGCCAAATCATTGGCCTTTTCCAGCGGATCTTTATCGCTCGCCAAAAGAACGGCGGACTTCTCGGGCGTAGCTCCTCCTGAAATGACCTCGTCTGCTCCCGCATGCATGGCTGCAACAAAAGCCTTGACGGTGTCTTTGTCGTCACTAGGCAGGCCGAGATCGGTTAGTTCGTCTGCTGCATCCTTAAAAATCACTCCCGCACCTTTAACAATCGTCTGCTGTTGTTCAGGGGTGGGCTCAGTCTCAACTTTCACTGACTTGTCGAGAGCCAAGAGCTTGGTATCAATGCCTTTGCAGATCTTGCCTGCAGCCGCAATGAAGTCAGTTTTAGAAATGGAATCTTTGCCACAAGCGCCAAGCGCTCCTGCAAACATCACTAGAACCACAACCGTCGCACGTACCCGCATAACGCCACCCCTGTCTATCGTCAAAAGCATGTGTTGCTCGTGCAGCGACGCTACCGGAAAACATGGGGGAAATGAGTTCATTGCCTAGCTGGTTGTTTCGGCTTCAGGACACCAGAAGATCGAGTAGCTCCGCCATCGAGCTTTCAGAGTGGTCGACCTTGTTCAAGCAAAATGCCCGTGCCTTGAACAAGGTCGAAGTTCACCAAGAAGTCAGACCCCCGGAAAGGTGTAGTCAGCAAAACGCTCGCGTAGGTCTTTTTTCGAGAACTTGCCGACGGAAGTCTTGGGAACCTCGTCGATGAAGACAACGTCATCTGGCAGCCACCATGTGGCCACCCTGGGCTCAAGGAACGCCAGCAGTTCTTCACCCGAAACGGTTTCACCAGGTTTCACAACCACACAAGCGAGTGGCCTCTCTCCCCACTTGGGATGCGCAGCACCAATGACGGCAGCCTCTGCAACCTTTGGATGCGCCATGAGCTCGTTCTCTAGCTCTACTGATGAAATCCACTCGCCACCAGACTTCACCAGATCTTTTGTCCGATCTACTAAACGGATATACCCCTCAGAATCAATGGTCGCCACATCACCAGTACGTAACCAGCCATCAGAAGTGAACGACTCTGCTGAACGATCGTCGTTGTAATAAGAAGATGCAATCCAAGGCCCACGTGCCTGTAGCTCACCAGACTGTTCACCGTCCCAAGCCAACTCGTTGATGGTTTCAGGTTCAACAACACGAATCTCCACACCAACAACTGGCAGACCAACCGTCGTGCGCAGCTCAGCAAGCTCGTCATCTGAACGACCTGCAAAGGCTGACTTGATCGTTCCAACCGATGCAACCGGGCTGGTCTCGGTCATGCCCCAAGCCTGAAGAATAGGAAGGCCAGTCTGTGCCCGATACCCCTCAGACAACACCTTTGGAACGGCCGACCCACCACACGGAATGGCCCGAAGACTAGGGGTGTCACGGCCCTTCAATTCGGGAAGAACGCCCATCCAAATGGTCGGAACGCCAGCCGCAATCGTGACATGTTCTTGTTCAATCAAAGTTGCTATTGCCGTCGGTGAGAGATCAGGGCCAGGCATTACAAGAGAAGCACCCGTAGCGACAGCAGCATGAGCAAGACCCCATGCATTGGCGTGGAACATTGGCACCACCGGCAAGATCACATCACTTTCACGCACCCCAATAGCATCTGCGCCCATCACGGCCACCGTGTGTAGCCATGTCGAACGATGTGAATAGACCACACCCTTTGGGTTGCCTGTCGTCCCGCTCGTGTAACACATTGAAGCCGCACGATTCTCATCTGTGATGTGAAAATCGACAGGTGCGGCAGCATTCAAAAGCGCCTCGTAATCGTGTAGCTCGGGACCGTCGTCGGTTGGCATGTCGCCACGACCGTCATCCATCACTACGACATGTCGCACCGTCTTAAATGTCTTCATAAGCGGCCAAAGCATTGCCACAAGCGAACGATCTATGAAAATGACTTCATCTTCAGCGTGATTTACGATATATGTCAGCTGTTCAGGAAAGAGCCGCAAGTTCAGCGTGTGCAATATGCGCCCCGTGCAAGGAGCAGCAAAGTACAGCTCCAGATGTCGAGCTGAGTTCCACGCAAAGGTGGCAACTCGAGCATCGTCAGCAATGCCAAGTGCGTCGAGCACTCCACCGAGACGTCGAGTGCGCTCGGCCCATTGTCCGTAGGTGGTGCGCTCAAGCGTTCCCGATCCGGTTGCGCTAACAACTTCCTTGGCTGGGAAAAGTCGTTCGGCTCGTTGAAAAAAGTGTGGGAGCGTCAATGGAACATCTTGCATAAGGCCTTGACTGGGACCCGACATGAATTCCTCCTCGATTGTCGTTTTATCGAACATTCTGACCCTATCTGTCGAACTGTTGACATGCCCGTTGAGCTGCCTACACAAACCCAGGCTTCAAGGAAGCGGCCGGAAATGCCCTAGCCTGAAGTAGTGGAAGACCAAGCCCGTCGCCGAAGACGACTCATTATGCTGTTGGTGCCAATAGGCATCTTGGTTATCGGTGCTCAAATCGGCCAGGCCTTCGTTGCTAAACTCGCAGTGGAGCACCCTCTGCTGCTCATTGCCCTTGACCCTCGCAACCGCCACATGATTCTGGCCTCAGGGCGACTCGATACCATTTCTTACTTTCTGGTCGGCACGGGCAGGTTGTTGTTATCTGACCCGCTCTTTTACTTACTCGGTTTTTGGTATGGAGAAACCGCCATCAGCTGGATGAACCGCAGAGGCGGCAGCATCGGCCAAGCGCTTAAGCAAGCCGAGTGGGCGTTCTCCAAGGCCATGTACCCAATGTTGTTCGTACTGCCGAACAACTACATATGTCTCTTTGCCGGTGCACAACGCATGTCGCCAGCAACTTTCCTTAGCATCAACATTGCTGGCACGATCACTCGTTTAATACTCATACGCCAAATCGGGAGCGTCCTTGAAGAACCCCTCAAAGACCTGCTCGGCTTCTTCAAGGAATACCAACTGCAACTCACGATTCTCGGTGTTTCCGCCATTGGCTTGCAGATCGCCTACGACCGCTTCCGAGGCACTGGCGAAATAGAAGCCCTCGCCGAACTCGAACACGAGATCGAGGCCCTAGAAGATGAGGCGCATGAAGACGAAATGTTGCAAGGCAAAGCCACGGCCGAGTCTGATTCTGATTAGGCCGTGGCTTGGCGGCTGAGGATGGAAAAATCGCAGGGGTGATCACCAAGGTGGTTTCACCAAGCGGAGTCGACTCGGTCTATGGCATGTTAAAACTCGATCGTGGAACTGACGAACTACTTCATTCTCTGCGGGGTGAAGTCCTGCCTGGCGAAATATCAGAGTTACTTCCGCAAGCTCACAATCGTTGACCCCAAATAGCGAACCACCGCGGGTTTGATGCAGTGCGACCCTAAAGGCCGAGTAGGGCGTCTAGGCCAACGGTTTTAAAAGAAGGTAATCGGAGGATCTGTATAGAATCCCCTGCTGATGGTATTGCGCACATAGCCATGCCGTCGCCTGGGGGGCTAGGGATGGAAATTTCGCAGGGCCAATCGCGATCTATTGCGACAGAACTTCGAAAGATCGAAGATGGCAGCCACCCTTTTGGCTCCGATATCGAAATCATTGACGCCCCCCATCCAGAAGCCTCCAAGGTAAGTGAGGCTACCGCCACAGCGCTTGGTAACAGGTCTTCTGCTCGTCGCAGACGTCGCATCCGAAGAATCCTCGGTCTCGTAATCCAAGTGTGGTCAAGGGTCGAGTGTGTTGCCGTATGGCCGGGTATCGGAGCATTAGGGGCATACCTTCCATTTGCCGGCGGTGATCTATCACCGCTCGCTGTATTTGTCGCCGCTACCGGTCTTCACTTCCTTGGGCGTGGTATTCGTCGAGGACAGCGAGAGGCCCTCGTTATAGCGATCACCATGTTTATCGGAACCGGCATCTTCATGACTATGGATCACAGAGCGTTTGGCGGCGTCGTGTCGAGCATTTTCATCGTCATGCTCGTTACAACACGGCACTACTTCCCAGCCTCTTACAGCACACGATCTCTTCAGTTGGGGTTTGCTCTCGCCATATTTGGAATAGGCGCTGGGATCCTGGTCGAAAATTGGCATACCCCATACGCGACCACAATGGGGCTCGCAATCGCTGTCTACACAACCTCAGCCGGAGGGTGGCTGATTACACGGCCTACCGACCGCACTAAGGAACCTGTCGGGAGCGTGGGCACGACGCTGGCACAAGCGCGCCACATCGTGAGCAAACACGGATCGGACGCACTGTCATTTTTCTCCTTGCGTTACGACAAGTTGCATTTTTTCCATGGTGAAACGGTGATTGCCTATGCGTTCATT
>JBBSKG010000129.1:0-5183 GCA_038256565.1 Acidimicrobiales bacterium | reverse complement strand
GAAGTTGAGAGTGTTAGCTAAATTGGGAAGGTTCAAGCACAGGCTATCGAACCTTCCCACTCATGAGGGGGAGTTCCCGGGGGGCATGACTAGTTAGGGCTTGGAAGAAAATGATCCAAATGGGTCATTTTCACCAAAGGGATTTATCTGTACCTTTGGGACATATAGGCACGTATCTCCGTGTCGCTACAGCAACACATCACACTTCAACGTCACACTCAACGTCACACAACAGGAGATAGACCAATGGCTTTTCAGCCACTCATCGAAGATCCATTGCTTACACCCGCCGAGGTGGCCGCAATGTTTCGAGTTAGCCCAAAGACCGTTGCTCGGTGGTCCATAAAAGGACAAATCACCGCCGTAAAGACCCTTGGTGGACACCGTCGCTTTCGGGCTTCAGAAGTAGCTCGTTGTGTTGCCGCCATGGCTTCTGAGGTTCATTCTTAGGGTCCCATCTTGGGCATGAGCCTCATGGGCCGATAACGTCAAGGGGTAATGGCCTCCCCTAGCGCTGCTTATTCTGTTTGTATCCGTGTCGAGATCGATCATCGTCCCGGCACTTTAGGCCGTCTTGCCACCGCCATTGGTGAGGCGGGCGGCAATATCGTCGCGCTCGACATTGTCGACGGGACGGGAAATCGCATTGTTCAAGACGTCAGTGTTGATGCACGAAACGACGATCATGTTGAAGAGATCCGTAAGGTGGTTCAAGCGCTTGATGGAGTGGCAGTGCGAGATGTGCGTGATCGCACTTTCATGTTGCACCAGGGTGGAAAAATCGAGGTTCGTTCCAAGATTCGCCTTGAAAACCGTGACGATCTCTCTATGGCTTACACTCCGGGCGTTGCTCGTGTGTGCAAAGCGATTGCAGCAGAGCCTGACTTAGTACATGAGTTAACGATTAAGAAGAACTCGGTTGCAATCGTTACCGATGGCACCGCCGTTCTTGGGTTAGGTGACCTCGGGCCAGAAGCATCACTTCCAGTCATGGAAGGCAAGGCACAACTTTTTAAAGAGTTTGCAGGCATTGATGCTTTCCCCATTTGCCTAAAGGTTGATCGCCCTGGTGAAGATGTTTTTGACCATGGTGCCGAGCAGTTGATTGAAGCAGTACAGCGTCTTGAGCCTGTGTTTGGTGGCATTAATCTTGAAGATGTCGCAGCGCCGCGTTGTTTCGAGGTCGAAGAACGGCTTCAGGCAACTCTTGGTATTCCAGTTTTTCATGATGACCAGCACGGCACGGCCGTTGTTGTGCTCGCTGCTTTGTGGAACAGCCTTCAAGTTGTTGACAAGAAGATGGAAGATCTCAAGGTCGTCATTGCTGGCGTAGGTGCCGCTGGGGTGGCGATCGCGAAAATCTTGTTGCAGGCAGGGGTTCCAAATGTGATTGGAGTCGATCGCAAGGGGGCGGTCTACGAGGGTCGCAGTGAGCTAAATGCTGCCAAACAATGGTTCGCAGAACGGACTAACCCTGAGATGCGTCGCGGTGCTTTGCATGAAGTGCTTCCGGGTGCAGATGTATTTGTTGGGGTGAGTGGTCCGGGCTTGCTAGTTCGTGACGATCTTCGTGTCATGCACAAAGACCCGATCGTGTTCGCCCTTGCAAACCCTGACCCTGAGATCACGCCCGAAGAGGCCGAGGGGCTGGTTTCGGTCATAGCGACTGGGCGTAGTGATTACCCCAATCAGATCAACAACGTCTTGTGCTTCCCAGGTATTTTCCGTGGGGCTCTTGATGTTGGTGCCCATCGAATCACTGAGGGCATGAAGCTCGCAGCAGCTAAGGCTATTGCCAGCGCTGTTCCTCAAGATGAACTATCGGCTGGCTATGTCGTGCCGAGTGTGTTCAATAAGCGGGTAGTCGAATTGGTCGCAACTGGCGTTTCTGAAGCAGCCGTTGCTGATGGTGTTGTACGAAAGAAAAACGCAGGGTCTTGAGTTTTCAAGCTGTCACTTTTGATTACTGGAATACTTTGGTGTTCGAAGAGGGCGTGGACCTTCGAGCACATCGACTTGGCGTGTGGACTGATTTGTTCGATAAGGCTGGTTTAGCAGTTAATCCTCTGACCCTGGAGGCGGCCTACGCCAGTGCATGGCTGCGTTATGTCGATGCATGGAAGGCGGGTGAGCAGTTCCTTGGCTCGGCTGCCGCCGAGCATGTTCTTGCCGAGCTGAATCTTGATCTTGATGTCGCGATGCGAGATGAGTTGGTCGAGGTTTTTGTAGCTTCAGGCGAGACGGCCAATCTTCATTTGACTGAAGGTATTGGTGATTGCCTGGCGACCCTTAAAGAGGCTGGGGTTTCATTGGGCATTGTCTGCGATGTTGGTTTTACGCCGTCTGTTGTTTTGCGTTCACATCTTCAGCGACATGAAGTGCTCGAGTTTTTCGACCACTGGTCATTTTCCGACGAGGTAGGTCACTACAAGCCTTCGTCAGTGATCTTTGATCATGCCTTGGCTGGCCTAGGTAACCCAGACCCCGCCCGCACGGCTCACGTAGGCGATATTCGCCGCACCGATATTGCTGGTGCCCGGGCCATGGGCATGGTCGCTGTGCGTTATACCGGCGTAAGTGACGACGACACCCAACCCGAGCCCGAAGGCCACCACGTCATAGCGCACCACAAGGAACTCCCCGCCGTCCTCAACTTCAAGTGATCACTCTTCGCTGATCACTCTTTTTTTTCAATCTCCAAAATTGGTTCATCGGTGAAGAGGTAGCGCCTAAGCATCTTGTCGATCACTGGGTCGTTGCGACGAAGCCATTCCAGAGTCATGGCCATGTGTTCTTTTTCTTCATCCCGGTTATGGGCAAGCACCTGAGCCAATTCCGGATCATTCGCTGCTTCTACGCGCTGGTCGTACCAATCAACGGCTTCGAACTCTTCCATGATCGAGACGATTGCTCGATGGCGATCTTTAATTTCTGGCGAAAGTAGAGCTTCATCTTCGTGGTATCCCTGGCTAGATCCTCCCATGTCAACTCCTTCTCGGTATTTCGGTGGTCGGGACCGGCGTCGATCCGGTGACCTCACGCTTTTCAGGCGCGCGCTCTGCCAACTGAGCTACCCGACCTTGATGGCTTTTAGACTTCTTTTTTCTAGAGACGCCACAAAGACGTCCCAGCGGTCCCGACGGGATTTGAACCCGCGACCTCCGCCTTGACAGGGCGGCGTGCACTCCAGACTGCACTACGGGACCAGATTGAGCGCATATGTCACGCCGCTCTTGCGCACCCCCAACGGGATTCGAACCCGTGCTGCCGCCGTGAAAGGGCGGTGTCCTAGGCCGCTAGACGATGGGGGCTCGATGTCCGCTTGGGCCCAAATGAGGTTAGCAGCTCACGTGGCCCAAACCTCTACTCCGAGTATAAATAGAGTGCACAGAAGATCAGGCAAGTGACTCGATGATCGAGTCCAACAGGTAGCCGAGATAGCCATATATGGCATATGTGTCGGCATCAGGGTTGTTGGGGTCAAGCAGATCGTGGTCGTCATCTTCACTGACATCAAGATGAGTTCCAAGGACAAGTCGAAGATCGTTGATTACGTTTAACCAAGCCAACAAAGTTTGTTCATCAACTTTGTTCTCATTCAGGGTCGCTGCCACTACTAGGAGTTTCTCTCGACGGAGGCTTACCAGGTCGTTGCCTACTAGCTCTTGGTAAGAAGCTTCAAGGTCGTGGTCATCAGGGTGTGCAACGGGGAAAAGTCTTCGCAAGATGGGGTTTTCACTTGGCTGATAATCATCACCTAACACCGAAGTGAGCTGGCCCACAAGGTCACCAAGTAGTTGACGCTCGTGCTCAGATAGTTTGAGTTCGAAGTCGCCCTGACGAGTTCGACGAACAGGACCTCGGGTCATTTGTTGTGTCGCGTCATCAGTCGTGTTGCATGGTTGCCCACAGGCCATGTTCATGAAGACGAAAAACGTCGAGCTCACATTTTTCCCTAGCCCCACTAGCAACCACCGCACGGCCTTTCTCATGTACGTCGAGCATGAGAGTGGTTGCTTTCTCTTTGCTATAGCCAAAGAGTTTTTGCAACACGAACGTCACGTACGACATCAAGTTGATGGGGTCATTCCAAACGAGAACGATCCAAGGCGTGTCAGAAGCAACGTCTTCGTCAGATGTCGGCTCGTCAACCTCAACCGGAGCAAGCGACATATAGTCCTCCGGTCGTCATTGCGCTTTCTCTATCGCGGGGGCCGAACTTTCAATTGCGGCAGGGTGGAGCGACAGTTCCTGTAGGCGCCCGAACCCTGGGGCACCCAAAATTCGCTCACGTTCCGCCGCTGTCGTCATGGGGATAGATCGAAGCGAATCTGTCATTCTTGTGCTCCGTCTAGAAAGGGTTGGTAGTGCAGGGAGTCCTTGTGCTGTTGAGCATAACGTGAGTAGATATAGATGATCTACATGTCGAACTGTGGGCAGATAATGCTTGAGTCGTTTATGAGGTAGAGCGTGCCAGCGTTGCGGAATTAAGTTGAGATCGGCTCCATGGCTCGTCGTCGGTGGCGGCGAGCGAGGCCGCGTTCAAGACCCTCAAGTACTGCCCTGTATTTCCGGCCGGCTTCGGGTCCGTGCAAGACGGCCGAGCGTTCTGCGAGCTGTTCTTCGAGTACTACAACCACGAGCACTATCTCTCTGGGGGTCGAATTGGTGTCGCGAGTTGTTGCATAGAAGCGCCGTTTGACCCGTCCTGCAACACATATCGACCCGTGTGGTGCACCTGAACCATTAAACCTGAGAAGATGACACGATGAGGACCATATGCAAGAACAACTGATCGTCGTCGTCGCGGCGGTGCTCGCGGGCGGCGTGCTCGCTCAGTGGCTCGGGTGGCGGCTACGGGTACCCGCGATCGTGTTCCTCCTGGCCGGCGGCCTCATCGCCGGGCCCGTGACCGGTGCACTGGACCCCGACCGCATCTTTGGCGACCTCTTGTTCCCGTCGGTCTCGATGGCGGTCGCCGTCATCCTCTTCGAAGGCGCGCTCGGCCTTGGTTGGAAAGGAGTCCGGACAGCTGGCAAGACGGTCTGGCTTCTCCTCACGGTCGGTGTCGCCGTCACTCTCGCTGGCACCAGCCTAGCGGCCCACTACATCCTCGACATCAACTGGGACTTTGCCGTCCTCCTAGCCGCTGTACTCGTCGTCACCGGGCCGACGGTCATCGG
>JBBSKG010000128.1:0-5279 GCA_038256565.1 Acidimicrobiales bacterium | reverse complement strand
ACCATGTTTGGCCGCGATGGTGCTCGGCACTACACCAAGGGGCTGGCAGCGACGCTCAATGTCTCGTGAGTCTTTTCCTCGTTCTTCACGCATTGCGCGTCAAGGGCGTTGCGGTTCCTGAAGCGATTGGGGTGGCGATGGGGCTTGATGTTGATGAGATCCATCACGCGCTGGCCGAACTCGAGTCTCAGGGCCTGGTGCGAACACGCGAGGGGGTAGTTGCGGGCTGGACGCTGACTTCCTTGGGCCGTGATCGAGATCGTGAGTTCGTTGATGCCGAGCTAGATGCCACAAATGCTCGGGTAGCGCTTGAAAGGATTTATGGCGGGTTTCGACCACTGAACTCAGTGTTTTTGCGGGCCTGTACTGATTGGCAGATCAGAAATTACGAGGGCGAAAGGGTAGTTAACGATCATGGCGACCCTGATTACGACAAGACGGTCTTGGCCACTTTGGTAACGGTTTGTGAACAGATGCAGCTAATTCTCAACGATGTTATTGCAACGCTTGGGCGCTTTGGTCCTTACCGAATACGCTTGGAAAGGGCCCTTGACCGTGTGGTGAGTGGCCAGTTGGAATGGTTCACGGGGCCACTGATTGACAGCGTTCATACCGTATGGTTTGAACTGCACGAAGACCTGCTGGCCACATTAAATGTCGCTCGGTCCTCAGAGGTGGGATCATAGAGCCTCCGCCGATAGGTAGGGGGCTTTACATGTCTTTTGATATGCCAGGAGAGGACTAATTCGTGATGGCTCGTTTTGGTGATGTGGTGACAGCCATGGTCACCCCTTTTGATGACGATTTGGCAGTTGATATTGATGCTGCTGTTGCTTTGGCGCGATGGCTTGCAGACCACGGCAGCAACGGTCTGGTTGTGGCTGGCACGACAGGCGAGGGTCCAACCCTTACCGATAACGAGAAACTCGAATTGTGGGCAGCAGTAGCTAGTGCAGTCACCATTCCTGTTGTGGCTGGTTCGGGGAGCAACGACACCTTGCATTCGGTCGAACTCACGAAGGCGGCAGCCGGGTGTGGGGTCGCTGGGGCCCTAGTGGTAACTCCTTATTACAACCGTCCTCATCAGGCAGGCATCGAGGGACACTTTCGTGCAGTAGCAGCGGCGTCTGATCTTCCTATGATGATCTATGACATCCCCGTGCGCACTGGGCGCAAGATAGCAACCGAAACTTTGGTGCGCTTGGCTCGCGAGGTTCCCAATGTGGTGGCAGTTAAAGATGCAGCTGGTGACCCTCCAGCTTCGGCACGCTTGTTGAGTCTTGTGCCTGCTGGCTTTGAGCTTTACAGCGGCGACGATGCGTTTACTTTGCCATTGCTTTCCATTGGCGCCGTGGGCGTGGTTGGCGTCGCCACACATTGGGCAGGCGAAGTATTTGCCGAGATGATCAGCGCCTTTCACAAAGGTGATGTAGACCAAGCAAGGGCACTTAATGTCCAGTTACTAGACAGTTTTGACTTTGAGTCGGGTGACGAGAAGCCCAATCCTCTACCTGTAAAGGCAATGATGCGATCACTTGGTCATGCGGTTGGACAGTGTCGAGCGCCATTGGGATCAGCGCCGCCAGGTCTTGAGCAACAAGGCATCGAGGTTATGGACGGCTTGGGGCGCGCTCGTGGCTAATCCTGTTCGCATTACCTTTCTTGGTGGTCTTGGCGAGATTGGGCGTAACTGCGCCGCCTTCGAGATGAATGATCAGATCGTCTTGTTGGACTGTGGCCTTATGTTCCCAGACGTCGAGATGCTTGGGATCGACCTGGTTCTTCCAGATTTCACTTGGCTGCGAGAAAATGCCGACCGTGTTGTGGGCTGCATATTGACTCACGGTCACGAGGACCACGCTGGTGGGTTGTCCTATCTATTACGTGATCTCTCCTTTCCTATATACGGCTCTGCATTGACTCTTGGACTGGCTCGTAATCGTATTGAAGAGGCTGGACTGCTCGGCAAAACCGACCTTGTAAAGGTGAGTGACGGCGAGCGTCGCCAAGTCGGACCTTTTGATGTTGAGTTCATTCCCGTGACCCATTCGGTGCCCCAAGGTTTTGCCGTGGCGTTTCACACGCCTCAAGGCGTGATCTTGCATTCGGGGGACTGGAAGCTTGATCTCACTCCGGTTGATGGTCGCATCACTGACCTTGCGCGCATTGGAGCGATTGCCTCCGAGTCTGGTATTCGCATGTTGTTGTCTGACTCGACCAACGCGGAAGAAAAGGGTCATACATCTTCAGAAGTTTCGGTTGGTGTAGTACTGCGAGAGTTGTTCGGTGCGGCCAAGGGTCGTCGCATCGTTACTGCTTGTTTTGCCAGCCACATTCATCGTGTTCAACAGATCATTGATGCAGCTGTTGAACACGATCGCATCGTCGCCACGCTTGGTTTGTCGATGAAGAAGAACATTCGTCTTGCTCGTGACATGGGGCTGTTGAAGATCGACGATGCATATCTTCGAGACGTGACCGAGATTGGCGATGTTCCCGATGAACATTTGTGCATCATCTCAACCGGTTCTCAGGGAGAGCCCATGTCGGCATTGGCTTTGATGGCCGCTGGCGATAACAAGTGGATCAAGGTCGGCGACAACGACATGGTCATACTCAGTTCGCATCCCATTCCTGGCAACGAGGCCAGTGTTAGCAAGGTTATTGATGGCCTCCATCGTTTGGGTGCTGATGTCATTCATTCAGGGCTCGCTCAGGTGCATGTGAGTGGTCACGCCAAACAAGAAGAGATCAAGACGCTCATCTCACTGACGAGCCCCGAGTGGCTGGTGCCTGTGCATGGTGAGTTTCGTCACATGGTTCACCAGAGTCGGCTTGGTGTGCTCATGGGTATTGAACCTGATCACGTCGTGTTGTGTGTCGATGGTGATCAGGTTGAACTTAGTGATACGGGCCTTGTAAAGGTTGGAGAGGTGCCAGCGGGGTACCTCTATGTCGATGGTGTGATGGGCGATGTAGGCCACGGCGTTTTACGTGACCGGCGTGTGCTTGCAGAAGAAGGTGTCGTCGTGGTGATCGTCACGGTTGATGCCAAGACTGGCGAGGTTGTGGCTGGACCTGAAATCATCACTCGGGGTTGGATTCATGCACCCGAGGCCGAGGATCTATTAGAAGAGGGACGCAAGCGCGTGATCGATGCGATCGGCCAGGCTAGTGATACTGATATTGAGACGATCAAACGTCACGCCAGAAAAGCTCTCGGCAAGTTCGTAAGCGAGAGCACCCGTCGTCGCCCCATGATCGTGCCCGTCGTCATGGAGGTATGAGGCACTTCACCTATGTCGGCAACAATGTTCTCTGGCGGGGCGGGAACTACCTTTGAGTACATGAGTCGTCTGGTGCTTGCTGCTGCGGGTGATGCTCTTTTAGATGAGCGTCGCCAACTAACCCTTGATGAATTGCGTAAGTTGGCTGGCCTTGGTGACGAGTCGGTTCCTGCGCTCGCCGCTCTTGCTCATGAGGTGCGTCTTTCATGGTGTGGTTCTGAGGTCGAAGTTGAAGGAATCTTGTCTGCAAAGACCGGAGGCTGTCCTGAGGATTGCTCTTTTTGTAGTCAGTCTTCGCAGTTCGATACGACAGTCAAGGCAACTCCATTTCTCGATGCCGAAGAGGTGCTTCAAGCAGCTGAAGAGACAGCGGCACTTGGGGCAAGTGAGTTTTGCATTGTGTTGGCAGTGAAGGGCCCAGATGAACGGATCATGCGCCAAGTACTCGACCTTGTGCCGTTGGTTCAAGAACGCACAGGCCTGAACGTGGCTGTCAGCGCAGGCATTCTCACCGCTGACCAAGCTCGAACCTTTGCCGAGGGTGGTGTACATCGCTACAACCACAACCTCGAGACCAGTCGTTCGTTCTTCCCATCAATTGTTACGACTCACACTTGGGAAGAGCGTTATGAGACCTGCGAACTGGTTAATGAAAATGGCATGGAGCTGTGCTGTGGCGTTTTGTTAGGTATGGGCGAGAGTGTCGAACAGCGCATTGAATTGATCGGCGAACTTCGTGGCCTCGGGCCAGCCGAGGTGCCAATTAACTTTCTCAACCCTCGTCCAGGTACGCCGCTTCAGATTCGCCGTCCGGTCTCGCCACTCGAAGCACTGCGTTGGATTGCGCTGTTTCGTTTAGGTCTTCCCGATGTCATCTTGCGTTACGCAGGTGGACGCGAAATTACCTTGCGAGATCTTCAGTCAATGGGCATGACCGCTGGCATCAACGCGTTGATCGTTGGTAACTACCTGACCACACTGGGCCGCTCGCCCGAAGAAGATCTACAGATGCTAAGCGATCTCGCTATGCCCATCGGGGCGTTGTCCAAGGTAATTTAAGGCCCGCATACTTATGTACTGCAACGGATGTGGCAAGCCTGTTGACGCGTGCGCAGGGTGTCTTCCAACCCTAGACCCCCCTCGTTATTGCACTCAATGCGGTGGCTGGTTAGCAGTTCACGTTAACACCCGCGGTTGGACTGCCCGTTGTAAAGCACACGGAGAAACAAAGAGCGCACACGACTGATTTATATTTCTTGATCTGAGGATTACAGTGCTTTGACACTGCTAGGTTGCAGGCAGTCGAGCGCTAGGGGGATTGATGAAGCGAGCCAGTCTTTTAGGGGTTGTTGGTCTCTTTGTTGGTTTGTTGGCGGGTGTGGGGCCACTTGATCTGACTGGCTTAGATACAGCGGATGCGGCCGAACCAGCGGGATCAAGTGCTTCTTCTTGGGGTGATGGGTCGTTGGGTCAACTTGGTGATGGAACCACCGTTACCAATCCGAACCCAATTCAAGTGGGTACGGGCGCTACTTGGGCGTCTGTCGTTGCTGGTTATGGGCATTCCTTAGGGCTGAAGACCGATGGCACTTTGTGGGCATGGGGTTCCAATGGCTTTGGCCAGTTGGGCGATGGCAGTACAATTGATCGGCTGTCGCCGGTGCAGGTTGCTGGCACTAACTGGAAGTCAATTGTTGTAGGGTCTTTCCATTCCTTAGGGCTGCAGACCGATGGCACTTTGTGGGCATGGGGTTCCAACTCATCTGGTGAGCTGGGCGACAACACAACGATAGATCGTTCAAGTCCGGTGAAGATTGGCACGGCCACCACATGGGCCTCGGTTGCCGGTGGCTATGGTCATTCATTGGGTGTGAGGACCGACGGAACGCTGTGGGGATGGGGTTCCAACGCCTCGGGTCAGTTGGGCCATGGCAACACCACTGACCGTATGACTCCGTTGCAAGTTGGATCGTTAACCACATGGAAGTCTGT
>JBBSKG010000127.1:0-5475 GCA_038256565.1 Acidimicrobiales bacterium | reverse complement strand
CGATGCCATTCACACCAACGCTAGAATTCTAGAGGTCAAAGCCGATCGTTTACGTCACGCTTTAGAGGCAGGGCGAGTGCCTGTGGTGGGAGGCGCTCAGGGAATGAGCCCTGGTCGTGACGTGACCTTCTTGGGACGCGGTGGTTCTGACACAACGGCGGTGGCAGTCGCAGCGGCACTTGGTGCCGATGCTTGTGAGTTGTATACAGACGTGAGCGGGGTTTACACAGCTGACCCGCGGATAGTTTCTAATGCTCGGCGCATGGCCTCTATTAGCTTTGATGAACTTTTGGAGATGACCGCTAGTGGATGTCCCAAACCTGCCATGCGGTCGGTCGAGTTTGCCCGCAGGCATAGAGTGACATTGCATATCCGTTCAAGCTTTACCTGGGAACCGGGCACCTGGGTTCGTGAGGAGGACCCGTCCATGGAACAAGCGATCGTCTCAGCCGTTACCCACGACGTCTCGGAGGCCAAGGTCACGGTGTTGGCCGTGCCTGACAAGCCAGGTATTGCTGCATTGATGTTTCGTTCTTTGGCCGATCACGATGTCAATGTCGACATGATCGTCCAAAACGTTTCAGCCCATGGTGTGACCGACATTTCCTTTACCGTTCCACGTGACCATGTTGAGATCGCTCTTACGACTTGTCGGGAACATGTAGAAGCTCTTGGCGCGTCTGAGGTGATTGCCGATGATTCGATCGCAAAGGTCTCTTTGGTTGGCGCAGGCATGAAGTCGAACCCAGGTGTGACGGCGACAATGTTCGAGTGTCTTGCAGGCGTAGGCATCAACATCGAGATGATTTCAACCTCTGCCATTCGCCTCACTTGCGTAGTAGACGAGAGCCGTGTCGAAGAGGCTGTCCAGATACTTCACAACGCGTTTGAAATTGATAAGCCACTAATCACTTCTTAAGGGACCCGGTTTTCTAAAGGCTGGGCAGTTATTGTCGGGCGGTATCCTGAAGGCCATGTCTGTGAACGTGGGAGTTGTCGGCGCTACTGGTCTGGTTGGTGGTGTCATGCGTTCGATACTTACCGAGCGGAACTTTCCATTGACTCGGCTACGGTTTTTTGCCTCTGCACGTTCTGCTGGTCGGACAATTGAGTGGCAAGGCACAGAGATTGAAGTCGAGGACGCCGCTACGGCTGACCTTTCAGGTCTTGATATTGCTTTGTTCTCGGCGGGAGCTTCCGCTTCTCGTTCATTGGCTCCTCGTTTTGTCGAGGCCGGTGCCGTTGTCATCGACAATTCATCTGCATGGCGGATGGACCCCGACGTGCCTTTGGTTGTGCCTGAGGTCAATGTCGCTGCAATGGATCTGCGCGCGAAGGGAATTATCGCTAACCCGAATTGCACGACCATGGTTGCAATGCCTGTTCTCAAGCCTTTACATGATGAGGCTGGTTTGCGTCGCATCATCGTGAGCACATATCAAGCCGTGTCTGGTGGGGGTTTGGCGGGCATCGCCGAGTTGGAAGAACAGGTCACCAAGGGTGCTGACGGCTCAGGCGCTTTGGCGTTTAATGGCGATGCTGTGGTGCTTCCTGCTCCGGTTATTTATGCAGCACCTATTGCTTTCAACGTTGTGCCATTGGCGGGCAAGCTTCTTGATGATGATTCGGGTGAAACCGATGAAGATCGCAAACTTAGAAACGAGACTCGCAAGATTTTAGATATTCCCGAGTTGGCTGTGTCGGGCACTTGCGTGCGCGTGCCGGTTTATACGGGCCATTCACTCTCGATCAATGCCGAGTTCGAACGCCCCATCGGCCCATCCCGTGCCAAAGAACTGTTAGCTACTGCTGCTGGAGTAGTGATTAGCGATGTCCCCAACCCACTCGCTGCAACGGGCACCGACTCTTGTTACGTAGGCCGAATACGCCGTGACCCTGGCGTAGAAAATGGCTTAGCCCTCTTCGTCGTAGGCGACAACGTCCGAAAAGGTGCAGCGCTGAATGCTATTCAAATAGCTGAAGCGCTTCTTCCCCAGTTTTCTTGAATGGCTCGGTGGTGTGAGTGTTTCGGCGATTCTTTACACGCCGGTATAACCAAATTATTCTCGCGATTGTCACCCCTCGTGATGAAAGTTGTGTTACCTTGCCCACGTTCATATTTCCAAGTGGCGGGGGTCGCTATGTCTGGTGGTCTGGGCAAGGGTTCGTTTCGTGTTGGCTTAACTGCCCTTAGCGTGACATTGCTGGCAGGCGTGTTGGTCCCATTGCCACTCGATGCAGCGCCACCTGCCAAGCCAGTCGAGGTAGAGCCTTTAGGTGTTAAGGGCAAAGCTCCTGAGCCCATTGACACTTAGCGTTCCATCTCAAGTTGTTGTTGGAGATGTGGTGATTGCAACCCTTACCATTGCGGGAGGATCAACCAAAACCATCACAACCCCATCTGGTTGGACGCTTCGCCACTCAGCGGTAGATGGATCCAATCTAAGAACCTCGATCTACACACGAACTTGGGCGAGTGCAAACCCGACAACCACGGCCTTTAGCTTTTCAGCTCCAACCACAGCTGTTGGTGGAGTTGTTTCATATGCCAATGTCAACCCCACAACGCCAATTGAGACTCTCGGGTGGGAATCACAACTAGCAACTACTACCCTTTCAACTGGTGTAGTGACCACTCACGGCCCAACAAGGCGAGTGCTGTCACTGTTTGCAACCCATGGACAAGGCGTAGTTGCAACCGGACCATCACAAGGGGCCTCTGTTTGGCAATCTCGTAGCACTCAAGCAGATTCAGCCAACCAAATTGGCCAATATCTCTTCGATGAGACACGCATTGCATGGAAAACCTCCACACCAAGAACCGCAACAACCAACACGCCAGTAAATGCACTAAATCATCTCTTTGCCCTCAAACCCAAGATGGTTACGACAACCATCAGATATGGCCATAGCGCAGGAGGAGACAGCTCAGATCTCACCCTTGACACTTCAAATGCAGTGACCGAACGTACAATTGGCCTCATTGGAGGCACGATGATCACCAAACGAGCAACTACAGATGTTTATTCCTATCCAAACATCCATGGCGACATCGTTATCAATGCCGATCAAAACGGTAATCGCATAGGAGTTCCAAGATCCTATGACCCCTACGGCCAAGCACTAAACCCTCTTCCTGACAACCAAGCAGGAACAATGGACTACGCCTGGCTAGGCAAACACCAACGACCCCTAGAACACCAAACAGGCCTCCACACCATAGAGATGGGCGCACGACAATACGTCCCAAGCCTCGGAAGGTTCCTGGAAGTGGACCCATTAGAGGGTGGCAATGAGAACGATTATGTCTACCCAGGCGATCCGATCAACCGGTTCGATCTTGATGGTAGGTGCGGCTGGTGCGAGGCGATCGTCGACACGGTGACTAATCCCATAGAGACATTCAAGGCCGGCTACCAGGGAATGTCGCCGACGGGCCAGGCGCTAGTTGAGACGACGCTCAAGGTCGCGCCCGAGGGGATTGCATTGCTCTCCGGGGCCGGTGGGGCCCGAGGTGTAGGCTATAGAAGCGGGCGGGAGTTCAACGTTGGCCGCGGGCGGATCTCGCTTGGCAACCGAACCGCCCTGACGAAGAGCGGAGAGCCGTACCGGGCGGCGCGCCTTCCTCACTTCCATCTCAAGACCTTGAAGTGGGGCAAGAGTCGGCATCGCCCGTGGCAGACCCTGTTTAACCGCTGGTTCTGATACGCACCTGGGGAGACTGAGTGCTCTATTTTTTCGCTATCCAAACCGACGACGGGCTCATGATTGATGCCATCACGAGTGACCTCTCCGACAGCGCGCGGTTCGAAGAGCCCGAGCTGGTCAGCGGTCTCGTCGCCTGGGACGAGCGAGGTCGCTACTACCGGTTCCAGTCTCAACGCGCCAAGGAAGGCGCACCCTGGGAGTACACCCTTGGGTCCGAGGACCCGGAGGGGCTTCGGATGGCCCTGGTTCGGTTTCTCCGCTATATCTTGCAAAGACGCAGACGCCGGCGCCGTGCGGAGTCATGTGGGTTGAGTACTGATGTTCCTGACAACGCGTCTTTGGAGTTGTTACTCGCGTACGTCGACCGGCTGGACCTGATACATCAATACTGAGTCCCAAACAGGCATTGCCACCATCGAGATGGGCGCCCACCAATACGATCAGAGGAGGTGGATTCAGGGGGTCGTGGCTACACCCAAGCCAAAGCGGGTGTGCCGATGTCGAAGCCGAATTGGAAGCCGGGGTCGAAGCCGTTGACGACGAAGCGTGACTTGTACGTTCAGTTGATGAGCCAAGGTCTGAACAACAGCGAAGCGTCTCGACAGGCCGGTGTGAACCGCAAGACCGGGCAACGTTGGCGGCTCGGCCGGGTCGTCAAAGACACCAAGCACGGCGAGTACCGCTATGACCCGATCGTCCCGCCAGCTATCCAAACATCCATGGCGACATCGTTGTCAACGTCAATCAAACAGGTTCACGTATCGGTACCCACTAGCCTATGACCCCTACGGAAACCCACTAAACCCTCTTCCTGACTACCAGACAGGCAACATGGACAACGGCTGGTTAGGCAAATACCAATGTCCCCTCGAACACCAAACCGGACTAAACACCATCGAGATGGGTGCACGCCAGTATGTGCCTTCGCTTGGCAGGTTCCTTGAGGTTGATCCCGTCGAAGGGGGAAGTAGCAATGATTACGATTACGTAAGTGGTGATCCCATTAATCGGTTTGATCTGGATGGAACAAGATGTTGGACGGGTGTTGCCCGTGTTGAAGTAACTCACTACAAGGACAAGAACGGCAAGACCCAAACTAAGCGCACTGAGGTTTGCCGCAGCCTATCCAGGGGAGCGGGACGAGTTGCTCGGGCAACAGGCAATGGAATCGTCAACATCGCAAAAGATCAGTTGACTGGAGATGCCCTGAGGGCTCGCTTAGCTGTACAGGTGATACGTTTCTTGGTCATCACGACGTGCACAGCGGCAGTGATCGGGCTTACTGGCGGTATCGGTACAGCAGGGGTGGTTGGTTGTTGGGCGGCGGCGACTGTTGCAGATCGTGTTACGCGTAATTTTGTTGAGGGATCCTCCTCGGGTGGTTGAGCAACCGGACTTCCCACGTGATCTCCCGGTGATCCGACGAGACGCCCGATTGCTTTCTCTGAGAAAGAAGATTGCCCTTGGGGTGCTGTGTGCTTCTGCGGGCTATCTGATGCTTGTGCTGTTGGAGTTGATCGCTGGCCGTTCTTTGTCAGCAGCACTTCTGAATTCGGAGGCACTATTGTCCATTCCCGGGGGTTTAGTTGCGTTTGGAATCATTCTACGTTTGATGAGTAAGGCGGATAGTCCGAAACCAGGCGACTGAATAGCCATTCAAGGGCATCGTCTTACTGAAAACCAGAATCATCAACCCAGGTCTCAGTTGATGTTACCCACCTCACCGGTCGGTAAGGGACGTGGCTCGTTGATCAGTTGAAGTCGGAT
>JBBSKG010000126.1:0-5738 GCA_038256565.1 Acidimicrobiales bacterium | reverse complement strand
GTAAATGTCGGCAACCGCGCTTTTGAGGATGATCATGGCGACGATGGTCCACGTGGATTGTCAACTCGGTCTTTGGCGAGACTGAGCAATCAAACGTTCGATCATGGGCACGAGGGAGGGAGGGAGATCACGCTCGCCGATCGTCATCTGGTGACGCGTACCGTCATGCTCGATGATCATGTCGTACTGAAAACGATCGGGAGGACCACCGATACGGACACGCTGGGCCGCCAGATCCGAGAGGTTGATCTTTCCAAGTTCAGCCTCGACCTCGGCCGCCTCTTCCGGAGCCAGAGTGGCGGTATCGATCACGCCGCGCAACTGCACGCCAGCGACACCGCCACTTCTGGTCATCTCCACTCGACTGGGGGACACACCACACTCCTGATCCTCAACGCCTGATCCTCACGGCCGGGTGCTCACAACTCGATGCCAACAGCACCCCATCCGTCGGCGACGGCTTTGGCTTCGACACTTCCCTCACCATACAGCCGAGCAGATGCCCGCTCCGTGGCCCTGGCGAACGTGCGGAACCGCGCACGTGGTTTGATCCGGCTGTCACGCAGCGCCTCGTACCAGATCTCGCCTGCACGCTCCCAGGCATACCCACCGAGCGCTATGGCCACGGTATGGAAAGCCTTGTTGGGAATGCCGGAGTTTATGTGGACCCCGCCGTTGTCAGACATGGTCACCACGTATTTGTTCATGTGGCCTGGCTGAGGGTCTTGGCCCAAAACCGGGTCGTCGTATGCCGTGCCGGGGTTCGCCATCGACCGCAACGCAATGCCGTTGACCCCCGGCGCCAACAGGTCGCCGCCGATCAGCCAGTCGGCCTCATCAGCGCGTTGGTTCAGCTTGTGCTGTTTCACCATGGAGCCAAAGACATCGGACATCGACTCGTTCAGGGCACCCGACTGGCCCCAGTACTCCAAACCCGCCTCATCCTCGGTCACCCCGTGGGCGAGTTCGTGACCGATCACATCGAGGCTCTTGGTGAAACGAAGGAACAACTCGCCATCACCGTCACCAAAGACCATGCGTTGGCCATCCCAAAAAGCGTTGTCGTACTGCTGACCAAAGTGCACTACGGCTCGCAGTGGAAGACCATCACCATCGATGGAATCGCGCTCAAAGATGTCCCAGAAAAAGTCATAGGTGGCACCCAAGCCATCGTATGCTTCGTCGACGGCCACATCGCCGGTTGCCGGATCGCCCTCGCCACGAACAACCGGACCCTCCACATTTTCGGTGTTCTGCGCCGTACGAATCGTTCGGCGTGGCATACCAGTAAGTGCCTCGGTCAATATGTCGGCTCGACGAGGGCCGCTCGCTCGGTATTGCATGTTCTGCACGCGGGCCATACGCAACGAGTTGTCCCGTGTCAGGGTGTCCAACGCCCAGCGGCGCTGAGCCTGCGAGCCGTTCTCGGCAATGCGTTCGAGCATCTGAGGCGGGACCAGGCAGTGAATCGGATGTCGGCATGAATTGGTCGATGACGTCATGGCAGTCTCCTCTGCATCTTAGTGGCCCGTCGATTAGGGCCATCACAGGAGAAGAGGGCCAACGAGCGACGTTGATACAGGCAATGACAGTGACGGAGACGTCACCTCGTAGCCGCTTGGGGTGCCATACCTGCATGAAGTTAGCCATCCCGATCCCACGCTCGACAGGTAATCGACGCATATATAAACTCTGCCGCTTTCCCGTCGATCGAGGAGTGAAGCCACCATGGAAGCCGTCAACGCATGGAACCAGAAAGTCATCGAGGAGTTTCGGGCCAATAGCGGCAAATGCGGCGGACCGTTTGAGGGCGCTCCCATGCTGCTCCTGCACACGACCGGAACCAAGACGGGCATCGAGCGGATCAACCCGCTCGTGTACCTACCTGACAACGACAACTTCGTGGTCTTCGCCTCTTTCGGGGGAGCACCGCAGAATCCAGCGTGTTTCAACAATCTCGTCTCTCAACCCAAGGTGACCATCGAGCACGGAACCGAGACCATCGATGTGAAGGCAAGCATCACCGCAGGTGAAGAACGGGCACGTTTCTGGAACGCCCAAAAAGCGGCCATGCCCCAGTTAGCGGAGTACGAAGCCAACACCACCAGGGAGATCCCCGTCATCGTCCTCGAACGCTCCAGGTAGAAGGAGCAGCCCCGTGACCTCTCAGCCCGAATCCGTTTCCTCGCAAGCCGTTGTCAGGGAGTTCTGTGCCGTGTGGGCCCGCCGGGACATCGAGGAGATCCTGAGCTGGTTCACCGAGGCGGCATCTATCACAACATCCCCATGCCGGCCGCCCAGGGACTTGATGCCATCCGCAGTCTTGTCTCCATGATCGTGGGCCCCTCGGAGTCGATCGAGTTCGACATCTTGCGCATCGCCTCGGTGGGCGTCGACGTCGTGTTCACGGAACGGATCGATCGCCTCCTGATGGGAGGACGCATGATCGAGTTGCCGGTTGCGGGGGTCTTCGAGGTAACCGGCACTCGTCTCGCCAATGCCCATACGAGCGCGGCCATGATCGCCCCGACCCATGACGCACGGGCACCAGTCAGCACCAGAGCCACCCAACCTGTAACAGCAGCGGTGGCCAAGAGCGTGGAACGCCTAGCGAAGGCAAGCCCGGTTGCAGCCGGGCACAACAGCGCCAATGCAGCCCCCAGATAGGCTGAGGAGCCGAAAGATGCTCCTGGTCGATCGCCGATGCCGTTGAGCGCAATGGGGTGCCACCCCAACGCTTCTGCCACTGCCCATGCCCCCACAAGTCCGGTGACAATGGCGGCCGCATGGGCAAAGAGGCGAATCTCGCTATGGCTGAGTACGCGGCCCGAAGCGAACGCCACCGCGCAGAGGACCCAGGCGATAACGCCAAAATGTCGTTCGGGTGTCCCCGTCCATGCATAGAGCGGGTCGACGCCCACCGCCGCCGAGGAACCTGCCACAAGAAGAAATACGCCCCACAACACCAAAGGGAGGCGAGCGGACGTTGTGCGACGGCCCAGGACACAAGCGCCGAGGGCCAAGACGAGCGAGCTGACAACCGCCCACTTTGCCGGACCGAAAGGTGCCAAGCCAATGGGGTCCATCACAAGTACCGACCCAACGGGCACGGCTGCAGCGATGAACCCACACACGCCCGGCGGGCGAAGATCAGTGGCCATCAAGCGCAAGTCTCGTTTTGCCGGAAGATTCACAGCCGTCGAGAATAGGCCCATTGCCCATAGATCAAGTGGGCACCACGGAATCGGCCACGCCGGCAGCTCGACGTACCCGTCTGTTCCATCTTGGCCTCGTGTGCTTGATTCCGATCGTCCTTATCGCTGGATGTGGGGAACCACGCAATGCGAGAGGAAAATGGAGGACACTCTAAGCGATGGTGACTGCGGGGTCCAGATAGACGTCTTGGATGGCGTTCAGAAGTGCAATGCCCTCGTTCGTGGGGCGTTGGAATGCCTTGCGACCCGAGATGAGGCCCGAACCACCCGCTCGCTTGTTGATGACCGCAGTGCGGACGGCCTCGGCAAGATCCGACTCGCCCGACGAAGCGCCACCACTGTTGATCAGCGGTGAACGACCCATATAGCAATTGGCCAGTTGCCAACGCGTCAGGTCGATCGGATGATCGGTCGTGAGCGTCTCATAGACCAACTTGGAGGTCTTGCCGTACTTGGGCAGTGCGTTGTAGCCACCGTTGTTCTCAGGAAGCTTCTGCTTGATGATGTCTGCCTCAATGGTGACGCCGATGTGATTGGCTTGGCCCGTGAGATCTGCCGCAACATGGTAATCGGTGCCATCTACAACGAACCCCGGATTGCGCAGGTAACACCACAGCACCGTGAACATGCCAAGCTGGTGCGCCGCCGAGAAGGCCTCGTGCACTTCAACGATCTGGCGAGTTGCCTCGTCTGAACCAAAATAAATCGTCGCGCCAACGCCAGCTGCACCAAGGTCATACGCCTGATCTACCGAACCGAACATGATCTGGTCGAACTTGTTCGGAAAGGTCATCAACTCGTTGTGGTTGAGCTTCACAATGAATGGAATCTTGTGGGCATAACGACGAGACATCGATCCCAGTACCCCAAAGGTGGAAGCAACTGCATTGCACCCGCCCTCAATTGCCAATTCCACAATGTTCTTTGGGTCAAAGTAACGAGGGTTTGGAGCAAACGAAGCTGCAGCTGAATGCTCGATGCCTTGGTCGACGGGCAAGATCGATACATAACCCGTGCCACCGAGACGACCATGATCGAAAAGTGACTGAAGATTACGAAGAACTTGTGGCGAGCGATCGGTACCCGCAACGACTCGATCAATGAAATCGCCACCAGGCAAAATCAAGTCTTCCTTCGGAATGCCCTTTGACTCATGAGCCAGCAAGTTCTCAGCATCAGGGCCAAGAATGGTTTGAATATCCATCAAATAACTCCTCGATCTGTTACCGGAAGGCTCTCGATATTATCAAGCCATGGCTGAAGGCGAGTCTAGTCACCCACCGGTCTAGTCACCCACCGGCCAACCCTTAACTACCCATCTCGGATTCTTAGGGTTAACTCAGGTTTGCTAGTCGTTCGTCGACGTCGGCGAAATCAGGGGCAACCGTTCGGAGCTGTTTGAACAAACCTCGGGCTCGGGGCACATCGCCAGCTTGTTCATAAGTCGAGGCCAACGCGTACCAGAGACGAAGATGATGTTCACGGGGCTTGCGAACTAATACTGGCCCCTCTTCTAAAAGCCTGATCGCATCTTTGATCTTGCCGTTATCTGCTCGCGAGCCAGCGGTAACAATGCGACCTTCAGTCAAGATGTCGATGCCAACTCCACCTTGGCGCAATTGTTCCCACAGGCGCTCAACCTCACCGTGGCGCTTAAGGGCTCGGTAGCAATCTGCCATCACGGGGAATTGATCGAGCGTTCCGCTGAGCGCTGCGACCGCTTCAAACTCCTTGGCCGCAGACTTCCAGCGTTCCATACGGTAAAGAACCAACCCATGAAGTTCACGAATTGCGACGACATCTGGATATTGCTTTACCAGCGGACTAAGCGTTGAACGTGCATCGTCCCAGCGCTCTCGTTGAAAAGCATAAGTCGCTTCACTTAAACGACTCAATACCCGCTTTGCCAACCCTGAACCTACTACTTGGCTGACCTCATCAATTACCTCTGGAGGCAGGTCTCCACGCCGACTCTTATTAGAAGGACGCTTTGGTCGATCGTCATCAATCTCACCATCTACTCGACCCTCATCAATCCATTGATCGATATGTTTTTCTGGCGGCTGAGACGGTTTTACATCTACATAATCGGTACTAGGTTCGCTCAGCTCATTGGCACCTCGCCTCGCAACCGAACCCCATGACCTAGTTCGGGCGTCTGGCTTACGCCTTGGTGTAGGTGATCGGGGTCTTTCGGGAGGCATCGGCTAAGTCTAACCGAAAACGAATAAAGGGCCCTCCGAAGAGGACCCTTTATATCGAAATAATCCGGCGACGACCTACTCTCCCAGGGGGAATCCCCCCAAGTACCATCGGCGCTGACAGGCTTAACTTCCGTGTTCGGAATGGGAACGGGTGGGACCCCGTCGCTATGGTCACCGAAAATCTATTGCACCACTGTGCGAAGTTTTAAGATCAAGCGATCTTAATAAATAAAGAAACGCTCCTTGAGCATTCAATAGCGAGCACGTGCATAATTTAACCAAGCCCTCGGCCGATTAGTACCGGTCAGCTGAACACATT
>JBBSKG010000125.1:0-5846 GCA_038256565.1 Acidimicrobiales bacterium | reverse complement strand
TGGGTTGATAAACCTCAACCCTGATGACGCATTACTCGCAATTATCGGGTACCTAGACGAAATCGCTCGATCTGATTTAACAAGGGTTGATGGTATTCGTCGCGACCCTTCAAAGGTCCACTTACTCCTAAGATCGTTGGCTCGTAATGCTGCCACGATGGCAACCGCCTCAGTTATTGCTGCAGACACAAGCGCCGGAGATATTCCATTAAACGATGACACCGTACGGGACTATCTTGTGGCCTTGGGTCGTTTGATGGTCGTGGAAGATCAACCTGCATGGGCACCCCATCTGAGGTCTAAATCAGTACTCCGATCGGCTCACAAGCGACATTTTGTTGACTCCTCCCTTGCTGTGGCGGCACTCGGAGCTTCCCCAAAAAGTCTGCTCAATGATTTACGAGCGCTCGGCTTTCTTTTCGAGTCATTGGTGTTGCGAGACCTGCGGGTGTATTCGCAAGCCCATGATGCAACCGTTAGTCATTACCGCGATAACACCGGGCTAGAGGTCGATGCCATCATTCAACGACGAGATGGGTGTTGGATCGCAGTAGAGGTAAAGCTAGGAGCTGGCTCGGTCGAGGAGGCGGCGACCACACTCAAGAAGTTTGAAGGTCGTATCGACTCAACAGCAACTGGTGCTCTCTCCGCCTTGGTAGTGATAACGGGCGGCGGGCTGGGCTACGTCCGCCCTGACGGGGTAAGGGTTGTGCCTATTGGCGTCCTTGGTCCTTGAGGGCCGAGTGGGTTAGGTCAGCGAGTACTACTCGGTTGGGATGGCGTTTAGTAGGCCGGTGGCGAGGGACTTCAGGTACTCTACCGCTGGTCCTGGTTGAAATGAAGAGACTGCTTTGACGGCCTCATCACAGTATGTGCGGGCTACGTCGAGGGCGTCATTGACACCCGAGGTTGCCCTGACGAGGTTGCGGGCAACAGCGATATCGTCTCGACCCAGAGGACTGCCAAGCAGGGCGGCCAGTTGCGGGCCTTCGACACTTGTCTTGAGCGCTTTTAAGGTCGGCAATGTGTAGATACCCTCGGCGAGATCGTTACCAGCAGGTTTTCCCAACTGTTCGTCTGTTGCGACGACATCGAGAATGTCATCAATGATTTGGAATGCCATTCCGTAACGATTTCCAAAGAGGGTTAGTGCCTCAATTTGGTCACGAGGAAGTTCCGCAACAATTGCTCCGATGCGACAGGCCGATGCAAACAATGATGCGGTCTTGCCAGCAATGGAAGCGAAGTATTCATCTTCAGTGCGTTTGGAATTAAACGTGGTCTGAAGCTCTCGCACCTGACCTTCACACAATGATCCGATCGTGCTGGCCAGTAGGCCTGCGACTTCGGTTCCTAGCGATGCGGCAATTTCTGATGCCTTGGCTAGTAGGAAATCTCCAGCGAGAATGGCACGTAGATTTCCCCAGCGAGCATTGACTGACTCAACGCCACGGCGGGTTTCTGCTTCGTCCATCACGTCGTCGTGATAGAGCGAACCCAAATGCACTAGCTCAACTGACACTCCCCCCAAAATGATTTCATCGCTAACGGGAGCCAGTTCGCCATTTACTCCAGGGCCAAGACCACATGATCCAGCGGCTATGGCCATGACGGGGCGAAGACGTTTTCCACCGGCCTTGGCCAAGTGAGTCGCTAACTCGGTCAGATAAGGGTCGTCAGCCTGAAGTGATGACAAAAGGGCGAGTTCAACTCGCTCGATCTCTTGGTTAATTTGCGACAGGCTGGCAGTAGGGGATGCCACGAACTTACGGTAGCTGGCGTTTAGGTGAATGCGTAACCAATACCTCGTAAAGTGGCTGACTGAGCCGACAGGGAAAACACAAATAAAGGCAATTGGCATCTGCGCACAAAGCAGTTAGCGGCTCGGTAGACTGCCTCTACTGATAAGCCAGTTATAGGGAAGGCGGCGACATTGTTCGAACGTTTTACAGACCGGGCCCGAAGGGTCGTGGTCCTAGCCCAAGAAGAAGCGCGGCTTCTCAATCACAACTACATAGGCACCGAGCACATCTTGCTTGGTCTAATTCATGAAGGCGAAGGTGTTGCCGCAAAGGCCCTTGAGTCGCTTGGCATCTCGCTTGAAGCCGTTCGTAGTCAGGTCGAAGAGATCATTGGACAAGGCGGGTCTTCTCCGTCGGGTCATATTCCGTTTACCCCACGTGCCAAGAAGGTCCTTGAGCTTTCACTTCGTGAAGCACTCCAACTTGGTCATAATTACATCGGCACTGAACACATTCTTCTCGGTTTGATTCGTGAAGGTGAAGGCGTTGCCGCCCAGGTGTTGGTGAAACTTGGTGCCGATCTGTCTCGTGTACGCCAACAAGTTATTCAGCTCTTGTCGGGCTATTCGGGTTCTGGTTCGCAGGAAACCCCCAAGGCAGGGGCAGCTACCGGTGGGGGAAGCGGTGAGTCATCTTCGGGCTCCTTGGTGCTTGACCAGTTCGGGCGCAACCTGACCCAACAGGCTCGCGAAAAGAAGCTCGACCCGGTGATTGGTCGTTCCAAAGAGATGGAACGCGTCATGCAGGTTTTGTCGCGGCGCACTAAGAACAACCCGGTTTTGATCGGTGAGCCTGGCGTAGGTAAGACAGCCATAGTCGAAGGTCTTGCACAAAAGATTGTGGCCAACGATGTGCCTGAAACCATTCGTGGCAAGCAGCTTTACACCCTTGATCTGGGAGCACTCGTTGCCGGTAGTCGTTATCGCGGTGATTTTGAAGAGCGTTTGAAGAAGGTTCTCAAAGAGATTCGCACCCGTGGCGACATCATTTTGTTCATCGATGAGTTGCACACTTTGGTGGGTGCAGGTGCTGCCGAAGGTGCTATCGATGCAGCCTCAATTCTCAAGCCCATGTTGGCTCGTGGTGAACTTCAGACCATTGGTGCAACCACGCTTGACGAGTATCGTAAGCATCTGGAAAAAGACGCCGCACTTGAGCGGCGTTTCCAGCCAATCAAGGTTGAAGAGCCAACGGTGGCGCACACCATTGAGATTCTTAAGGGTCTCCGTGATCGATACGAGACTCACCACCGGGTGACGATTACCGATCAAGCGCTGATTGCTGCTGCCAATCTCGCCGATCGTTATATCTCCGATCGCCATCTTCCTGACAAGGCCATTGACCTCATTGACGAAGCTGGAAGCCGTATGCGCATTCGTCGTATGCAAACTCCGCCCGATTACAAAGAGCTTGAAAACGAGCTCGATCGGGTCGTGCAGTCGAAGAAAGAAGCGGTTGAGGCCCAGCGTTATGAAGAGGCCGGTCGTTTGCGTGATGAAGAAAAAACCTTGCTTGAGCGCAAGGCCGAAAAAGAACGTGACATCAAAGAGTCAGGCGTTGATCTGTTCGATGAGGTCGACGAAGAAGGCATTGCAGAGGTCCTATCGCTTTGGACTGGCATTCCCGTCTACAAGCTCACTGAGGAGGAGACCGCCAAGCTCTTGCGAATGGAAGATGAGTTGCACAACCGGGTGATCGGCCAGGAGGACGCCATAAAGGCGGTTTCCCAGGCCATTCGTCGTACTCGTGCTGGCCTGAAAGACCCCAAGCGGCCCAGTGGTTCGTTTATCTTCCTTGGCCCATCTGGTGTTGGTAAAACCGAGTTGGCTAAGACGCTCGCCGAGTTCCTATTTGGTGAAGAGTCTGCACTAATCAGCCTCGACATGTCTGAGTACATGGAGAAGCACACGGTCTCCAGGTTGGTTGGTTCGCCCCCTGGTTATGTTGGTTACGACGAAGGTGGACAGCTAACAGAAGCCGTGCGGCGCAAGCCGTTCTCGGTCGTGCTCTTCGATGAAGTCGAAAAGGCGCACCCTGACGTGTTCAACACGCTGCTCCAAATTTTGGAGGAAGGTCGTTTAACTGATGCGCAAGGTCGTTCGGTTGACTTCCGCAACACCGTGTTGATCATGACCTCCAACTTGGGCACAGCCGATCTGCGTAAGGCCAACGTTGGCTTCACCAAGGTGGACGAAGCGGTTTCGTACTCGCGTATGAAAGAAAAGGTCAACGATGCACTCAAGGCACATTTCCGTCCTGAGTTCTTGAACCGTATTGACGAGACCATCGTCTTCCACGAGTTGTCCAAGCCAGAGGTCACACAGATTGTCGATCTGATGATCAAGCGCCTACAGAACCAGCTTGTTGCCCAGGGGCTAGGACTTGAGCTGTCCCCTGCATCGAAGTTGCTCTTGGCCGATCGAGGCTATGACCCATCTCTTGGTGCTCGCCCGTTGCGTCGTGCGATTCAACGAATGATCGAAGACCCACTTTCTGAACGGATCCTCTTAAAAGAGTTCCGAGCGGGAGAGATGATTTCGGTCGATGTTGAAGACGGTGAGATTGTCTTTAAAGCAGCCGAGGGCTTTGTGCCACCACCTGCAGAACTTGCCGAGGCGGGTCCAGCGCTCTAGCTGTTTCAGCCATAAACTGAACGATTCTGTGGCCCTCGCTTGTGCGGGGGTCACAGGCGTTTTCAGCCCTCAACTACGGTGTCGCTGTGGCAATTTCTATTTTCCGTTCGCAATTTCTTAGAGCCCCAGCGACTCGGTGGGGCTCCATCAGATACAGGGCCCTGTTTTGTCAGGCGAAGACTGGCAAAACGAATCGTTCGACACGCACAAGGTGAACCTATCCGCTGATCCTCTTAGAGCATTGCAGGGTATATCTATGGCTGCTCTCTTGCTTGTTAGCGCAGCCTGCAAGCTTGATATTGAGGTAGCTATCGACGCTAAACCAAACGGTTCTGGCACCGTTGGGGTAACGGCAATACTCGATGAGGAGGCGACTGCCCGGATGCCAAACCTGGAAGCACAACTGCGTGTTGATGACCTTAAAGCCACCGGCTGGACGGTCACTGGTCCAACACCTATTGGCTCAACGAAAGGTGGATCTAAGACCGTGGTGCAAGCGACCAAAGGGTTTCGCACGCCTGATGAGGCAACAAGAGTTCTAGACGAGGTAAGCGGGGCTAAAGGACCATTGAGTGGTCTCAGGTTGAATCGAGAGCGCAAACCTTTGTGGTGGGCGTGGACATTCGAGGGAGACCTTGACCTCACAGGCGGCATCGAGCGCTTTGGCGACGAAGCTCTGCGCACTCAGCTTGAGGGAACGAGCTTTGGTCTTGATGCCAAGGAAGTGCAACAAGCCATAAGTTTGCAACTAACCGTTGATCTACCGGGCCAGGTAGATGCCAAAGGAGCGAAGGTAGCCAACGGAGAAGTGGTCTGGACGCCTAACTTCGACAAGCGCCGTCAACTAAGCGCCACCAGCCGCGACTGGGCGATAAGTCGCACTGCTGCTGGCGCTGTGGCCGCTTCTGCATTCATTGGTTTTGTCACTCTGTTATTACTGATCAGGCGGAACTGGAAGGCATCTGGATGATGCTCACGGGTGCACCGGTTGGGTCGGCAATGACTGCGAAACGTCCGTATTCCATATCTATTGCGGGCATGAGGATAGAACCGCCTAGGCGCTCAACTTCAATAAGCGCTGCGTCTGCGCTTTCAACCGCGAAATAGACCAACCAGTTTGGTGGCACTTCGGCAGGAACTGTTGGAGGTTTCCCCATCATTCCGGCAATGGATCGGTCGCCAACTTTGAACTCGGTATATGGCATTGGTCCATCAGGGTCATTGACTGTTGCGGTCCAATCGAACACCGAGGTATAGAACTCGGCAGCGGCCTTGGTGTCGGTGGTCATGAGTTCGTTCCAAACCATGGCTCCTGGCTCGTTTACTACCTCGGCACCTATGTGTTCTCCGGGCTGCCAGATACCAAAAACCGCCCCTACGGGGTCAATGAACACGGCCATGCGACCCAGGT
>JBBSKG010000124.1:0-6011 GCA_038256565.1 Acidimicrobiales bacterium | reverse complement strand
CAGCAATCCAAACGGCAGTATCGGCTGCGGTAGCGCGTTGGCGAATCCGTCGGCGCGGGTGAGTGCCGCGCTGGCGGCCCGCATCAACAACTTTGCCTTGCTGCAACCGGCAACCCAGGCGGCCGTGCTTGGTTCGTTGGTGGGACTCGGCCTGGGGCGGGTGATTGTGATCCTGGTGGCCCGTGCCATCCTCTCGGTTGGCGGCGAGCTGGGCTTGCGACTCCGTTTCTTTGCCGATTTCTCCAGCCTGTGGCAGGGGTTTGCCGTCGGAACGGTCATCTCGATGATCACGGTAGTGGGGACCAGCGTCCGCATCAGCCGCATTAACGTGATCCGCGCCATTCGAAACCTACCGGCGCCACCTGCCCGGCAGTCAAGTTGGCGAAGCCTGCTGCTGGGATGGGTTGGCCTCGGCGTCGGGCTGGGGTTCACCGTGTGGGGTTTTGCATCGGATGGCCAGTTCGGCATTCTTCTCGGACCACTGATCGCCCTAGCTGCCTTGGTCCCCTTGCTCGGTCGCCCCGAGCCCGGGCGAGGGTTGATCACAGTGGTCTCGCTGTTGGCTCTTGCATGGGGAACGTTCTCACTGCGCCTCGTCGCCGATGAAGTGGTCGAGACGAGCGACATCACCTTGTTCGTAGCCCAGGGCATAGCGCTGACCGGTGCCGCCGTTGCCCTGGTAACCGCACAACAGGAGCGAATCGCCAACGTGTTGCGCCGCCTCGGGGGTGGCGATCGAGCCCTGTCTGTGCACCTCGGTCTCGCCTATCCGCTCTATCGATTGATGCGTACGGGCTTGACGGTGGCCATGTACTCCCTGGTCGTGTTTACCCTCACCTTCGTGACCATCCTCTCGAGCATTCTCGACGGGCGCCTCGTCCATCTCCAGCACCGCATGGCTGGGGGTTTCGACGTGGCCATGCGCTCGAGCTCGGCCAACCCCATTTCCTTTGATGAGGTCGCAGCCAAGCCCGAGGTATCGGGCCTCGCATCGTTCGCCACGGTCCCCTCGACGTTCACGGTCCAAGGCGACAAACCTGCACAGTGGTTGCTCTCGGCTTTCGACGAGAAGTTCCTTGAGCTTGGCCCCCCGACGTTGCGGGATCGGGGCGATTACCCCAACGACCTGGCGGTCTACCGAGCCGTCCTGACCAACCCCGGCTTGATCATCGTCGATCCGCTTTTCCTGCAACTTGGCAGCGAGCGACCGATCGGCTCCATCGGCGTCGGGACCGTGATGGACATCACGGATCCTCTGTCGGGCACCGGTCGACGCGTGAAGGTGGCAGCTATGGGCGAGCTTGACCTTGCGTTCAACGGCGCGCTCTACGGTCGAGCAGGCGCACGTGCATTGTTCGGTGCGGGTCTGGTTCCCAACCGAGCCTATGTGGCGCTCGACGGTGTCGATCCTCAGACCTTCTCGGAGCATCTGATGCGCACCTATCGGGCCAATGGTGCCGAGGTCGAGCCGTTCTCGGCGATTGTGGCCAACATGGCTGCGACCGAGAGCCAGTTCTTCGAGCTTGCCCGCGGTTATCTGGGCTTGGGTCTGATTGCTGGTGTTGCTGGCCTTGCAGTGGTCATGGTTCGAGCGGTGCGTGAACGCCGCCGCCAGATCGGGGTGCTGCGAGCTCTTGGATTCATGCCAGCCCGAGTGGGCGCTAGCTTTCTTATAGAGGCTGCTTTCGTGGCATTCGAGGGCATCGTCATCGGTGTCGTGCTGGCCACGATCACGGCCTATAACGTCGTCACCAGCACGGAGATCCTCGGGACAAGGTTGGCATTCAGCGTCTCTGAGCGAGAGATCCTGCAACTCGTGCTGGCGACCCTTGCCGTTTCCCTGATCGCTACCATGATCCCTGCCTACAGGGCCGCACGTATCAAGCCTGCAGTGGCACTGCGCATCGCCGATTGACTTTTGCCTTTTGAGCATAGGCCTGAACGCCCAGGTTTCTAGGACGAAAGACCCTAGCGCTTAGCCCGGATTCCAGCTAACCTAAAGCTAGGAACTATAGAATAGGGAAGGGAATGATCATGGCGATCGATTCGAGGGAACTTACTGAGCACACGGGGCCTGAGCTGCCCGAGGTCGGGCCTATGGGCATGGCTCTTGATTGGTCCTGGCTCCGGGGCGTCAAGAGTGAGTGGGGGGTGGTGGCCAAACCGAGTGCCCGTGGCCTGACGATGATGGACATTGCCGTGGGCAGCTATGGCGAGATTCCCGATGTTGCGCCTCTTCGCACCATGGCTCCGCGCGGCTCGGCGGTTCCCGAAGGTGTTCCCGATATGGGCTACCTGCTCAACCGTAAGTCTGATGTCTGGGCGCAGAATGTATCCGAACTTTATGAAGAGGCGGTTGCTCGTCAGTGGTCTGCCACCAAGGACATTCCTTGGGGTGAGTTGCAGCCGCTCGACCCCGATGTCGAACATGCCATGTGTCAGCTTTGTACATTGCTGACTGAGGTCGAGATGATTGCTGCCGATCTTCCCGCCAAGTGGCTGTGGCGGGTGAACCATGATTTCGTTGAGGCCAAAATGTTTCTTGGCACTCAGATCATGGATGAGATGCGCCATACCGAGGTGTTCCGAAAGCGGGCGTTGGCCAATGGTGGTGGTCTTCTCAAGGCAGGCAAAGGTACCGAGGAACTCTTGCGCACGATTCTCCAGGCCAAGAGCTTCACTCAGGCCTCTGCTTTGCTGCACCTATTGGGTGAGGGTTTTGTGCTCGACATCTTTCGCCAAGGCGAGCTGATCTCGCCTACCCATGTCGAGAAGAAGATGTTCCGCATGGCCATGCAAGACGAGGCTCGCCACGTTGCCTACGGCACGTTGCATCTTCGCCAGGCCGTCGAGGCCGACCCTGATGTTGCTGAAGAGATTCACGAAGCGCTCGATGTCGGCGAAGGCGTGATCGCTCAGCTCACGATGCAGCCCGAGGTGTTTACTGCGCTCGCTGTCTTGCTTGCCGGCGGCACAGCGAACGTTGAGGAGAAGGGCTTCCCTCTCTTGCAGCAGCTAATGGCCAAGATGTTCACTTCCTACCTCGCTCGTTGCGAGCGTGCAGGTATCAACCGGATCGAACGTACCCTCATTCCGTTAGAAATGATGGGCATCGACCGCACGAAGTTGGAGGTGGCGTGATGACTACCTCGCCAGCAACTTTGACCATGGATATTCCCGTGGACAGTATTGAACTCTTCGAGGCATTGGCCAAGGAAATGAATGCCCACCCCGAGATTTATCAAGACCTTGGTTGGTGTGACATGGACATTGGTGTGGTCATGCGCCGTGATTCGGCTGCGCCGTTCGCTGTCGCATTACGTCTTCGTGAGTACGGATGCGAACAGGTAACGATGTTTGAGCCGGGAGGACCAGAGAAGCTTGACTGCTGGCTTGTCGGCGACCTGGATCGCTGGAAGGAAATGTTCGGCAATATCGCGGCCAATGGCATGGCTGCAGGCGAACAGACCCTCAGTTCTTTGGTCCTCCTCGGCGACTGCATAGCGGTCAAGGGTCCCGATGCCATGGGAGTCGACATGTTTTTTCGTTATAACCAGACGCTGCAGTGCGTCTTTGATGCTGCCGCCTCATGCGCTACGGCACGACAAGGAGAATGATTATGAGTACCCCGACACTGACATGTCCCACGTGTGACACGGACTTAAGGCGAGTAGTTGACGCCCCATATGGCTGGTGGGAGTGGGATGGCGAAGCGTATGCCAAACGTTACACCAGTAAAGGCGTGGCAGCCCCGGAGTTCGCTTGCGCTGAATGCCTTACCGGCTTGCCTGAGTTCCACCCTATGGATACTTCTCCCAAGGTGACAGCGCCCATTTAGAAGTTGATTTATTTAGGAAGTTGAGAGGACTGTTTTCACCAAGGATTGATGTCGAGAAAGGAACGTTCGTGAGCTTTCGAGTAGTTGCCGAGGCTTGTATTGGGTGTGGGGGCTGCGAGTATGCCTGTCCCACGGGTGCGCTTGCAAAGACCGACAGCTTTCTCGGAATTTTTGCCATCAACCCATACACCTGTGATGACTGCGGTCTGTGCGTTCCCAAGTGCCCGGTGGCGTGCATCGAACCTGATCCGGCATGGCCCATCTGTCATGGCAAAGGGTGTCCGCTTAGCTCTAAACGTCTTGCTGAGTTTGATTGCTCCATCTGGCAGCAGCTCTGTCCTTCTTGTGGTGACACGATGTGGCAGAAACAGGGAAGTGACTCTTGGGTTTGTTCGCGGTGTGATTTGCACATGAAGGTCGCATGTCCCAAAGAACATCACCTTGCGGAGACGGCCCGGCTCGAAATGTCGCTTAAGCCCGAACCTTGCTTGTAATGCCATTGTTTCTGAGCGTCGTTCCAGTGAAAGCGACGTTTGTGAAAGCCGCTTCTATGGGTGTCGTGTCTGTTGATTACATGGCGCTTCGACGAGTCAAGCTCGGGACTGTTCGTCAATCTATTCCTGAGTCTTGTTATCGACGTTCAACGTTCAAGGCCCTCGCCTGGATGGTGGTCGACCTATCTCTTTATGTCGCAGCGCTCTCCCTGGTTTTCACCAGCCACCATCCAGCGATTCAACTTGTTGGCGGCATTCTTACTGGTGGAGCGGTTGCCATCATGTTCGTATGGGCGCACGACGCTGCCCATGGTGCTTTGTTTCGCAACAAGTTCGTGTCTGAGGTGCTTGGAACATTGCTTATGTTGCCTTCGCTGAATATGTACCGACTTTGGTCTTATGGCCACAACAAAGTGCATCACGGCTTCACGAGTTTTAGCCCGATTGATTGGATTTGGCGGCCGTTTACGCCGACACAATACGAGTCCTTGGGATGGTGGTCTCGCTTCGTCTATCGCCGCGAGCGCAGTGTGTTCACATGTGGGCTGCACTACCTGTTGCGGGTGTGGTGGACGGGCATGGTGCGTTTTAAGCCTCAGCACGGGCACCATCGTCTCGGGTTCAGGTTGTCCAAGCTGGGAACCCTGGTGTTTGCAATCATCTTCTCGCTCCTGGCCTGGTTGTTTGCTGGGGGTCTGATTGGCGTTTTCGCTGCTGTCATTGTTCCCTTTGCCGTCTTCACGTACGTGATTGCGTTCTTTGTCTACATACATCACACACATCCAGCAGTGCCTTTTTTCGATGTTCGAGATGAATGGAACTCGACAATTGGCCAAGTGTTTTGTTCAACCGTGGTCCGGTGCTCGAGGGTGAGCGAGTTATTGACACATCGCATACTGGTCCACGTTCCCCACCATGTTGATATGAGGGTGCCGTTCTTCAACTTGGCCCCTGCTTATGCAGCCATCAAGGCCGACTGGGGCCAATACATCCACGAGTATCGGTTCTCATGGTCAGAGGTTCGTTTTATCTTTCGTTCGTGTCAGCTCTTCGACTTCGAAACGAAAACCTGGTACCGATTCAGCGAGGTGGGTATTTCAAGTTCGCGAGAAGAAGAGCGAACGGTACTACCCTCGACAGGGTGAAGCTCGTCCCAACCCGGCGGACCGACTACGCCATTCGCTCGCTCCTCTTCCTTGCTCATCAGAACGGCAGCTCAGCCAAGGCAATAGATATCGGCGCGGCGATGGACATTCCTAAAGGCTTTCTTCATCAGGTACTTCAAGAGTTGCAGCGTGCTGGTTTGGTTACTTCCCGGTCAGGTCCAAACGGTGGCTACGCCCTTGCTCAAATACCTGAAGACATCACGATTCGTCATATCGTCGAGGCGTTGGAGGGGGCTCTCACCGCACAAGAATGCGCGCTGCGAGGTGGACCTTGTCATTGGGACAATGTGTGCGCGCTTCATGATGTGTGGGCATCGGCTCAGCAGTCCCTTGTTGATGTTTTGTCTGAAGCAACTCTTGCGCAGGTTGCGGCAGACGATTTGGCTCTTGCCGCTGGTACTAAGCCCATCCCCGCTAATACGCATCGTCGTCACACCTCTTAACCCTCGGATTAACCCTCGGAAAGACGTGTCCTGAAATCGTTGGGACCAAAGACACTACGCTGCACCACCT
>JBBSKG010000123.1:0-6148 GCA_038256565.1 Acidimicrobiales bacterium | reverse complement strand
GCCGGATGCTGATGCCATGCGGAAGGGTGGATGTGCAACTTTGCCTTGATTGTCATCGGGAACGCTCGCTTCTCTCGGGAAGCAACGGGTCCCCCTCATCTTTGTCCACGAACGAGATGAACGGGACCCTATGCGTCAGGGGATTGAGGGGTCAGGCGTAGTCGAAGTGCAGGCGCTCTGCCACCTCGCGAGCGGACGGCATAGCGGCAATCTCGTCGCTTCCACGCTGTGTCGCCACATGGAAGGTGGGGTCGGACAACAGGCGTGCAACGGCGTCACGCACCAGCTCGACGGAGACATCGCCAGGCTCGATGCCGAGACCGACCCCTGCACGGGCACACGCTGCCGCATTGAGGAACTGGTCGGCAGCCTGCGGAAGGCACAGCTGCGGCAGGCCTGCTGCGAGAGCCGCTAGGAATGTCCCTGATCCGGCGTGGGACACGACCGCCGCGCAATGCATGAGGAGTTGGTCCTGGGGGATGTAGCGAGCGACGTGAACGTTGTCCGGCTGCGGTCCGAGCGCCGATGGATCGCCATGAGGAGCAACCGTCACGACCACGCGCGCCGGAAGCTCACGCACAGCTTTGAGCACCGTCGACAACGCTGTGTCGTCGCTGAACACTGTGCCGAACGTGACGTAGACAAGTGGCGTAACCGACGACTCGGTCGCCCAGGCGGGCAGCTCTTCGTCGCCGGTGGTAGCGAAGGCACCCGGGCGGAGAAGCTGGGTCGCCGGGACATGCGGCCGCTCCGTGGGTTGCATGCTCGGGGGGTAGATGTCCAGGTACAGGTGGTCGTACAGGCCCCCGTAGGGTCTCGGATCCAGACCGTTTTCGGTCCACAGGTGGGTGACCTGATCGCCCGCCGTCGCGACACGGGCCGCCGGCAGGAGAGCGCCGAAGGCGTGCGTGACGCTAGGGACACCCATGCCAGCTGCCACGATCGGACCGGCCAGGTCCCCCGCGTCATTGACGATCAGATCAGGTGACCATGCCCGGGCAATCGGCAGGAGATCGGCCAACATCGGTGCCGCCAGGACGCTTCCGAACAGTCTCGGAAACATGAAATCGGGCCACTCCGGCCGGGGAAGCGCATCGCGCTCGGGGAAGCGCCGGAGGAACGTCGCCATCCCTTCCCGCTGACCCAGGCCGGAGGAAGTCGCCCGGAAACCGTCCTGCTCGAGGCGGGCAGCCGGCTCTGCTCCGGTTGCCCACAACACCTCGTCGCCGGCATCGACAAACGCCCGGGCTAACGGCATCATCGGGTGGATGTGGCCCCAGCCGGACGTCGCCGTGAAAAGAACTCGCATAGGCCGATGATAGGACTCCTGCAGGACGGGATGCGATGCTGTGGTCATGGAGATGATTCTTCAACCCCAACCCGTTGCCCGATCACTCGACGAGTTGCTCGCCGATGTCGACGAGCGAGTTCCATTTCTCACCTCCGACTCCAAGTCGGGATCGGCGTTCGAGCGGGTGAGGATCGACGGCGAGTGGCACATCCTCAAGCACATTCACGTCGACTCCGATTGGACCATGCGGTTCAACGGCGATGTCGGTTGCCACCCTGCCCAGGTGTGGGCGGCGGGTCTCATGGACACGATCCCTGAACGGATCGAGCATGGCGTCATCGGTGTCGCAGCGGGCATTGGCCGCAATTGTTGGGGGGCGGCGATCCTTATGCGTGATCTCGCCGATGGACTTGTTCCCGAAGGCGACGAGCCCCTCAATCTCGATCGACACCTCGGCTACCTCGACGACCTCGCTGCCTTGTCGGCGCGGATGTGGGACTGGAGAGACGACGTGGGCCTGGTGCCTCTGGCATCGCGCTGGTGTTGGTTCGGCGATGCGTCGCTCTTCATCGAGGAGACTCACGGTTGGCGCGACCCGGTGCCTCGCATCGCCATGGATGGTTGGCGCAACTTCGCTGTACGCGCACCTCGGGAGGTGGTGACCCTGATCGAGGCATTGCGTCGCGACCAGGACCCACTGGTTGCCGCTGTGCGCTCGACGCCGCTGACGTTCCTACACGGCGACTGGAAGCTCGGCAATGTCGGCACGACAGGCGACGGGCGTACGATCCTGATCGACTGGACCTATCCGGGCGAGGGACCTGCCGCCTTCGACCTTGCCTGGTATCTAGCTATCAACCAGGCGCGGCTCCCTCAGTCGAAGGAGAACGCCATTGCAGCATTCCAAAGCTCGCTCGAAGGCCACGGCATAGCGACCGAGGGTTGGTACGAACGCCAAGTCGGGCTTTGTCTGCTTGGGGCACTTGTGATCTTCGGGTGGGAGAAGGCGCTCGGCGACGAAGCGGAGCTCCGCTGGTGGTGCGATCGGGCCATCGAGGGAGCACGATTCCTGTGAGATCGGGCCTTGTTGCCAGATGAGCGTTTTGGACAAGCACGTTACGTTGGGGGGTATTGGTCTAGAAGTGGTGATGTTGAGGTCGATCTTGTCGGAAGCCTTAAGCCTCAATTGCGAATTGCTGTCTGTATGGGAGTAAGGCCTAAGCGCCGTCGCTCTTCAGTGGTGGGGTAATTAGCCGATATATAGGCCGTGGATACTGGTGCCGATGAGCGATTACCTCGGGGTGGTGGCCGTATCGGTGAGTCTTTTCCTGAGGTTTTGGCAGCGGCCAGGGTAGGTGCTGCTTGGGCATTTGCCTGCCTGTTTGAGTCGTTAGCGAGCACGGTGACGGGTTACCTCAAGGCTCAGGGGGCTACCGATGCTGATGGTCTTGCAAATGATGTGTTCTTTCGTGCATTCACCCGCCTTGATGGTTTCGATGGCAATGAGGAATCTTTCCGTTCGTGGGTCTTGACCATTGCTCACCATCGGCTTATTGACGAGCGTCGACACATTTCCCGACGGCCCGTTTCTGAGTATCTATCGCCTGAACGTGCAGAGGGGTTATCTGATGCTAGCGACAGCGACGAACTTGTTGGCATGGAAGAAGCGTCAGTGCGTGAACGACTGGCCACCCTTGTCTCTGATCAGCGCGATGTGTTGTTGCTGCGCATTCTTGGTGACCTCACGGTAGAACAAGTTGCGCATGCAGTTGGTAAGAGCGTTGGGGCTGTAAAGGCTTTGCAACGTCGCGGGTTAAAGACGTTAAGAAAAAAAATGTCTGAGGAGCGTACCCCTCATGGCACATGACGACGTTTACCCCAGTGAGATGAAACGCCAATCACGACTCGACGAATCAACGATTGACCAAATCCTTGCTGGCAGTGCAATGCCTAGCGATGAGTTCAATGGTCTAGTTGCTTTCGTCGAAGAGATTCGCCAGAACTATCTGTCGCATACGCCTCAGGTTGGACCGGCACTCGCATCGCTATTGGCTGATGGTCTCATTCCAACCGACAAAGGCGAACTGTCCGCGAGGACAGCAAGCAACGCCACCGGGCCTGCATTGCAGGTAGCCGAGCTACCGAAACGGAGAACACGAAAAATGATAGGAGCCCTTTTTGCCACCATGGCAGGCAAAGTTGCTTTAGCCGGTGCAGCAACAGCAGCAACCGTTGGGAGCCTAGGTGCCGCCGGTGCACTACCAGGCCCAATGCAATCGGTTGTTGCTGACACAGTCAGCGTGATTGGATTTGAGATTCCAGACCCCGATAGCGCAAGCGACGTCGCTGCCGATTTCGATTTCAAGGTGGATGGTCTGCTTGATAGCGTCGATGATGGCGTAACTGACGTGACGGTTCCTGGAATAAGTACTCCCGATATGACTACTGATGTCAGTCTTCCTGATGTACCTATGTCAGCTGAAGATTTCGCAGCGAGGAAGGCTTTTATTAAGGAACACTGTGATCGGACTATGGCAAAAGTCGATGGGCAATATGCCAAGCAGAGTTCTCAAATAGATAACAAGAAAGCTTCAGGCAAGCTCGACGAGCATTATAAAGATGCCCGAGACAAGGTCGGCGAGAAGTGCACGAAAGCCATGGAAAAGGCAGAAGAAAAATGGGCCAAGTTCCTGGCAGGCGACACTGAAGACGAATCAGAAGAAGAGCCTGGTGACAAGGCAGATCGTAAGAACAAGTCTCGCGAAGAGTATTCGGAAATGAATGAGCTTGAGAAGAAAGCTCGCGAGAATGAGCGTGAGCTTGAGAAGAAAGCTCGCGAGAATGAGCGTGAGCAAGAGAAGAAAGCTCGTGAGAATAAGCGTGAAGATAGAAGTGACAAGAGGGGTGATGGCGACAAAGGACGCAACGACTTTGTTCCTCCTCCATCAAACCCACCAGCCCAAACGGTTCCATCTCCAACCCAAACTGTTCCCGAGCATGACTCAGATTTTGACTTTGACTCCGACTCCGGTAGGTCAGGATCAGGTTCTGGTAGCGGTCAATAATACCTAAGGACAATCGACAAGTACTAAGGAAAGAACCCGGGTCACGTTGCCCGGGTTCTTTCACGTTTAAGTGATTGTTTGGCGGCCAACAATGTACCGACAATTCGCATGTATTTGTGTCGATTCACGGATCTTGGCCATGGAATAAGTTATATCGACTAAGTAGTTAGCTAACCTAGAATGAAGGCGTGGAAGTCCGAGTGCATGAAGCGAAAACGACACTGTCTGCTCTCTTGCGTCGAGTCGCTGCAGGAGAAGATGTCGTCATTACTCGTTCTGGTGAGCCAGTAGCGAAGATCGTCGCTGTTTGCCCACAGCGAACTCGAACTCTTGGAGTCGACGTCGGCAAGATGCACGTTCCCGAAGATTTTGATGCTCCATTAGACGAAGTAACGCTGGCGACTTTCGAGCCATGAGTCCCTGACTCACCCGAGCGTTACGTGCCTGATCGCATGCGCTCAAGTTCACTGCAAGGTCTAAACGTGACTCACGCACATGCATTGGCTTCAGGCTCGCTCCCTTTATTGCATCGAGACCCATTTGACCGAATGCTCATTACCCAGGCCATGAGCGAACGGCTTGCCATCATGACTTCAGACGATGCGATTAAGCAATACTCAATCGAGACAATTCCCGCTACCTGATTTTAAACGGTCCAGCGGGACCATCTGACGCAAATCTGAACCGGCAAATTCGCAGGCCTTTTCTCAACTCACTGCCATCAGTGGCGGTAAGTAGGCTTCCTGAGAGGGCCTAGGCAGTAAGGTCCCAGCCAGGCATATACTTTGATATATACCAACTGTCTAGTGAATTCCGAGAGAGGGTTAGAGCAATGAGCAAGGTTGTGAAGTTGTTCACTAATGGTCGTAGTCAAGCGGTACGTCTTCCGGCAGCATTTCGTTTTGATACCAAGGAAGTGTTTATCCGTAAGGATGCCGAAACGGGCGATGTCATTTTGTCGCGCAAGCCCGATGACTGGGGGGACTTCTTTATTGCACTTAAAGGTGCAGATCTGCCAGCTGATTTCCTTAATAAGGAGGAACGTCGCCAAGGGCAAAGTGACCGGGACCCCTTGGACGGATGGGATGAATGACCCAGTACATGCTCGATACCAACGCGGTGAGCGATTTGATCAAGGAGCACCCAGGTATGGTCAGCAGTGTCATGGCCGCACCAATGACGTCTCTTTGTATCTCAGCAATCACCGAAGGCGAGTTGTATTTTGGCCTTGCTAAACGGCCTGATGCAAAGAGGTTGCATCTAGTGGTCGGTGAGTTTTTGCGGCGAGTCGATGTGCTTGCATGGGACAGGGCGGTCGCCCAATGTTATGGAACCCTGCGGGCAGACATGGAGGGCAAGGGTAAGAAACTCGGTTCGCTCGACATGCTCATCGCTGCACATGCCTTAAGTTCAGGTGCAGTATTAGTAACAAATGACCAGACGTTTTCTCATATCCCCAATCTTCATGTTGAAGACTGGAGCGATTGAGTTATGAACTTTGGATTCATTCGGGCGTAGCAGCGTGATTTATGGCCCTGTCAGTTTGAAAAGTCAGGCGATGGGGGCGGCAACGACGCCTGTCGATTCGAGGACGGCGGCGACTCGCAGGACGGTTGCCTCGGAATAGGGGGCACCAATGATTTGGACACCCAGTGGCAGGGGAAGGGCGGTGACCACTGGTACGGAGATCACGGGGAGCCCGATAAACGAGAGGGGCTGGGTGAAGAGGCCCATGTTCGGCGCCACGACGACCTCCTCGCCGTCCACTTCGATGGTGCGTTGGCCGATGGGG
>JBBSKG010000122.1:0-6188 GCA_038256565.1 Acidimicrobiales bacterium | reverse complement strand
GACAACGGCTCGACCGACGGAACCGGCGGTGGCATTCGGCGTTTTCCTTGGGTCCGGGTCGTGACCAACCCCGAGAATCGGGGCTTTGCAGCTGGCTGCAACCAAGGGGCAGCCCTGGCCTCGCGAGATGTTGTCGTCTTTCTCAACAACGACACCTTGCTCGCCGGACGATGGCTCGACACGCTGCTGGCACCGTTCAGTGATGAGACAGTCGGTGCCACCGGGCCGCGATCCAATTTCGTATCCGGACCGCAGCTCGTGGAAACCGTGGACTACGAGGTCGCCCAGATCGCCAAAATTCGTCCTTTCGTACGCCACTGGGAGGCGACGCATCAGGGCCAGACCACAGAAGCCCGTTTCCTCGTCGGATTCTGTCTTGCGGTTCGGCGATCAACATTTAAAAACCTTGGCGGCTTCGACGAAGGCTTTGGCATCGGTGGCTACGAGGATGACGACCTCTGCGCCCGCATTCGTGAGGCGGGCTTGCGTCTCTTGATTACCCACGGATCATTCGTTCACCACCATGGGCACCGGACCTTTGAGGCCAACGGGATTGATTGGTATGCCATCCAACAGGACAACGCGAAGCTCTTTCACGCGAAACGAGGGGCGCAAGCCGAGTCTCGTGCCGACAATCAGACTGCGCCCATCTTGGTTTCTGCCTGCATGATCGTGAAGGACGAAGAAGCCATTCTCGGCGAGTGCCTTGCCTCGCTCGAAGGTCTTGTCGACGAGATCGTCGTCTACGACACAGGCTCGACCGATGGCACTGTTGAACTTGCTCGTCAATATGGTGCTCGGGTCATCGAAGGTTATTGGGACGACGACTTTGGACGGGCTCGTAATGCTGCCCTAGAGCACTGCAAAGGCCAATGGATTCTGCACATCGATGCCGACGAAACAATCGTCGGAGACATTGAGGCAACACGGACATTGCTTCGTGACCCAAGTACCGATGACGCCATCTTGGTGGTCATTGACAATCTAGCCCCCGGCGAAGGAAACGGGATGCAGCACAAAGGGTGTCGTTTATTCCGTCGTGTCCGAGGACAGTGGGTGGGGCGCCTCCACGAGCAAGTTGTTGCACGACCTGGTCAGGCACCGCTTCCTCGGGGAATGATCGACAATTTGCAGATAATCCATACGGGTTACTTGCCTGAGTTGGTTGAAAAACGCAATAAGGGTGAGCGCAACACAAAGCTGGCAGAAGCCGAGCTTGCAACAGACACCACGAGTGATCGTTCGATGTTGGTTTTCAACCTGGCCCGTTCACTCGCCTTTGCGGGACGCCATGAAGAAGCCATCGAACGATGCCGAGAGGCAAAAGACAGGGGTGGGCTAGTAGCTATACGACGAGCAGCACTGCGATTTGGTGCCGAGCTCTTGTTGTCAAGTGGTCGACCTGCTGAGGCAATGGAGTGGGTAAACGAACTTCGGCCCCTCTCCGATCGACCCGCTGTTTGTGACTATTTAGAGGGAAGTGCTCGACTCTTTCTAGGCGAACACGACAGAGCTCTTGAGTTATTGAACAACCTAGATGAACTCTGGGACGACGACGGTATAAGCATAAACAACGACACGGTGTTGACCCGCAAAGGTTTAGCCCTTGTTGCAGGAGGTATTTGGCTCGAAGGAGCTGAGGCCCTCTTGGAAGTCGTGCAACGACAACCCGTCTCAAACGCATGGGGCCCTCTGGTGGTCGCTCAGTGGCACACTGGTCGTGACCTTAACGATGTGGTGGACGTTCTCCCCGAAGAACAGATGAGGGCAGTACTAGCCCAAATGATATTCATAGATTCCAACGCAGCCGATGCATTTGGAAACACGCTATGGGAACGTTTTCCTAAAGACCCAAGGTTGCTCGGCTTTGCTGCCCATCACGGTCCACGACTCGACACTTTGGCCTGTATGGAATGGGCAACTCGACTACGTAGTGGAGGCCTCCCTCAGCATTGTCCTCTCATTGCGCGTGCCAACTCTGAGCGACTCGAACCACGCCAACGTCTCCAGGCGGTGGCTGTCGCCGTTGGGGCCTTTAACGACGAACGTGGAAGCAACTGTGTGCCCAGCTTGGCAGCCACTATCCCTAGTGAATTGTTTGTGGACGTGCTCGTAGAACTAGACGAACTCGCACCCGAACTATTGCCTATCTTCATATCGAGTGCAGCCACAACTCCCGAACGTTGTATTGCACTTGGTGAAGCACTGGAAGAACTAGGCGCCGAAGAACAAGCTCAAGCCATCAGAGAACATGCCGACAGGACCTTTGCATAAATAACCACAGCAGATACCAAACAAAAATATAAAAACACTCAAGTCGCCAACCTGTGCGCCGATCACTTTGGGGAGCCGTGAATCACGGCGAACCATAAAGGCCCCAGGGAATGGGGCCTCGACCCACTCAAGGAGGAAATCATGGGTCTTCGTATCAATCAGAACATTGCCGCCATGAACGCATATCGGAACCTTTCGGTGACGGATGACAAAATGGCAAAGAGCCTCGAGAAGCTGTCTTCAGGCTTTCGTATCAACCGTGCAGCCGACGATGCTTCTGGTCTCTCGGTTTCTGAGCGCCTGCGCTCACAAATCGGCGGCTTGAAGATGAGCGTACGTAACGCTCAAGATGGTATCTCGGTCGTGCAAACCGCTGAAGGTGCGCTCACCGAAACCCATGCCATTCTGCAGCGTATGCGTGACCTGGCTGTTCAGGCTGCGAACGAAGGTTCTGCCGATGTCACAGCCCGTGATGCAGCAGAACTTGAAGTCACCCAGCTTTCTACTGAACTGACCCGTATCGCCACCACAACGCGCTACAGCGGCACCAAGCTGCTCGATGGCACGTTCAACGGCACATTCCAGATCGGTGCCAACGCTGGTGAATCACTTGTCGTTACACAGGGTCAAACCTATGACGCAACCTCACTAGGTGTGGCAACGCTTGACTTCACCGCTATCGGTGGAGCCTCCGCTGCGTTGGTCTCAATTGACGCTGCTATCTCCACTGTTTCGGCTGGTCGTGCCAAACTCGGTGCTGTTCAGAACCGCTTCGAGCACACTATCTCCAACCTCAACGTGGCGATGGAAAACCTTGCAGCTTCTGAATCCCGTATCCGTGACACGGACATGGCGATTGAGATGGTGAACTTCACCCGGTCCCAGATCTTGTCGCAGGCCGGTACTGCCATGTTGGCTCAGGCCAACTCGGCACCACAATCCGTGCTCTCCCTCCTCCGAGGCTGAGTTCGAAAGTGTAGGCAATCACGTCGTCAAGGGTGGCTCGGGCCACCCTTGACGCACGTGGACCAACAAGGAGAACCACATGGACATAAGTGCCGTGGGGAACTTCCAGGTCATGCCAGTCACACCGCACGAGCGACCGGCCGACAAGGCTCAGCCTGTGGGTACCCCAATAAAAGGATTCACCCCAGTAACTCCTCAAGCCAACCAACCTGCCGCCGATGAGAAATCAGGTGTCAAAACCGAAGTTAGGCGCAATAGCGAGGTTGGTATCAACGTCATGGAATTTCGAGATGCAAAAACTGGCGAAATCATTCACCAGCTTCCGTCACGCCAAATTTTGGCTATGGCTATAAGCCTGGCCCACCAAATCAACAAGAAGGAGACGAGCTGACATGGTTACAAGTGTTGATGGCCTCGTCTCCGGTCTTGATACCTCTGGGCTTATCAAACAACTCATGGACCTTGAGCGCCAACCTCAGGTCCGCTTGCAAACCAGACGTTCGACAAATCAAAAACGCATAGATGCCTACCAGGCTTTGAACAGCAAGTTTTTGGCTATAGAGACCGCAGGCAATGCGCTCAATAACTCATCTGGTTGGTCCTTAATGAAGGCAACTTCATCGGCACCTGAAAAGGTTGCTGCGACTGCTGGTACCGGAGCAACGTCGGGAACGCTTGCTTTCTCGGTAACTAACCTGGCAGGGGCGCATAGCCTCGTCTCTTCGACCGGAGTAGCAAGCCTCTCCACTGTGGTAGCCACAGGTGACTTCACCATTGGTTCCACAACGCTGACCTCGGCTCAATACGGTGACGGCTCATTGTCATCGGTCGTCACCGCAATAAATGCCAGCGCCGCTAGTGTCACTGCAGCGGCTGTTCAAGTAGCTCCTGGCTCCTTCAAACTACAACTTTCAGCAAAGGCGACAGGGGCGGCGTCGGTATTCACTGTTGACGCCACCAACCTCGCTGCTCTCGGGAACTTCAACGGCATCGTGACCCAAGGTGTCGATGCTCTCATTCAAGTTGGTTCAGGCCCAGGTGCCTATTCAGTTACCTCTGCGTCTAACACGATCACCACCTTGCTACCAAATGTCACCCTTACCTTGAAAGACGTTGGTGCTGCCACCATCACCGTTGCAGCCGACTCCGATGGACTCGCTGACAAAGTCGCCACTCTGGTTGGCGCTGTCAATAGCGCTATTACTGCCATCAAGGCAGAGTCGGGTTACGACCCTGCCTCTAAAAAAGCGGGCATCTTTCTCTCTGATCAACTCACACGCAATCTTCAACAAGCGCTTACCAGCGCTGTAACAAACTCAGTTAGCGCAAGCACTCTTTCAAGTGGAGGCTACGCAGGAATATCACTTGGTAAAGACGGCATGCTCAGCTTTGATAAAGCCAAATTCAACGCTGCCTATGTCAAAGATCCCAGCGCTGTCACCAGCCTCTTTCAAGCCAATACAGCCGTAACCACCGATGATGGCATTGCCGAACGACTTCGTCTGGTAGCTAAAACTGCAACCGCTTTTGGCACCGGTCAGATAGCGCTTGCTATAGAAGGACGCAAGAACGAGAACAAAGCACTCGATAGCCAAATTGCCAGTTGGGACAACCGTCTCAGCTTGCGTGAAAAGGGTTTCAAGCGCCAATACGGTGGCCTAGAAACAATGCTCGGACGCCTTAGAAACCAGGGTTCCTGGCTCGCAGGCCAAGTGAACTCACTCAACTCGAGCCAATAAAAACTCGAAGGGACTACCCAGCTCGTGAACAAAACCGCATTGCGCGACCGTTACCTCAATGATGCGGTCACCACCGTATCGCCAGCAAAACTTGTGACCATGCTCTACGACCGTCTCGCTCGTGATCTGGCTACCGCCGAGCATGCTCTCGTAACAGGAAATTTCGACGTTGCTTCTGCTCAACTACTCCACGCGCAAGAAATCGTCATGGAACTTAGAACCGGGCTCGACCCCACCGCATGGGAAGGTGGCCCGGGACTGGCGTCACTTTATGCATTCCTACTAACCGAGCTGATTTCAGCCAATGTAAAGAAGGACTCAGCAAAGGTTGGAGAATGCCGCCGCTTGGTTGATCCACTTCGCGATGCCTGGCATCAAGCACTTGCTCAAATCACCAGCCAGAGCTGGCCCGCGACAACATGAACGAAGAAAGCTGGCGACTCACCCTCGGGGCTATTGCCGATGAGGTTTCCAAGCTCGAGACTGCCTGTGTGGGTGAGCACGCCAATCTTCTAACAATGGTTGATGAGTACCAAACCCCTCTCGCATTCATTCCTCCAAAAGATTTAGGGACCATTCCCGCTCACATGGTTGTTCAAGCACGTGATCTCCAAAATCGAATTAAAGTCCTCGAAATAGAGGTGGAACATGCGCTTCGACTGGCAGCACAGGGTCTCGCCGTAAGCCATGAATTGGCACGAAATGTCGCTGACCGGCACCCACAATTCATAGACGCTTCTCTTTAATAGCTAATTGTTGAGAAAATTTGCCTAAATCACTCAAGGTGACGGGGCAAGTTACCGATCACAATTACAGCTAAGGAGTGCAACTAGCTGCCACGGATCGGCAGCACGGAATAACCCGACCTTCGGGGAGGAAGCCGAAATGCCGATCCGTCAACCAGCACCGTTTGCACAACGATGAACGACCTCACCATGAATGCCATTCATGCCTCCTTGCGCGGTCTGGCAGCTCGTCAACGTGCCACAGCTGACAACGTCTCCAACCTTGAGACCCCTCGCTTTCTGGCTAATAGGGTCTCATTTGAGGAAAACCTGCGAGATGCAATGCGTCGCGGTAACCCACTTAAGAACGAAATAGATACGCGGCGCTCGACGTCTCCCACTGGTGTCAACGGCAACAACGTCAACCTTGACGAAGAAACCCTCGGAATGATCGACACCAATCTTCGTTATCAACTGATGGTTG
>JBBSKG010000121.1:0-6387 GCA_038256565.1 Acidimicrobiales bacterium | reverse complement strand
GGCGTCTAGAGACGTACCATTGACCGTTCCATAAGCGTTCGTTAGAGACGATACGTCAGTGCCTTGTGCGAAGTCCCAGGCGTCACCTCGAATGATAGTGGCGTAATCTGCACCACCCTTGCGATCTGGGTTGATTACAACAGGCTGAGGCCTGCCATTGATTGTGAGAGCCGCACTGTAGCCAGAGGTAGCTCCGTCCTGTGTGGCATAGAAGGAATAGCTCCCTTGTGGGTAAGCAGCCGCTGGAAAGCTAACGGCGTTAGACCCAGTAGGACTAGCAATTGAGGTAACTAAACCCCAACCCGGGTTGTCAGCGTTGTTGTTGCCCATGTCTTTGTCAGCATCCCAGTAGACGCTGAGGGCGCTTGAGGCATTGGCAGCCACGGTTAACGTGACAGGCGTTTGTGATTGATGAAGCCGGACCCAGTCCAGAGCGATGTGGGCAGCTGAGGCACCCATAGGAATTAATCGCAGCCCGGTGATATTGCCTGACCAAGGTTGTGCTGCTGCGGCAAATCCCGGCGTCATTGGGAAGTCATAAGAATGCCACCCGACTTTGGCCAGGAATGGAAACCCACCTTGACACTCAGGGAAAAGGGTTGGGCAGTTATACCAGAAAACTCCTGCCGGTCCTTCGACGTTTGAGAACATTCTAAAAGAGACACGATTGTAGCGAGCAGGATCTATAGGGAAATAGGAGAGGTCTCTGTCCAGTGGGACATGGCCGGTGACTTGGGCTCCAGCTAGAGTCAGCCACCCTCCAGCATTTGCATCCAGGGATAGCAAGCCCCCATTGATGGACATGTTGGTAGTTCCACCGCTGGCGACCTTATCGATGGTCCAGAAATCTTCCTGGTTCGAGAAATCCCAGCTGTCAGACATGACCTCGCCCGCGTAGTCAGGCGACTCGGCAACGCTAGAAGTGCTCAAGGTGATTGAGGTAACAGCAGCACTGGCAGTCATCTCCATGGGAAGAAGGCCAGCTAGAAGACCAAGAATACCAACCCCAACAACTCGGAGCCGCTTTGATTTGTTGGTTTTTATGCTCGACAAGATGCCAGACATGACAAGTACCGCCTTATGGTATTGGAAACGTTCTCGACTCCCGTCGGAATCTAGCGGCTAGAGTTGAGCCAGCTTGGGCAATGCGTACAAAAAAGAACGAGGTTTCTTGATGCTTCCTTTATTTCGTAATGTCTCTATTCGCGTTGCGCTTCCAGTGGTCGTCGCTGTTGTAGCGGCATTATGGCCCTTGGCCGATGTTGGTGCGGTAGGACAATCTGAAGAGCCAAGTGGCTCAGTAAAGGCGGCGGCGGGACCAAGTTTTCGTTTTGATGGTGGCGGTTGGGGTCATGGGGTTGGTATGAGCCAATACGGAGCCAGGGGTAGGGCTACCAACGGTGCGACCTATGCCCAGATTTTAGGGCATTACTACCAGTCGACATCGGTGGAAATACAGCCGGGGCCTGACGACATACGGGTGCTGTTGGGTGAGGTTGCCAGCTCTGTCGTTACTCCGACTGGAGCTATTTCTTTTGAACTCAATGGGACGCCTATTACCAGTGCCCCAGGCGGTGGAGACACGAATATTTATGCCATTGGCGAACAGTTCCAGGCAGATGGACAGACCAGCTTTGGCCCTTTAGGTAGTGCTGCTGACACCTTGTATGTTTCATTTGCCGGAGGCGGACCAATGAGGGTTTCGACTACCGGTAACCGATACCAGTACGGGCGACTTGCGATAACTATTGCAAGTCCGGGTGTGTTGCGAGTCGTGTTGCAAGACCTAGGCATGGACCAGTACCTGTATGGACTTGGAGAGATGCCCTCATCGTGGCCGGCTGAAGCATTGAAGGCCCAAGCGGTTGCTGGGCGCAGTTATGCCAAAAATGTGGCTGCGCGCCGTCGTGCCCAAAACCCGCCAGCACCCTTCGATTTGTTTGCCACTGTTCAAGACCAGGCCTATGTCGGTTACGAGAAAGAGGTTGGCGCAAGTGGTGCTTCGTGGGTTGCAGCGGTCAATGCAACTTCTGGTCAGGTGGTTACTTATCAAGGGTCAGTGATTCAAGCTTTTTACCATTCGAGTAGCGGTGGCCATACAGAAAATAGTGAAAAGGTGTTTGCTCAAGCCCTTCCTTATTTAAAGGGCGTGCCTGACCCTGAAGATGGCTTTGAGAGCCCCCGCCATCGCTGGAGCCGCACCTATTCGGCCGAGCAAATGAGCAACTGGTTGGCCCGATTTGCTGACACGTATGTCGGTGACCTTTCGTCCATTGTCTTCCTCGGACCCTTTGGCGTATCAGGCCGTATCGACAAGGGAACGGTTCGTTTGGTTGGCAGTGCTGCAACCAAGGACGTTACGGGTACGAGATTCCGCCAAGTGATTAACAGCGGTATCGCTAATGAGGGTGGCGGGCTCGATCTTCAGCTTTTGAGTACCTCATTAGTGACCACACTCGATCCATTTGGATCGTTGGATGTAGCAGTAGGTACAGATAGTGGCGTACGAGTAGCAGGATGGGCGCTCGACCCAAACACCGCTGACCCCATTGATGTCCACATTTATGTCGATGGGGCCATTGCCGCAGGCGTAAGGGCGGCCAATGCACGTGGCGATGTCGAAGCAGCTCATCCGTCCTACGGACCAAATCATGGTTTTGAAACGACCGTGGCAGTTGGTCCCGGTGACCACTCAGTTTGTGCCTATGCAATCAATGTTTATGCGGGTCAGAACACCTTGCTTGGGTGTCGCACGGTTACGACCAATCCATTTGGATCGTTTGATGTCATGAGCGCAGTTGGTGGAGGTGTCCGTGTAGAGGGCTGGGCGCTTGATCCAAATACGACAGCTCCCGTTGATGTTCACGCGTATGTAGATGGTGGCTTCGCCGGTGCCTTTAGTGCCTCTAGTTCGAGGATCGACCTAGCGGGTCCGTTTCCTGGCCTTGGTACTGATCATGGGTTCTCAGCCTTTGTGCCAGCAGGAGGGGGAAACCATAACGTTTGCCTCTACGTCATTAATTTTGGACCGGGCACAAATCGCCACATTGCATGTCGACAGGTTGGCTTAGGTGCTGACCCGTTTGGTTCATTCGATGTTGTGTCATCAGGTACCTCTGGTGTGCGCGTTGCTGGCTGGGCACTTGATCCAAACGCAACCGGTCCCATTGATGTTCATGCCTATGTTGATGGCGGTTTCGCGGGTTCTTTTGCCGCCGACGTTGGTCGCGGCGATATCGCTGCTGCGTTCCCAGGTTTTGGGGCTAATCACGGCTTCGATGCCGTTATTGGTGATCAATTGCCAGGCGGGGTGCACAACGTTTGTCTTTACGGCATCAATGTCGGCACCGGTAACAACAGTTTTATTGGGTGTCGGTCAGTGGTGGTACAACAGGGACCCGTTGGATCTTTCGATGTGCTTAGACCAACTCCAGGTGCACTGCAGGTTGCTGGCTGGGCACTTGACCCAGGAACCACTGCGCCAATCAGCGTGCATGCTTATATCGACAACGCTTTTGCTGGCGTATTAGATGCAAACCTTGCTCGCCCTGACATCGAAGTAGCTTTCCCAGGAGGGGGTGCCAATCATGGGTTTAACGTGGCTTTGGGCGCAGACGCAGGAGCACACAATGTTTGTCTTTACGGTATAAACGTTGGAGCTGGCGCTAATACTCTTATTGCTTGTCGCCAGGTGAACGTTCCAGCAGACCCAATTGGATCTATTGATGTGCTTGTTGGTTCTGGTGCTGGCATCCGAGTAGCGGGCTGGGCGGCTGACTTTAGCAATGATGCAAGCATCAAGGTCCACGTTTACGTAGATAATGGTTTCGCTGGCGAGGTGACGGCCAGTGAACTACGACCTGACGTTGCTCAAAATCTTGGGGGCAGTGCACTCCGAGGCTTTGATATGACTGCTGCATCAGCACCTGGAACGCACACAGTTTGTGTTTACGGACTAAACGTTGGTGTGGGTTCAAACAGCCTTATTGCGTGTCGTCAGGTAACGATCTGACGCACGCTTTAGCCGTTGATGCGTTGCGTCTTAGCTTCATAAACCCTTAGCTCTGTAAACCATTCGTTGCATGAACATTGCTGGGGCCAAACGTAACGCTGCGTTCAATGCCCTGAGGCGGTTTACGACTGTCTTAGGTTGAGTCAGTTCGCCATGGAGCTTAGGGCTCACGAGGTCTCGTCGTGCATAAGACGCGGTGATTAACAGATAGCGGATGAGGGCAAAGGCGACTGTCCTCAAGGGGGCATGCAGCATCATCGTGAGCAGTCGGTTTCTCTCGTTGTAGTGCTGTGACAAAGCGGAGCCCTCAACACTTGTGGCTGAGTGGTGGTGGTACACGGTTGATTTTGATACGTAGCGGTATCGCCATCCCCGTTCTCTCCCACGCAACGACAGTTCTAGGTCTTCGTAGTAGAGGAAGAAGCGCTCGTCGAAGGTGCCGATCTGTTGCAGGTAACGACTCGGAAAAACAACCGCTGCCCCACACCAAGCAAAGACGTCTTCATCGTTGTCGTAGTGACCATCGGCTGGTTGGAGATACCCCCGGTCGGCTCCGTAGTGCTCAGGGGTAAGCACCGACCCGACATTGTTGATTACATCAAATGGCTCACCTGCTACTTCGATCTCGTACCAGGCGGGTTCGATACCGACGGCATGGGTAGCGACTGCTCCACCAACTTCCAATGTGACGGTCGTTTTATGGGTGGCTTCCAGGCGTAATTCGCAAGTCTTTGGTGGTTGTGCTCCACGAGCAATCGGAAGACCTAACATTGCTTCACCGGTGGTCCACTGGTATTCGCTTCCGCCATCACGTTCGTATTCCCGACCCCAGAAACCCTCAAAGAACTGCGTATGACGCCACAGGTCTTTGTCACCGACACGCAGTCCACTGATTTGAACCCCCAAGTCACGGTTATCGCCCCTGCTCCTGCGAACGGTCGGGGTCTTAATAGTGAGGTCAAGGTACTGGTTGGTAAAGAGAATGCGGGGACACGCCGCACCCAATTCCGAGTCGCCTTCAAGCGCCGTTACAAGTGGCGAAAGCCAACCCGGCTCAACAAGAACGTCGTTGTTGATAAGCGCCACATAGTCGACAAGGTCGAGGTCATGCAGCCCGAGATTGCAACCCCCAGAAAACCCCCTGTTGGTCTGTGACTCAATGACGTGGACCCCCGGCATCTCACTACGCACGCGAGCCACAACATCATCTCTCGATGCATTGTCAACGAGAACAAGATCAAGAAGCCCAACAGGCCATTCGGTCTTAGCCAACGCCCCAAGACAATCAATCGTCATGTCCCCGCCATTGAAATTGAGCACAACCACCCGTACCCGTGCAGTTACTGACGAATCAGATGGGACCACTGATCGGTAGCCTGTCTCAGCGATTCCGACAAAGGCTCATGGACTCGAAGACTAGATGATTAGTTCCATGGGGTGTTCACTCGTTCAGTGGTCGTAGGTGATGAAGGAACGCATGGGTAGCTGACCGGGTATATGTACGCGCCGTACGTTGCGTGATGGCGACCAGAGGTAGCGCACCCGACGCCCTTGTCGACACGAGCGTGGCGGTGGCGCTCGTTGTTGGCGATCACCAACAGCACGAGGCGACCACTCAGGCACTCGGCGACCGGGTTCTCGGCCTTGCAGGTCATGCGGTCTTCGAGACGTTCTTGGTGCTGACGTGCCTGGCTCCCCCCGCTCGTCGGTCGCCAGCGACGGTGATGGCGTTGATGACCGCTAACTTCCCGGAAAGCCGGTTCCTTTCCCCTGGACGAGCGAGCGCCCTGTTGGTGCAACTCGTCGCGAGCGGCGTGGCGGGGGGCTCCGTGTACGACGCGCTCGTAGGCTCGGCGGCGGCCGAGCATGGAATCGTTCTCGTCACCCGTGACCGACGCGCGCTCGGCACCTACCGGGCCCTCGATGTGGAGGTCGAGCTCCTGGTTGATCGGTAGATCATTGGTGAGCGAGTTGGATGTCGAGTTCCCGTTCGACGTAGGACAATTCCTCGGTTGCCCGGAGGCGGCCCACGAGATCCTCGAACTCCCTCGGTTGCGTCGGAGTCGGCGAGGTCGGAGCGGCTCGTGTTCGCCAAGATCGTGGCGTCGATGCCAGTGACCTGCTCGGCCAGCCAGAAGTACTCGGCCAGGTCGAGGTAGCGGATCACTTGGCGAGACGGTCGAGGAGTTCCTTATCCCGCTCGAGCAGTCGCTTGGCGCGAGTGGTGAAGTCCTTGATGCTCCTATGCCGCGCAAGTCGCGATTTGCTCGTCGAGCCATGACCGATAGCGGGTTTCGAGTTCATGGTTGCAGTGCTGGTCATTCTCGAGGTTGCTGATGCGGGTTGACGCACAGCCGAGGACACTAGCGACGTGC
>JBBSKG010000120.1:0-6821 GCA_038256565.1 Acidimicrobiales bacterium | reverse complement strand
GTAGGTATGTCGGTGAAACTTGCATGGGAAGACCTTTCAGATGGTCGCAAGATCGCCGTTTTTGAACCTGCCTGATTTAGGACCTACCACTAGATAGAAGAAAGACATGCACTACGGCTCTCGCTAGTGCATGTCTTTCTTACTTTTGATGGGAACTTTTAAACCCTGCGAGACATCAAAGAGAGGGACAAACTCAAGCAGGAGGCCCATTATGAAAAAGTCCACACTGATTGTTGTGGTTATAACCGCAATTATTGGCACAGTTTTTGGTTATGGCGCTGGGCTCAAGAATGATGATGATGGTCAGGCGAAACGCCGCACGATAACCGTTCAAGGTGAAGGGCGAGTTTCGGGCACTCCTGATGTTTTAAGCGTGATGTTGGGTATTGAGGTCCGTGAACCCGAGGCTGCAACTGCTTTACGACGTAGCAATGAGCAAGCAAGCGCTGTTGTAGATCTTCTTAAGGGCCAGGGCATTAAGGAAAGTGATATTAAAACTGCCGACCTGTCGACATATCCAGAGACGACTCCTGATGGTGCCAAGGTCATTGGTTATATAACTAATAACACCCTGACGGTTCGTATCCGAAAGATCGATCGGGCCGGTGAGATCATCGACGCTGTGGCTCAGGCGACAGGTGACTCCTTGCGAGTTAATTCCATTAATTTCTCAATCGATGACCCTGAGAAACTGATGGAAAAGGGACGTAAACGAGCTATGGATTCTGCACGAGTTCAAGCAACACAGTTTGCCAAGGCAGCGGGCATGAAACTCGGTGAAGTGAGATCAATGACAAACGCCTCTCCAGAATCACCAGTTGTATTTGATAGATATGCTGCGGGCTCAAGTGCCAACTTTGCAGTTGGAAAGGAAGCATTCCAGCCAGGGGCTAAGGAGTTTTCTGTCAGTGTCAAGGTTGTATACGACGTGACTAGCTAGACCCCTACATTTCAGGGCTCAGGCGAGTTCTACGAGATCCAACATGTCTTCGTCGAAGTGGTCGAGCGTGCCTTCGGGCATGGTGAGTGATCGGTCGGGCTGGAGGGCGCGAACGAACTCGACATCGTGGCTGATTATGACCATGGTGCCGGGCCATCCGGACAGTGCTTCGCCGATTGCCGTTCGTGAACCGGGGTCGAGGTTGTTGGTGGGCTCGTCTAGTAGCAACAAGTTGTGTCCTCCGGCTACCAGTTGAGCAAGCGCGAGCTTGGTTTTTTCGCCCCCAGAAAGTGTGGCTGCATCTTGGACCACCTTGTTGCCAGATAGGCCAAACATGCCAAGGACGCCTCTCGACTGTTGTTCGCCAATCGCAGTGTTCTCACACATGTGTTCAAGAAGACTGCGACCAGCAGTGATGCCTTCATGCTCTTGTGCGTAGTAGCCAGGCTGGGCACGGGTATCGAGGCGAACCGACCCAAGATCAGGTGTCACGCGATCGGCGATGATCTTTAACAGCGTCGTTTTGCCTGCGCCATTGAGGCCGATGATCAATAGTCGTTCACCTCGTCCTAGGTCAAAGCTGACATCTTCAAATACATCAAGAGCGCCGTAGCTTTTGTAGACGCCTGTTGCTTCAAGAACAGTTCGTCCAATTGGTGGAGGGTCAGGTAGCCGCAGGTCAAGTTTGCGGCGCTTGGTCGGTGCATCAACCTTTTTCGTTTCGATTCTTTTCACACGCGCATCGAGATTTTTCGCTACCCGGGCTCTTTTCGCAGTTTGACCACGCATCGAGTCGGCCTGGGCGGTCAGCCGCGCTATTTCTTTCGTTTGACGTGATGCCACAGCCGAACGACGAACCTCGTCTTCGTCGCGGGCTCTGATGTATTGAGAGTAAGAGCCGCGGTATTCAATCAGTTCACCTGCAGCTTCTTCTTGCTCACGATCAAGGTGGAGCACGCGAGTAATTGCCTCATCTAATAAGCCGAGGTCATGGCTGATAACTAAAAGCGCACCGCGATATGAGCGCATGTATTGCAACATCCAATCGCGGGCATCAGCATCGAGGTGGTTGGTGGGCTCATCGAGCAACAACAACTCGCTGCCAGCAAAGAGAATGCGGACCAATTCTAAACGGCGACGCTCACCACCCGAGAGCGCGCCGATAGTTAGTTCAAGGCGATCTGGAGATAGACCAAGGCCATCGAGAAGACGGTGAACTTCTCCTTCGGCGGCATAGCCGCCAAGGCGCTCAAAGGTTTCTTGAGCTTCGGTAAAGGCTGAGATATTTGAATCAGAGGGGTCTTCTTCAAGGGAGCGAGTGAGTTTTTCGAGTTGAGTGGCGGCGACATCAAGGCCTCTGCCAGACAACACATGTGAAAGACAGTTTGTGTCGGGGGCTGCCTGGTCAGCTCGTGGATCTTGTGAGAGGTAACCGGTTGCCTCAGATCGACGAATTGTGCCACCCCGAGGCACTAAAGCCCCGCCGAGCACCTTGAATAAAGTCGTTTTGCCAGCGCCATTACGGCCAACTAGGCCGACTTTGTCGCCAGGACGAACGTCTACTGAGACGCCCGAAACGATGGTCTTGCCGCCGATTTCGACTATGAGGTCACGTGCAATCAGCGTCATGGTTGGCCCCAGGACGGAGCAGCGTCATTAATTTGGGGGCCCACTATTTTGTCCTCATCGAAAGTAAGAAAATAACTGACGGATGAATGCGGCCCCCCCAAACTCTGCCCGCACAGCTCTTCTATTCTACTCGGATTAGGTATTGATGACGCAGGAGTCGACGCGGTCTTGGGTCAGGACACCCTTAGTGGATGTCTGACCGTCAGATCGCGGGTTTTTTCGGTGGGTCGGAGCTTAGGACCGCTGGCGTCCCGCCGCTTTGATCTTGGCCGTGTCCGTAAGAAATACCATCTACTCGATAAAGAGCTACTCCATGGTGACTCAGGCAGTCCTGAGCCTCAATGTGCACGACCGTCGTACCGGTACCTCTCTCGGCTAGCGCCCAGTCCAGAACCTCTCGAACATCACGGGCACCGATGATGCGCCAGGTGTCGATACGGCTGCGATCCTCAGAGATGATCTCTACCCTGTAGTTAGGGCGATCGACTTCGGCGGTTGCGTCACGCGGATCTATAGAAGCGGCGTTCATGGTCGACATCTTCCGTTAGGCAGCGCTCGATAGACCTAGGTTATGGTACTCAGATTGTCTTGCAAACATAATTGTGATGGCTACCGATAGATGCCATTACACCATCGTGGACGAAATAGAAGGTAGAAGACATAGCCCACCAACCTGTCCCGAGGCCGCCGTTGCTGCCGGGCTGCGGCGTATAAAATGTTTTTTCTTGACCATTTACCGCGACCCACTGACCATATTTCGACGTGGCCCGTTCCAGCCATACGATGTTGCTGGTACTACAGCCAATGGCCCAGTCGAGCTGCAGTAGCCCTTGATACTGAATGAATACCTGGGATACTCCATAGCCAGTGCAGGAAATACGCGTCTTGAAGATGGCCCCGCCCGCGTCTCTTGAGAAATGCGCATCGTCGTTGGTTCCTGAACAAGTTACCGACCACCCCGAGTCCGATGCACTTTGGGTAATGCCATCTTGGGGGACGTTTTCGCTCTCTGAGTCTGTGTCACATCCAACGGGGAAACATGTCACGTCTTTTAGAATCTGACCGGCACCAATCCTGCCGCTTGGTGCCTTAGTGAGGCCGGTCGTATTAGATCCCAAATTTTGAGCGCCTGCGCCAGTGCCAGCAATTCCAGCTATCAAGGCCGATGCCACCAAAAGCACCGCAAATCGCCTCATAAACATCAAATCCCACCTTCCCTCAATCGCCGATCAATTGACCGACTTCGACAACGACGAACTTTTGTGACCGTAGTGTGTGTGTCAAGCAAACTCCTGTCCTAATCAAACTGAATTCGCTTATGACGCAGGAGTTAGCTCCGTTTAAATTTGAGGAGAAACTCGATCTCACCGTTGCCTTGAACTTTTGCAGGTCCAAAACTGGGGTCGGGAATGCCGTAGTCAGCAAAGGTGACAGGGAAGAGTCCATTTATATCTACAGATACCTGATCTGCTTTAAGGGTTAGGGGAATTGTCACGTTTTTGGTAACGCCGCGAATGGTGAAGGTTCCAGAAACTGACGCCTCAAACGTTTCGCCTTTAGCGGGAAGAGACGCAATGGTCACGGGTGCAGTCAGTTTGAAATTAGCGGTCGGATACGTCTTGGTATCCATAATTCGCCCGTGAAACTGGCCATCTCGACGGTCTTCGTCACTGGCTATGGTGGTCATATCAACTGTGAATTGAGCGGCCTGCAAGGTGGTGCCTACGAAAGTGAAGTTTCCTGTCACGTCAGACGTACGGCCCACCGCCTCAGCGTTTTGTCCTAAGAGAACTTCTTTCGCTCTATAACCAACCAGGCTTCCTTCAGCGATAGTCCAAGTTCCATCAAGTTCTCCAGACGTTTGTCCACCCGAACCAGGCACCGTTGTCCCATCAGTTGCGCCCGGAGCCAAGCTGGCTGAGGTTGAGTTTCCAAGTGTTAGTCGAGGTGGGGCGTCGTCTTTAATGACTTTGATATAAACCAGGACGCCCCCGAGCAAGAGTAAGACCAAAATGACTAGGCCTAGGCCAGCTTTAATGATTAAGCCTCGAGGACCATCTAGTTCATCAGGAAGGTTCATGTCACATAGATTGCTCGCAATCTGGCACCGATGCCAGTAAGGACCCGTCACTGGTCCTAACTTGATAATTGCTAGCAAAAGTTTGCAGCGAGCAACACTCACCTGTCAGAGTTAGAAACGAGCATGCACCCGTTGGGGCGCGACAAAGACCCGGGGGGGACAAATGGCTACCGAGGTTCAAGATACGACCGTTCAAGATTCAAAAGGGTCAGACACGATTGACCTTCGAGAGTTCGATCCCGATGTGCTTCGCAAGAAGTACCGCGAGGAACGCGACAAGCGTCTGCGCCAAGAGGGAAACGATCAGTACATAGAGGTCACCAATGAATACGCCGTTTATCTACAAGACCCTTATGTTGCGCCCATAGAACGTGAACCGCTGACCGATGAGGTTGAGGTTGTTGTCATTGGTGGCGGTTTTGGCGGATTACTCGCAGCCGCTCGTCTTCGAGAAGCTGGGGTCGAAGACATTAGAATTATTGAAAAGGCTGGCGATTTTGGTGGCACTTGGTATTGGAACCGTTACCCCGGAGCTATGTGTGACATCGAGTCGTACATCTACCTTCCTCTACTTGAAGAGCTGAACTACATCCCGAAAGAGAAGTACTCCCACGGTCCTGAGATCTTGGAGCACAGCCGGGCAATAGCTAAGAAGTACGACCTTTACAACAATGCATGCCTGCAGACTGAAGTGACGGGCATGCATTGGGATGACGATGACAACCAATGGATCATCACGACCAATCGTGGCGATCGCATGAAGGCTCGTTTTGTGGCCATGTCGAATGGCCCGCTACATCGGCCCAAACTCCCGGGCATCACAGGCATCAACTCTTATAAGGGCCACACCTTTCACACCAGTCGTTGGGACTATGACTACACCGGCGGTGACTCAACGGGTGGGCTCACCAAGCTCAAGGGCAAGCGCGTCGCCATCATTGGCACCGGTGCAACGGGCGTTCAGTGCATTCCTCACCTTGGTGAGAGTGCCGAGCAGCTGTTTGTGTTTCAGCGCACCCCTTCGTCGATTGACGTGCGCAACAACCAGCCAACCGACCCCGCATGGGTCGATACTTTGGAGCCGGGCTGGCAGAAGAATCGTATGGAGAACTTCAACACACTCGTCTCTGGTGGGTTCACCAACGAAGATCTTGTTAACGACGGCTGGACCGACATTATCGGGAAGCTGCTATTCCGTATGAGAAATGGCGACAACATTGACTTTACGCCTGAAGGTTTGATGGCGACTGTCGAGCTGGCTGATTTCGAAAAGATGGAAGAGATTCGCGCTCGAGTAGACAGCGTGGTCGAAGATGAGAATGTGGCTGACTCTCTAAAGCCTTACTATCGCCAGTTCTGCAAGCGGCCTTGCTTCCATGACGATTACCTCGATACATACAACCGCCCGAATGTCACCCTGGTTGATACTCAAGGCAAAGGTGTAGAGCGCATTACTGAACGTGGTGTGGTTGTTGATGGCACCGAGTATGAAGTCGACTGCATCATCTACAGCACCGGCTTTGAAGTGGGAACTGCCTACACTAGGCGTGCTGGCTATGACCTCGTTGGGCGTGATGGAGTAACGCTTGGTACCAAGTGGGCTGATGGCGCTGTAACGCTTCACGGCATGCACAGTCGGGGCTTTCCAAATTGTTTCATCATGGGAAATACCCAGTCAGGGTTTACGGCGAACTATCCGCACATGCTCAACGAGCAGGCAATTCATCTCGCTTACATCGTCGAACATGCACGGGCTAACGATGTGAAGGTGATCGAAGTCACTGAAGAGGCCGAGGCTGAGTGGGTTAAGACCATCATCAATTCGGCTCATCTTATGCGGAAGTTTTTTGAGGACTGCACGCCGGGTTATTACAACAACGAAGGAAAACCTGGCGATCGCAGTGCACAAGACGGTCCTTATGGCGGGGGTTCTCTTGCTTTCTTCTCGATGCTTGCTTCTTGGCGTGCAAAGGGCGAACTCGAAGGCCTCGAACTCAGCACCTAATGGTTTGTTCTGGGTCCTTAGGCGATAGGTAGCGTTTCGGCGCTTGAGGTAGCGACAGGAGCGCCCGTGGTGTCGTGGTAGGTCCAGTCATCTTGCGCCGATGTGATGTCAGCCGGTCCGGACTCCAGCTCCGGTCACAGGCGCGGATCGACGGGTTCGCTTTCCAT
>JBBSKG010000119.1:0-6864 GCA_038256565.1 Acidimicrobiales bacterium | reverse complement strand
TTCCAACATGAACGCTATGTGATCGCCCCGCCGTAGCCCAGCTGCACGGAAGAGGTGGGCGAGTCGATTAGAACCCTCGTCAAGATCACGGTAGGTAACGACATCGCCGGTCGTTGCCATGATGTAGGCGGGGTGGTCGGGGTTGGTTTGAGCATGAGCACCTGGATACATGTCGAAAAGCTAGCGCGCAGTGTCGCTTTGTCACCAAGCGGCCCAAGTCTTTAGATGCAGCATCGCCCTATCGCCGCAGGCCCTAGTGTTTCAAAGTGTGAACCCAACCGAGCGTTTCGCTGAGCTTGTCTCAGGGCCAGAGACAGCACTGGATCTAGATGAGTTGGTGTTACTGATCGCCGCTCATGCCAACCCAGAACTGGACATAAATCGGCAACTTGGCCGCCTCGATGCAATTGCTGAAGAGGTTGAGCAACGCGACCTAGATGGGCTTCGGCGACACCTATTTGGCGAGATGGCCTTTGGAGGAAATGCCGAGGAATACTACGACCCAGCAAATTCCTTTCTCGATGTGGTACTTGAGCGTCGCGTTGGTATTCCGATAACGCTGGCTGTGCTCATGATTGAAGTTGGCCGACGAATCGATGTTCCGCTGGCGGGCGTTTCGATGCCAGGTCATTTTTTGGTACGAGATCTCAATGACAAAGATGTGTTCATCGACCCATACAACCGGGGTTTGATTCTTGACGCTGTGGGATGCGAGGAAAGCTTTTTTCTACTTCAAGGACCGCAAGCTGTTTTCGATCCATCTTTCCTTGATGTGGTTGGGCCTCTAGAAATCATCTCGCGGATGTTGTCCAATTTGGAACGTGCAACACTCATGACCAACAACCTTGAAATGCTCGCGTGGGTACTGCGTTTGGTGCTGGCAATGCCAGGGGTTGAGGTAAGTGCGTATCGAAGGTTAGCCAAGGTGTTGGCAGCACTTGGCAAGGTCTCAGATGCAGCAGAAATTTGGGATCAGCTCGCAGCGGAAGCCTTTGATGACCAAGTGAAAGCTCATGCCACCCAAGCTGCTCGTGAACTGCGAGCGAGCCTCAACTGACTGAAGTTGGTCATCCGTTGAGTATGGCGATGAGTCTTATGGCTAATCGGTAGCCTCGGGTAATGACTAGACGCACGAAAATCGTGGCAACGATAGGTCCAGCATCATGCGACGAGACCACTTTGAACGCGCTCATTGACGCTGGCTTAGATGTTGCTCGTATCGCACTGGCGCATGGCGAAGTGTCCGATCACCTCGCTCGCATAGAACTGATTCGCCGTCTAGCCAAAGAAAAGGGCCGAGCGATTGGGATTCTGATCGATCTTCCGGGCCCTAAAGTGCGGGCTGTTTCGTTTCCTCCAGATGGCGTGTTGCTCGATACGGACGCGACTGTGGTTTTTGTGCCCGGATTTTCTGGTGACGATGGACAAACGTTTAGCTCGGCTGAGCAGATAATTGTTGAACACGAAAAGCTTCTTGAAGAAATTCAGGTGGGCGACGTTATCGCTCTAGGTGATGGAGCGGTTGGGCTTCGCATAACGGCAGTGAATACAGAGTCAGCAACGGCGATCGTGTTAAATGGCGGACGCCTGCAGGGGCGCCCGGGTGTCAACCTTCCGCCAGCACGATTTAGCCTGACTGCCCCTACGGTTCATGATCTTGAGTTATTGAAGGCGGTTCAGGGGGCGGGGGGCGGCGTCGATGCTGTTGCGCTTTCCTTTGTGACGTCCGCAAAGGACATGCAGCTTCTGCGTAAAGCGGTTGGCCCCGATGGTCCAATGTTGGTGGCGAAGATTGAGACGACCGCAGCAGTTGACGACCTGGAGGCAATCATTGCTGCATCAGATGCGGTGATGGTGGCACGTGGAGACCTTGGAGTTCGCTTTCCCCCTGAAGACGTGCCGCACCTGCAAAAGCGCATCATCCGAACGTGTGTGGCATTTGGGCGTCCGGTTATTACCGCAACTCAGATGCTTGAGTCGATGATTCATGCTCCCGTGCCAACCCGCGCCGAAGTTTCTGATGTTGCAAATGCTGTCTTTGATGGCACCGATGCCGTAATGCTTTCGGCAGAAACCGCTATCGGCAATCATCCTGTCGCTGCGGTTGCCACGATGGCCAGGGTTGCTGAGCGTGCAGAAGCAGAGGCCAATTACGTGCAGTGGGGAAGTCGTCTCGGTCGTCAACAAAACGCCCTGATGGCTGACGTGTCTTCGAACTTACGGATGACAGCGGCTATGACAGCAGCTGCCTGGCGAGCGGCTCTAGACATTGATGCTGCAGTCATAATTTGTTGCACGAGAACTGGTAGCACCGCTCGGGCGGTCGCACGGTTTCGACCTACTGCTCCGATTATTGCAATGAGTCCCTCACCTCGCACTGCAGGCCAGCTCAGTTTGACCTGGGGTGTTGAAGCATTTTCGTGTAGCGAGTACTCGAATGTCGACGACATCGTTTGGTACGCAGTTGAAGAGGTTTATCAAATGGGGATGGCAGCAAGGGGTGACATCGTTGTCGTGCTTGCTGGGTCTCCTGATGACCCCGAACCGGTAACGGATGTGTTGCGACTGGTTCGCGTTAGGTGAAAAACATCCAAATTATCAATGGCCTGTCGGTGACGAGCTTGCACTTAGATCAGCCTGACCCGCTCATCGTCCTTGTGCACGGAGCACTTGATCGTGGCAGCAGCTTTGCCCGTGCAGCGCGACACCTAAATCAACTTCCAATTATTCGATATGACCGGCGTGGATACGGCCGCTCGCATACAACCGATCCACTTGGTCTCGACGGCCATGTCGCCGACTTATTTGACCTGATCGGTACTCGTAGAGCCGTGGTCGTGGGTCACAGTTTCGGGGGAGTGGTCGGTTTGAGGGCCGCTAGCGAAAGGCCAGACCAGATAATGGCGGTCGGAGCTTTTGAATCACCCATGATGTGGCGACCCTGGTGGCCAAGAACCACACCAGGAGGTTCGGCGGTTAAAAAGGTACGCGAAGGTGGCGATGGCGAGGCCGCTGGAGAAACTTTCATGGTGCTTCTTATTGGCGAGAAACGTTGGTTGGAACTACCAGATCGGGCGAAAGCAGCCCGCCGAGCTGAGGGTGCAACTCTCGTTGCAGAATTGACTTCGATTCGCTCGGCCAACCCACCTTATGAACCCAAACTTCTGGAGTTTCCAATTCTTGCTGGGTATGGAACCCTCTCGAAACCTCACATGATCAAAGCCGCCCAAACGCTCGCAGAAGAAGCCCCACATGGCGAATGTATGGTCTTCGAATCCGCTGGCCACGGTGCCCATCTAAGCCACCCAAAACAATTTGCCGATTTCATATTACGAGTGCGTGAACTGGGGTCCCTAGACGCTGTCGGCGGGGGAACCGTCGGGGAGCGCTGGTAGACCGAAGGGGGTTGGAGTGTCCTCATTGTTGTTGCCACAACCCGGAACTTGGACTTGCCAGTTTATTACTTTGCACGAGCAGGTTTCTTGACAGGTTTTGAGTTCTCCTCGTTGGCCCCAAAGGACCGAACCTATTCCGAGAAGTAGGCCAAAGAAGATAACTCTAGAGACCATTTTTGTGACTAGGTACCAGCCTGCAATTGCCGCTATGAGCAGCACTGCTATGAGCACCATGATGCCGGTGCGGAGGGTTTCGGGGTCAAGGGTCTCTGGAAGCACGAGCGTCAGCGTATAGGTGTGTCGCTGTCAGGTTTCGATTCTTGGCAAATTGTCAACCAATCGTGATGTTTGCCAAGAATCGATGGATAGGGTGAGCCCATGACCGATGCCCATACAGTTCACTTAACCTCGGGTTTGCCCGAAACCATTCTAGAATCTGAGCCCGCCGAGGCACTTGGGCAGCTTCAATCGGCGTTGAATCAATCAAGTGTCGAATATCGCCGTGATGCCGTAGCGGCAGTCGTCGCCGCTCACCCTCGTTTCTTGGATGCCTGGGCACAGCTTGGTCTTTTGGCTCGCGATGACGTCGAGGCTTATGCCTATTTTCGTGTGGCCTATCACCGAGGCTTAGATCACTTGCGTAAAGCGGGGTGGCGAGGGTCGGGCTATGTCCGGTGGCAACACGATGCAAACAAGGGCTTCTTGCGTGCAGTGCAAGGCTTACAACGCCAGGCGCAAGTGATTGGTGAACTTGATGAGGCCGAGCGCTGTGCGATCTTTATTGGTCAACTTGATCCAACGCTTGTAGGTGGCGATGGAGCAGGTGGTGACGGAGCGATCCATTCAGACTGACCAAGCCGTTACTTGGGGGGCGATTCTGGTCGGTGGTGCAAGTAACCGCATGGGAACCGACAAGGCCCTTGTCGAGGTTGCGGGCAAACCCCTAATTGCCATTGTCAACCAGGCACTAGTCGACGCCGGAGTCTCTACACGAATGGCAGTTGGGGGAGACGTGGCCGCCTATCGGCGTTGTGTTCCTGACCTTCTGACGGCACCAGATGATTACCCTGGAGAAGGTCCACTTGGCGGCATTATCACTGCCTTGCGTATGGCCCCAAGCAACGACGCCAAGATGGTGATTCTTGCTTGTGATCTCCCTGGCGTTTGTCGAGAAAGTGTCGTAGCGGTGCTAGCAGCCCTAGACGCAAACCCTGACGCACAAGTTGGCGTAGCGACTCAGAAGGGCCAACTCGAACCGTTGCATGCTGTATGGCGCAGGTCGGCGCTTTCAGAAATTGAGGCGGCTTTTGCAAGCGGAGAGCGTGCGGTACATACGGTTCTTGAAAATCTTGTGACTGTGGTTGTTGGCGACCTTGACCCCACTTGGTTACTAAATGTTAATAGCCCCAAAGACCTACTTGATTGATTTTTGGAAACTCCAACACGCTTTTCGAGCCAAGACAGGCCAGACTGTGTAAATGGACAAGTCTGAGATTCTTGAAGTCTCTGTTGATGAACTTGCTAAACGCCTTGGCGAGGGCATCACCCTCATAGATGTTCGTATGGCTGATGAATACGAAGAAGGTCATGTGCCTGGGGCGAAATTGATACCGCTTGATCAGATCGAAGAGCGCCATAACGAGGTGCCGACCCATAGGGATGTTTATTTGATCTGTCGTAGCGGAGGGCGCAGCGCTAAGGCGCTTGGCATCTTGAATAGAGATGGCCGACGTTGCATCAATGTGGCTGGAGGCACTCTTGGCTGGATCGAAGCAGGACACGCTGTAGTTGAGGGTCCAAACGAAAGCTGAGCGAGCATTGGCTCTTGAACGAGATTCTGAACAAAACGACGATCAACATGGCGATCAAATGCTGACTCATCGCATTATCGACAACGATGCAGCCTTTGGCGAGGTAATCGAGGCCCTCAAGAGCGAACCTGCCTATGCCGTTGACACCGAGTTCCATCGTGAGCGCACCTATTTTCCCAAGGTTGCCTTGGTGCAGCTCGCCTGGCCTGGTCACTGCGTTCTAGTCGACCCGCTCGTTGTTGATCTTCATCCATTTGAGCAAGTACTTAAGGGCCCAGGGGCTGCGGTTATGCATGCAGCTGCCCAAGATTTGCTTGTCATGCAACGATCATGTGGCACCGTGCCAACCGTGTTGTTTGACACTCAGATTGCCGCAGGTTTCGTAGGATTTTCAAGCCCTTCTTTAGCTACCTTGGCCTTTCAGATTCTTGGTGTTGACCTACCTAAAGCCAACCGTTTGACCGATTGGTTACGCCGTCCGCTTGATTATGATCAGCAGATATACGCCGCAGCAGACGTTCACCATCTGTTGAAGTTGGCAGCCATCTTGCAAGATGAACTGTCAGACGCTGGGCGATTGGGCTGGGCAGAAGAAGAGTGTGAGTTGCTTCGGTCACGATCATGGAAACCCAACGACCCCGATATCGCCTGGATGCGGTTAAAGGAATGCCGTCAACTTCGAGGATCGGCAAGGGGAGTCGCCCAGGCAGTGGCTGCTTGGCGTGAACGCCGTGCCGTTGAACTTGATCTTCCGGTGCGTTTTGTACTGGCGGACATGGCAATTAGTGGCATTGCGCATCGTGCGCCTAAGACCCTTGACCAACTGGGAGCGATTCGTGGCATCGACCAGCGAGTCACAAAGGGCGAAGAGGGCGAGGCCATACTCCGAGCGGTTGGCGAAGGCCTGCGCCTAACTGATGATCTCTTGCATGCGCCGCGGATCGACGATATCGACCGTGACATGAACGCTGCAGTCGCTCTCGTTTCTGCCTGGCTGGCTCAAATGAGCCGCACACTGCGCATTGAGGCTTCGCAATTGGCAACTAGAGCCGATGTTGGCGCTTTTCTCAATGAAGATGCAGATGCACGGTTGGCGCATGGCTGGCGTGCCAGGCTCTTGGGTGAGCCAATTCGCCAGCTACTAGATGGCAACTATGCCTTGGCGTTTGATGGCAAGGGGGGTTTGGCGCTGGAGCAGCGTTCGGGTCTGCCCGTCACCTTTGACCTTCCCACACCCTCGATGGTATGGGATAGCCCAAAAAGACCTATTGAGGACAGTCCTCAATAGAAGTGTTTATATAGAGTCTGCTATCAAAAGCATGGCTCTTGGCGTGTGAGCAGATAAGATGAACGCTGTCTTGTCAGTTGCGCTAGTTACAGCCTTTCAAGCCGGGAGAGACCACGTGAAAAAGGGTCGTCATCGGCGCTTCGAAGAAGCCCGGGCCATTAAGCACACCTCCGTTGAGATTCGTCTCGATGACGAGGGTTTTCGCGCGCAGGAACCGTGCCCAGAATGCGGTACCCAACCAAGTGATGAACATGCCTCATGGTGTTTGCACGATGAAGAGGAAGACCCTGCGCCTTCCTGACTGAAAGTCAGCCCCAGCCACCCTCCAAACTTGGAAACCAACCTGTGTCCTCCACCCCTTTGAGTTCAG
>JBBSKG010000118.1:0-6946 GCA_038256565.1 Acidimicrobiales bacterium | reverse complement strand
TGGCGTCGCCCAAATCGCAGCCTGCGCACACGGCGGCGATCGCATGCCCCCCAAGTCGACCTACTTCTACCCCAAACCCCTAACCGGCATGGTCTTTCGATCACTAGACCTTTGAGAGTTTTCAGCTCTCCAAATACCTAATCTTTTATTGGAACTTAAGTCAGATTAGGGCCTTTGTAGTCGGGCCAGATACCGAGGATCTGGCCCACACCCCTCTCTGGTGTCATCACAACCAAAAAAAGTGAGAGCCGTTGCTAGAGCAAAATGATTACCACTGATTCGCTGGAGATGGTCTTGCAAGGCCCGCTATCTGGAGCAGACCGGGCAGCGTTACTCGCACATGGCGCAGGTGCCGACATGCACGCGGCAGCGCTGGTCACTGTCGCCGACGCTCTTGAAAAGGTGGGCGTCCCGTCGTTGCGTTTCAACTACCCGTTCCGCACTGCGGGGAAACGATTTCCCGACCGCCCGGCCGTCCTCGAAGTGGCGACCCGACAAGCTGCAGCGGAACTTAGTGCCATGGTCAAGCTGCCATATGAGCGCTTGATCGTCGGTGGGCGGTCAATGGGTGGGAGGTATTGCTCGCTCGTTGTCGGTTCGTCGACCGATCCGCTCCCTGCTCTCGGTCTCTTGCTCCTGGGCTACCCGCTGCATCCCGCAGGAAAGCCCGACCGCCTTCGTATTGAACACTTTCCTTTCTTACGGCTCCCAGTGTTGTTCGTCAGCGGAACGCGTGACGCTCTTGCGAGCCGAGAACAGTTGGAAGCAGAGGCACGCTCCATTCCTGGGAGCATCCACTCCCCGGGCACTCAGTTCACTTGGGTCGAAGGCGGAAACCACGATTTCCGCGTGTTGAAATCCAGTGGTCGCACCAATGCCCAGGTACTCACCGAGATCGCAACCACCGTGGTTACCTGGGTCACTGAGTTGGCGTGATCAATCTTAAATAGGGCCGGAAGTGGGATCATGATTAAGCTCATTGATTCGTTATGGTACGAGATGTAGCGGTATCCTCGGGCCCTATACCACTTTTCATGAATCTAAAATCTTGTTTAGTGGGTTTGCTTGTTTAGTGGGTTTGGTAGTGCTGGGGTCCCTAGTTGGGTGTTCTGACAAGGCTGGGAAGTCGGCAGCTAAGACTGAAATAACCAGTCTTTCGACGACCACCACAACCACCATTCCCACTCCACCAACCACCGTCTACGAAACCCCTGACTCCTATGAGCCCCCACCTTCATGGCCAACCGAACCAGGCTTAGGCGACCCCACCACCATCGACCTCGCCTACGTCCAACACGTAATGGACGCCTTCGACGCTGTGAACAGCCTTGAGCGAGATGCTCTTATGGCTGCCGGAACCGTAGATGACGAGGTGCAACGCACCATCGCTGAGTATTCCCATGGCGAAGAGATGATGGCAATCATGATTCAGAATGACGAAGAATCTTTCTCCAAGTATATATAAATGGCGTCCTGGTCGTACGTATACGAAGGTGAACAAGGTGACGTCTGTGTCGCCTAATTGTTTCGTTATCCAGGTAACGCTGAATCGCGATCAGATTCTTCTTGGTATAAAACCATTCGATACTTACTACTGGATGGGAATCCCCCCAGATGACCGCTTTAGTGACACCGGAGCAAAGTCCCCTGGCAACTCAGGTTCAACAGGTGCTTCACGCTCGACCATAAAGACCACAAAGAATTCGACGACTGCTCCTGGGCCTAAGGCTCCGGTTCCAAAACCGTATGCATTGACAGAGTTGAGACACTGCCGAAGTGACCAACAAGGCGATCCGTCCGTATCCATTAAGAGCGCTCAGTCCGTTCGCCCCGCCGGAAACTAGACCTCCCAGGTTGCGCCTGAACGTAGAAGTTCGGCGAGGTCGCCTTTGCCACGCTTTTCGCGGGCCGATGAGATTTGGTTAGTCATTCCTTCGCCATATTCCGATCGTTCGATCGCCCTAAAGACGCCGATCGGCGTGGGCATGCTTGGTCCCGTTGCAAGGCGAGAAAGTGCAAATGCCAAGGTTGGGTCAGGGCGGGTTTCGTCGTGAACCAGCAACGCCGATTCGCCAACATCAGCTACTGCGGCGACACCTGCATGGCCCTGAATGTCAAGGACAACGCCCAGCTCGCCATCGTCACCGAAGCGAATTGGCTTGCCATGTTCAAGGGGAATCAGATTGGCTCCGCGATTCGCCTTGGAGGTAATGCCCTCGAAGGCACCGTCATTGAAGACGTTACAGTTCTGGTAGATCTCGACAAAAGCTGCGCCCTTGTGCGCATGGGCCCGCCGGAAGGTCTCCATCATGTGAGCCCTATCAAGATCATGAGTCCGTGCCACAAAGGTGGCTTCGGCACCGAGGGCCAGGCTGACCGGGTTGAACGGATGATCGAGTGAGCCAAAGGGTGTCGACTTGGTGATCTTTCCCTCCTCACTGGTCGGCGAGTACTGGCCCTTCGTCAGCCCGTAGATCTGGTTGTTGAACATCAGAATCGTCAGGTTCACGTTGCGGCGAAGCGCGTGAATAAGATGGTTGCCGCCGATCGAGAGCCCATCGCCGTCGCCGGTGATGACCCAGACGTCGAGATCAGGCCGAGCCACAGCAAGCCCAGTTGCCACCGCAGGAGCACGCCCATGAATGGAGTGCATGCCATAGGTATTCATGTAATACGGAAAGCGACTCGAACAACCTATGCCTGACACAAACACCGTGTTCTCACGACGAACCCCCAACTCAGGCATGAGCAACTGCACAGCTGTCAAGATGGAATAGTCACCACACCCAGGACACCAGCGCACCTCTTGATCGCCCGACCAGTCCTTGCGCGACGTCACAGGGATAAGAACAGGAGTAACAGCGACATCAGTCATGGTTAGCCTCCATCTCGCTCAGTGTTGCCAAAATACGTTCCTCGATTTCACCTGCGGTAAAGGGCGAACCCTGAACCTTGGTGATTACCTGGGCATCTACTAAAAACTCCGCCCTAACTAATCTGGAGAGCTGGCCCAAGTTCATCTCAGGCACCAAAATTTTTCGATACCGAGCGAGCACCTCACCAAGGTTTTCTGGAAAAGGGTTTAGATGCACCAAGTGCGCTTGGGCAACCTTGCCCCCAGAAGAACGAACTCGCTCAACCGCAGTAGTAATAGCCCCCCAGGTAGAACCCCAACCAAGCAGCAGCAACTCGCCATCCTCGTCGCCAGTTACTTCTACACGTGGAATATCACGAGCGATACCGGCGATCTTGGCAGCACGGGTATGGACCATGCGCTCATGATTGACAGCATCGTAAGAAATGTCGCCGCTACCGTCGGCCTTTTCTATGCCACCAATGCGATGCATTAATTCTGGAGTGCCCGGCAAAGCCCATGCCCGCGCAAGAGTTTCGGGGTCACGTTGGTAAGGCCAAAATGATTCCGCCCCGTCTTCATTCACGTGATTGGGTTTTGTAGTCCAGTTCGGCTCAATGGGCGCAAGTGTAGAAACGTCAGGCAATAGCCAGGGTTCTGCTCCATTGGCGAGATACCCATCAGATAAAACAATCACCGGCGTTCGGTATTTAATCGCTATTCGGGCGGCCTCGATCGCCAACTCAAAACAGTGTGACGGACTATAAGCAGCAAGCACTGGCACCGGCGATTCACCGTGACGTCCATACATTGCCTGCAACAAATCAGACGCTTCGGTCTTGGTCGGCAACCCCGTCGACGGACCACCGCGTTGCACATCGACAATCAACAGCGGCAACTCCAAACTCACAGCGAGGCCCATAGCTTCTGACTTCAATGACAAACCCGGACCACTCGTTGTCGTTGCCCCGAGGTGACCACCAAACGAGGCTCCAAGCGCAGCGCCGATACCGGCTATCTCGTCTTCGGCCTGCATGGTTCGAACTCCAAAGCGTTTGTGCTTCGACAGCTCATGCAAAATGTCCGAAGCGGGAGTGATTGGATACGAACCCAAAAACACATTCATGCCAGAAAGTTCACCAGCTGCTACCAACCCCCACGCAAGTGCTGTATTGCCGGTGACGTTGGTATAGGTACCGTGTGCCAACTCAGCTGGACGGATTTCATATGCATGATCAAACAGTTCAGCAGTCTCACCAAAGTGATAACCCGCCTTGAACGCAGCGACATTCGCTTCGGCAACCTGCGCATGATTGGCAAATTTCTTCACTATCCAATCAAGGGTCGGCTCCACCGGTCGGGTATACATCCAGCTGACCAAACCAAGTGCAAAGAAGTTCTTTGATCGCTCGGCGTCTCGTGGCTTGACACCAAGATCACGCACCGCCTCCATCGTCATGGATGTCATCGGCACCTTGTAAAGGGTGTAACCGGCGAGCGAGTCGTCTTCCAGTGGGCTGGTGACATAACCCGCCTTTGCAAGATTGCGTTCTTCAAAAGCGTCGCTGTTCACCACCAGCGCGCCGCCTGGGCGCAGCTTGTCCAACTCCGAACGCAGCGCCGCTGGGTTCATGGCAATCAGCACATCGCTGATGTCGCCGGGCGTCATAATGTCATGGTCCGAAACATGAACCTGAAAAGCTGAAACCCCCGCGGGCGTACCAGCGGGGGCTCGAATCTCAGCCGGATAGTCCGGCAGCGTCGACAAGTCATTTCCAAAGAGTGCACTTGCACCAGTGAACCGGTCACCGGTGAGCTGCATCCCATCGCCGGAGTCCCCAGCGAAACGTATGACAACCTCACTCACCACCTCGCTCTCGGCGTGATGTAGTGATGCTGACTGCTCCGAATCAAGAACGGCCACGAGTTCCCCCCCTTGGCCCTGCAATAGATGACGTGTCTGTTGTTAGACATGCACACGATAGCTGGCCCCAACTCCTATCGGACAGATAGGTACTCCATCAAGTACGGCTCTAAGGCACCCAGCGGATATTTGTACCTTGCAACCAAAACTAACCCCATTAGATATGGGTATGAAAGAAGGACCAGCTATTATCTCAGCTAATTTTGACTCATAATTTGCTGAATGATATGTTTGCCTGCATGGTGCAGGCGTTATCAGTCGCAGAACGAGCGGGGCGTCACGCCGCTCTCGGTGACCCGGTCCGTTTGGCGATCGCCGATGAGCTCTCCATGTCCGATCGGGCACCCACTGAACTGCGGCGTAGGTTCGGTCTCGAATCGAACCTACTGGCCCACCACCTTGACGTCCTCGAACGCGTCGGTCTGATCAAACGGTCCCGATCAAACGGCGATGGACGTCGTCGCTACGTCCAACTCCTCCGGGACAACTTGCACGACCTGAGTCCGGGTCGCCTCATCCCGCCCTGTCGGGCGTTGTTCGTGTGCAGCGCCAACTCGGCCCGGAGCCAGCTCGCAGCCGCCTTGTGGCAGGAAGCCACCGGCAGGCCCGCCCTTTCGGCTGGCACCCACCCCGCAGAGCGCGTACACCCCGGGGCAATCGCCGCGGCGAGTCGAGCCGGGCTCGACCTCACCGGGAGCATCCCCCACGACCTCGCAACGATCGACGAGTTGCCGCCCCTCGTGATCACGGTCTGTGACCACGCCCACGAGGAGCTCGATCCCGACGACACCTGGCTGCACTGGTCGATCTCCGACCCCGTCCCCGTCTGCGCCAAAGCTTCCTTCGACCTCGCTCTCGCCGAGTTACGGCACCGGATCGCGGCGATCATCGACGACTCGGGCACGGCGGCATGAACGACGAGCTGCACCCCAGCAACCATGACCTCGCCACCCAGATCGCGACAGGAACAGGCAAGCTCCGCCTCGACCTCACGCGCCGACTCACTGCCGAGGCGTTCGGCACCGGAATGCTGATCGTGGCGGTCATCGGCTCGGGCATCGCTGCCAGTCGTCTGTCCACCGGAGACGTCGGACTGCAACTATTGGAAAATGCTGCGGCCACCGCCGGGGCGCTCATCGGGCTGATCTTAATGTTCGGCACCGTATCCGGCGCGCACTTCAACCCTGTCGTCACCATCCTCGACCGGATGCTCGGCACCATGTCATCGCGCGACACCAGCCTGTACATCGTTTCCCAGGTGACAGGCGGGTGCCTCGGGGCAATGCTCGCCAACCTCATGTTCAAACTGCCTGCCGTTGGGCTCTCCACCACCGACCGATCGTCGCCAGCCCTGTGGCTGTCCGAGGTGGTCGCCACCGTCACCCTCCTGTTATTGATCCAAGGGTGCGCACGTACGGGACGCTCCAACGTCATCCCCTTCGCCGTCGGCGCTTGGATCGCCAGCGCCTACTGGTTTACGTCATCCACCAGCTTCGCAAACCCAGCTGTCACCGTCGCCCGTACCCTGTCGGACACCTTCGCCGGGATCGCCCCCGCCTCCGCTCCGATGTTCATCGTCATGCAACTGCTCGGCATGGCCATCGCGTTCGGACTTGTCCGCCTCTTCTACCCCCACAACTATTCGGAAACCCACGATGTCTGACACTCGCCCAGAGGTTCTGTTCGTCTGTGTCCACAACGCTGGCCGCTCCCAAATGGCTGCCGCTCTGTTGGCCCACCACGCCGGCGACCGCGTCGTGGTTCGCTCCTCCGGCTCCGCCCCAGCCGAGCACATCAACCCCGCCGTCGTCGAGGCCATGGCCGAGTTCGGCATCGACCTGCGCGCTACGGGTGCCCATCCCAAGAAACTCGACGAGGCCGCTGTCAAAGCATCCGATGTCGTCATCACGATGGGCTGCGGCGACGCTTGTCCTATCTACCCAGGCAAGCGATACGAGGATTGGAAACTCGACGACCCCGCCGGCCAGCTCGTCGACGACGTCCGCCCGATTCGCGACGAGATCGACCGCCGCATCCGCTCCCTCATCGACGAGCTGCTCCCCGCCACCAACCTCGCGGACTGAGCGGACTGAGCGGTGGAACCATGTCGGTAAATGTCGGCAACCGCGCTTTTGAGGATGATCATGGCGACGATGGTCCACGTGGAT
>JBBSKG010000117.1:0-7034 GCA_038256565.1 Acidimicrobiales bacterium | reverse complement strand
GGGCAGCTGATTTAGCCCTAGGGCGTATCGAAATGACTCATCTCGTAGGTTTGCTTTCTTTGGTAGGTATCACCTGTATTGCCCGTAGATGTTTGGTCAACCGTGAAGGAGCGAGGGCAGTCATAGTGCCACTCGCTGCTGGCGCAATGGCTTTAGTCATAGCATCACAAGCCTTATGGCCCTCGCGTGAAGTTCTTACTGGCATTGAGGTGGCTCGCGGCGCGAATCTTTGGCGAGACCGAACAGGGGCTGTAGTTCTTGTTCTCGACAGGCCCGACCCTCTCAGGTTGCTTGATGGCCTTCACATCCGTGGAGTGCAACGCGTCGACGTAGTCATAGCCAAACAAGGCAAGGGCGAGATTGCCTCAGCGATTCTTACCTTACGAAGCCGCCATCAAGTGCGATCGGTACTTGCTCCCAGGGGCCACCAAATACGCGACGCCCTTACTGCTCAATCTCCCTCAACCCTCTCCGTTGGAGAAATCAACATCATCTTCCCTGAACCAGACCCACTTGAGACCAAGAAACTCGCCCCCCAAATCCGCACGCCAGATTCGTGAGTGGAGGGTTTAAGACCGCTGGTTCTTGTGTATTGGTGTCCTCCAATCGTAGATGATGCCACTTCACTCGACCAGCTATCTAGCGGACTCCGGCGGTCCTCTGACCGAGTGGTGTGTCGACCACCCAGCTAGCGTCGGGGCTGATGGAACTGGCTCTTGGACCTCACGTATATGACGTTACACATCGAGCGTTGGTCATGGGTATCTTGAATAGAACTCCTGACTCGTTTTATGACAAGGGTCAATTTTGGGATCTTGATGCTTTCTATAAGCGGGCAGAATCTCTTGTACTTGATGGGGTTGACCTGCTTGATGTTGGTGGGGTGAAGGCTGGGCCGGGTCCAGAGGTAAGTGAAGCCGAAGAGCTTGATCGCGTGGTGGGCGTTATCGACGAGTTGCATCGACGCTTTGATGTGCCGCTTTCATGTGACACGTGGCGGGCGTCGGTTGCCAAGGCCGCATACGGGGTTGGCGCTGTTGTTGGTAACGACATCAGCGGGTTCGATGACCCTGCATATCTTGAGGTTTCCGCCGCTGCGGGTGTTTCGGTGGTGGCGACCCATATTCGTCTTGGTCCTCGCATTCCTGACCCTGAACCCCACTACGGCGACGTTGTCGCCGAGGTCAATGCCTTTCTCGGCCTAAGAGCACAAAAAGCACTAGACGCAGGCATCCCTGCCCAGCGCATCATTCTCGACTCAGGCCTTGATCTCGGAAAGACATGGCAACAGTCGGTGGCCTTGCTGCGCCACTCGTCGAGTTTGGTGGCACTTGGCTTTCCAGTGTTGCTCTCGGCTTCTAATAAGACATTTCTTGGCAAGATGTTTGATCTTGAAATCGATCAGCGTCGTGAGATCAGCCATGCGGCTCATGCGATGGGCATAGCCGGTGGTTGTCGCATCTTGAGGGCACATGACGTTCGTGGCGCCCGTCATGTCGCCGATGTCATGGCCGCATTGCTTGAGGCAGAGAACCTGCTTGAGGACAAGAGCCAATGACTGCACCGCTTCCCGTTTATCTAGTCAAAGGTGACGATCCGTCGCTGCGTTCGGATGCAGTCTCGAAGTTGGTGCACGAGTTGGTCGGTGACGACGACATCTCGTTAGTGGTCGAGGAGTTCGGGCCAGACAGCGATGATGGTAACACCACCGCCGCCACAGATGCCGCTCAAACGCCCCCATTTCTGGCTGAGCGTCGAGTCGTCGTGGTCCGTGACGTCACTACCTATTCCTCAGAAGCGCTGAAACCGCTGCTTTCTTATTTAGAAGACCCGCTTCCAACGACTTCGATGGTGCTAGTCACGGCTGACAAGGGTCGGCTTTCGACCAAGCTCTCGGCAATCGTCAAACAGGTTGGTCACCTCATCAACACCGATGTGCCACAACAGAGCAAGGGGCGAAGCGCATGGTTATCGGATCAATTGTATCGAGCACCAGTTCAACTCGATAGTGCTGCCGCCTCAATGCTCGACAACCACCTAGGTGATGGCCTCGGACGCCTGTCGTCGCTTCTTGAAACTCTTGCCGCAGCCTTTGGCGAGGGCACTCGTCTTGGGCCAGATGACATCGCCCCGTTCCTTGGCGAAGAAGGAAATGTTCCACCTTGGGAGTTAACTGATGCGATCGATCGTGGCGACACTCCAACAGCGCTTGGGGCACTTAGTCGCATGATGGGCGCAGGTGAACGTCATCCCCTTCAGATGATGGCAGTACTCCACGGCCACTATGTAAAAATGTTGCGACTAGATGGGGCGAATGTGGTCGATGAGGCTGCCGCCGCCGATGTACTCGGCATAAAGGGCTCAACGTTCCCGGCCAAAAAGGCGCTCATGCAGGCCCGTCGCTTGGGCCACGAGGGGGTGGTCGAGGCTATTCGTCTGTTATCGGAAGCCGACCTTGACCTGCGCGGGGTAAAGGCGTGGCCAGAAGAACTGGTTATGGAGGTATTGGTTGCTCGGCTCACCAGGTTGGGCCCGCGCTCGCGGGGAGCGACCAGAAGATAGGCGAAACTCCTCTAGAAGATAGAGATCTGGGACACTGCTAGGAGCTAGAAGTGAGCTTCGCTAGCTGCTTCATGAGGCGGCTCTTGCGCCGAGCGGCATCATTCTTGTGAATGATGCCCTTCGTAGCGGCCTTGTCGATGCGCTTGACGGCGAGCTTGAGCGCATCGTCAAGGTTCTCACCGCCAGTCTCGGCAACGGTGACCGCTGCTTTGACGCGGGTCTTCAATTCGGTGCGGACGTCCTTGTTACGGATACGTCGTTTTTCATTTTGTTTGTTGCGTTTAATTTGGCTCTTGATATTGGCCATGACAAGTCCTACTTGCAGATGTATGGAACACCCAGACGATAGCAGCCCAACGATGCTGTCACCACAGTCAGGGTGGCTACGCTCAAAGGCATCGCCGATCTATCCCGCTTCCGCTCCCTCAGCATCATTGCCCATATCGACCACGGAAAGTCGACCCTTGCCGACCGCATTCTTGAGTTGACTGGGGCCGTAACCGCTCGGGAGATGAAGGCTCAGTACCTCGACTCCATGGATATTGAGCGTGAGCGAGGTATCACTATTAAGGCTCAAAACGTTCGGGTTCCTTGGAAGAACCACATCATTCACATGGTGGATACACCCGGTCACGTTGACTTTGGTTACGAGGTCTCACGATCACTGGCTGCCTGTGAAGGGGTGTTGCTAATTGTTGATTCAGCCCAGGGCATTGAGGCACAGACGCTTGCTAATTGCTATTTGGCTCTCGAACATGACCTCGAAATTGTGGCCGTTTTAAACAAGATCGATCTGCCAGCCGCCGACCCTGATCGCTATGCCGATGAGATTGAAAGAGTGCTTGGGCTTCCGGCAGACGAGATTTTGCGCATCAGTGCAAAGACCGGCGAGGGCGTTGCCGAGGTTCTTGACGCAGTCATTGAGCGCATTCCCGCTCCGGTTGGCGACCCTGAGGCTCCTTTGCAGGCGCTTATATTTGATTCGCAATTCGATCAATACCGAGGGGTCATCTCTTCGATCAGGGTGGTTGAGGGCACCGTGTCTAGTGGCGACAGGGTTCGCTTCATGCACGCGGGCACGATTTATAGCCTTGAAGAGATTGGGGTCCGTACGCCAACCCCGTTGCCTGTTGCAACTCTTGGGCCAGGCGAGGTCGGCTATCTCATTGCTGGCATCAAAGAGGTTGGCGAGGCTCGTTCTGGTGAGACTGTCACAATCGCAGCGCGACCTGCTACCGAACCGCTGGCTGGTTATCTAGACCCCAAACCCATGGTGTTTTGTGGACTCTTTCCCGTTGATGGCGATGAGTTTGAAACGCTTCGCGAATCGCTGGAGAAGCTTCGGCTCAATGACGCTAGTTATACATACGAACCCGAGAGTTCAACGGCGCTTGGGTTTGGGTTTCGATGTGGCTTCTTGGGGCTTTTGCACATGGAAATTATCCGTGAGCGTCTTGAGCGAGAGTTCAATCTCAGCCTCATCGCCACGGCGCCTTCGGTGGCCTATGAGGTGACGACCACAGCGGGCGAAGTTATTGAGGTAGCAAACCCGTCGTTGTTGCCAGCAGCCAACATGATCGACAAGATTGAAGAGCCTTACTTGAAGCTCACGATTCTCACGCCCTCTGATTACACGGGCACCCTCATGGAGCTTTGTCAGGAGCGTCGAGGCGTGATGGAAAAGATGGAATATCTCAGTCCTGAACGTCTTGAGCTTGTTTATCGCATGCCGCTTGCTGAGGTCGTGGTCGACTTCTTCGATCAGCTCAAGAGTCGCACTAAGGGTTATGCCAGTCTTGATTACGAACCGATTGGCTATGAGTCCTCGCATCTCGTGAAAGTAGATGTGATGCTCAATGGTGTTGCGGTCGATGCTTTTTCGACGATCGTTCATCGTGACAAGGCCTATGACTACGGACGGCGCATGAGTGAAAAGCTCCGCGAGCTGATTCCTCGCCAGATGTTCGACGTGCCCATTCAGGCAACTATTGGCGGGCGGATCATTGCTCGTGAAACCGTCAAAGCTAAACGTAAGGACGTGTTGGCTAAGTGTTATGGCGGCGACATTACGCGCAAACGCAAGTTGTTGGAAAAACAAAAAGAGGGCAAGAAGCGTATGAAATCGATCGGCCGGGTGGAAGTGCCACAAGAGGCTTTCATCTCAGCCCTGCGACTCGACGACTGAGCGCATCTAAGCTTGCAGTTAACCTTCGACATTCTCGTAGCCGAGGTGCTCGGTGAGTTCGGCACCCGCTGCGGTCTCGATCAGTCGAGCGACGAGCTGTTTGATCAGCCCATCGGGACCGACCATTTCGTGACGTGTCTCATAGTCATCGAGCAGGTCTTGGCGAATCTCTTTCATGGCGCTTCCTTTCCGGGGCAAGCTCCGCCTGCCTCCGGTATAGCGTCTCTTACACAGAGGACCAGACACCTCCATCCCGACTCGGATCGGCTGGCGACAACGCCGCTATGGAATCGTTCTTCTCCCTACTGCAAAAGAACGCGCATCAGTGTCACCACGCCACGCCCATCTGTAATCCTTGATCTGTGACCCAAGATGTCATAGCCATATGAGGTGGTGATTTCCTCGGTCCCGCCAGCTGACGACGCCGACGGTCACGTCAGACGACCCGTCTCGTAGACCAATTGACCCTGCTCCTCCCGCTCGAGCAGCCAACCGGATATCACCTTGGCCAGCTCCTCGTCGGCAGCGTCGACCGCCAACACGTTTGGCGACGACCACTCGATCACCGCTCCCAGCTCCACGAGTTGCGCGGCGATCTCATCGCGTGAGTGGAACGACTCACCGAACCAGACCCGGAACACGAAGCGGCCCGAGGACTCGACAACACGACGAACCAGGAAGTCGCTGCTCGTCTCGACGACATCCCCGAGCGCGATGTCGTACACGAAAAACGGGATGCAGCAGATCTCGAACCGAAGAGCATCGACTCGGCGCGCCCACAACTGCTCCGTCTTCACATCTAACGACGCCCCGGTGATCTCGGCGCCGATAATGAAGTCCGCCCGATCCCGCCACACTGGGTCCTGATGGACCGCTTCGCTCACCGGACCCACCGTCACTGACCCCACCAAGACGGCGGCCACCCGCCGCGATAGCCCGGAGGCGGGTTCGCAGGGAAGTCCCGAGGACCCTTCGAACCGTTGCACCACGGGCACGTCGTCTGAGCGTTCTCGAGCATGGCGTTCCCACCCTGCGCTCGTGGAATCGCATGGTCAACCTGAGGCGTAGAGGTCTCCATTAGGCAGTAGACGCAGGTGCCTGGGTTCTCGGCGAGCGTCGCATCGCGAACGCTCCCCGGGAATGGCCGACGCTCCGTCGGGCCACCCGCCGAACCCGGCTTGATCCCCGGGAAACTCCCCGCTACCTCCGGAACCGCCCCCGTGGCTCGTGATCCGTCCCGAAGCCTCCCGAGGAGAGGACCTGCACCTTCGAGGGCACCACCGATGGTTGCTGCGCCGGTGCCTGCCAGGAGTGAGGACCCGAGGGTGGCGTCCGGGTTCGCAGCTTGATCGCCAGCAACGCCGATCACCGCATCAGCGCCTCGTCGAGCTGCAAAGGCCTTAACTCCGGTCGTGCCAACCTTGCCAGCGATGGCCTTGCTGGCCAACCCAAACGATCCGATTGCCGCAGCGCTCTGGCCAGCCAGCTTGCCAACCCCATACGAGCCTTGATAGCGGGGATCCTTGAAGACCGGGCCGATCTTGGGTCCCTTGCCAAAGCTCGCCATCCCAACTGCCCCGTCGATCTCACCAGCGATGCCGTTGACGCCACCCTTGGCGGCATCGCTGAGGATCGCTCCGGTATCCCAGGGATTCGACAGCTTCATGTTCTTTTGAGCGGTGTCGTTTTTGGCAACCCAGTTGTTCTTGGCCTTGGAGGACAGGGTGTCCCAGTTGGCGGGAAGGGCGCTGTGGGGTGGGAAGGGATAGACGCGGACCCGACTCTGCTTGCGATCGTCGGTGACCTTGGCCGCCTTGATCTTCTCGGCGCTCGCGGTCTTTGCCCCCGTGGCCGCTTTGGAGGTTGATGAACCCGTCTTCTTCGATGACGACGATTTGGCCTTGCTGCCACGGCCGAGCTTGAGGGACCAATGGCCGTTGGGGTCGAAGTAGGACAAGGGGTTGTTGTTGGCATAGGTGTAGCGGTTGAGACTTACCGGTGTTTGCAGTTGTCCTGAGTAGGTGTCTCTCGAGAGAAACGTTGCCCAGCTCGGTTGATACCACCGTGCGCCCATCCATAGCGTTCCCGAGTCGGGATCGGTCCAATCGCCTTGGAAGCCAAGCGTTGGGTTGAAGGTGCCGGTCTCACCGGCTAGCTCACCGAAGGGGCTGTAAATACGCGAGTCGGTGAGGGTTCCGTCAGGGTTGAACAACAGCGACAGATCACCGTGACGGTTGGAGCCTGCCAAGACCGTGGTGGTTCCGGCCGATGCAGCCATGACGGTGCC
>JBBSKG010000116.1:0-7041 GCA_038256565.1 Acidimicrobiales bacterium | reverse complement strand
TCAAGCTGTAAAGCCGATTCCGATCAAGATTGGACGCACTGTTCCTAAGTCTTATCTTGTCGCAACCCACCGGCTTGCTCTCGACCCCGAGCAGACATACATCACGACGTCGAGCAGCCGACTTGAGCTTCATTTAGAAAGTGATCTCACGCGCCCCATCATCCGCTATGACTACAACCGCGATCAGGTCCTTGCGAAGAATGGCCTGCCATATCCACCCGCCCACTTCCATATTCATGGCGATGGTGGGTCGATTGAACATTTAGCTAAAGCTGCTGACGTGCAGCGGAAGTTATCCGATTTCCACTGGCCCGTCGGGGGTAAGCGTTTCCGCCCTACGCTCGAAGACATCGTTGAGTTTCTCATCGTTGAGGACCTGGGGAAATCGAAAGATGGATGGCAGGAAGCCATCGAAGAACACCGGCGGCGCTGGTACGAGATTCAGCTCAAGGCTGCTGTTCGTCGTGACCCTGATATAGCCCGCAAAGTGCTGCGGGAGATTGCAGCCAACGAAGGCTAGGCGGTCTGCTGCTCTTGGGTGGGAGCGCACTTCTTCACTTAATTTAGAAAACTTAGTTCGGGTAATCGATCGCCTCTTTCATGAAACAAACCAACGCCAATCTTGTCGTACAAACAAGAGCACGAGTGGCCACACCGGCTGCACTAGTAGCTATGAAACTTCGAGCAATGCAGCAACGTCGGGGGAATGCAGTAAATAAGAGCGCATCAGATACGACGTCTATCGGCTTCTCGCTGCGCACGACACCGAGGGAAGTATTGCTGGTTAATTGGCAATGGCATCAGACGGTCTTGGGAAATGGTGCATCATCCGAGCACGCGATGCGTTCGACACTAACGCCAGCCAAACTCGATAGTGGCTAGCCACGGGATCGCCCGAAATGACTTCGGTTAGTGTCGATGATCTCTGGACTGTCGGCACCATCTTCGCCGATGTCCTAGACGATCTTTTAGACGAGATACCGGATACAGCCGAGGAGGTTTAACGTGCCGTTGTTCGAGGTAACCAAACAAGGTCTAGTGCCGTTTCGCCAGCTTCTTCCAGGAGCCGATCTTTACGAGAGCGAGATTGAAGATCTCGTATGGAGAGACCTTGAAGCGTTCCTGGGTGAGACATTGTTTCCAATTGCTCGTCAGGTACCACTTTCTGGTGGTGGCCGTCCAGATGTCTTGGCGCTTGACGAGTCTGGACGAGTAGTTGTCATCGAGATCAAACGCAATGTTGACCGCAGCCAACTTGCACAGTGCTTGGAATATGCAGGATGGGCTCGTTCCGCAAACCTTGACGACCTGGCCGCGCTTTATCACGGCGGCCTATCGGCGTTCTTTAACGACTGGCAAGACTTCACCGATACCAACACTCCGGTTGTGGTAAATCGTTCGCCCCGTGTTGTGCTCATCGCCCGTTCGTTCGATACTCGCACTTCATCGGCACTCGAGTTCCTCCGTGAGAATGGCGTGCCTGTAAGTGTGATCCCAGTCGCTCTATATGAAGACGCCGACAAACGTCGTTTTATCGAAGTAGAAGCAGATCACGAGCCGAACGTCGTCATGGACGGCACATCTACCGACCGAAGACCAGTTCCGATGCAGGTGATGTACCAAGGTCGACGCGCTCAAATGGCAGACCTTCTCGATAAAGGCTTGCTCATTACAGGCGAAGCGCTTGAGTTCCCACGACCTAGGCGCAACGAGTTGTTTCACGCAACAGTTCTCGACGACGGCAGCATCAAGACCGACGACGGTGAGGTCTGGCCCTCACCGTCACGGGCAGCAATGAGCGCTGCGAACGTCCCCTCCTACGACGGTTGGCACGCTTGGCGAGTACCCCGACTCGGCGGCATCAAGCTAGACCAGCTCCGCCAAACCCTGGTAGACGCTGATGCCGACGTTATCGAAGATCTATGACGACGCTTCCGGCGGCTTTGTCGTGCAGGGTTTGGAGCTGAGAGTCCCATAGGGGCCATACGCCATCGAGGAGCATGCCTAGGTGGAGTGGGATCATGCCAAGCAGTATCTGGATGATGACACGAAGGAAGGCCTTGGGGTACCCCAGCCTTCCGCCAGTGGCAGTGTCTCGAATCTGAAGCTTCATCACGCTCTTGCCGATTGTCTGGCCCCGTTCACTTCCATGGCAAATCACCTCATAGACCATAAAAAGGAATATGAAGCCAAACATGAGAAGCAACCCTGCAATTGCGACAACCGCCCAGCTGCTACTGACTTCACCGGTGAGGGTGTCGGCTTGCGATGTCAAAAGATTGTCCATAAAAAACGAGGCGATTATGAAGGTAGCAAAAAGGGGTCCCGCATCGATCAGATATGCAGCTAGTCGTTTTGGCCAAGAAGCAAGAGGCCTACCAAAGCTGTCAACAACTTTCTTGTTGGGGGGTGTGGCTGGAGCTGGTTGAGGGGGGATGGTTGATGGTGCTGTGTGCCATGGGCCTGTCATAACAAGATATTAGTATAATACATGAAAGTGCATCAAATTGATTATTAGAAAGCTGGATTTACCCAGATTCTGATTGGCTGACTAACCGCAGCTCGACCCCCACTAGCGGGGCTTTGCTTCCAAACCTGGTCTGATGTCACTTCTAAACCAGGCTCGACTTCCTCAACTACCTCAACTCGAAACCCGCCACGTTTGATGAAAGCAACGGCATCTGCTCGGCTAAGTCCGACCACGCTTGGCGCCTCTCCAGAGGCTGGACTTCCGTTTGCAACGTCGATTGTCACGGTCTTGACCTTTGACAACAACGTCCCAGCCGAGGGCTTTTGTCCAACGACTATGCCCGGCGGGTATTCATCATTGGCAACCGAGTTGATCTGAACTTTTAAATTCAATGACTCCAGGGTTTCGGTAGCCATTTGATTCGGTATTCCAAAGACGTTGGGAAGCAATGTGCTCGGGGAAAGCGTGGTCGAGGTGACAGCGGGGGCAGTGGTCGGGGGCATCGGCAACACGGGAACAACAAAGTCTGAAGCAGGTAGGTCAGCCAAAGCCTTAGTCATAAACAGTTGCCAAATCTGAGCTGGCCAGCTTCCGCCGGTGATATGAAAGGGAGTGATAGGAGGAATCATCGAGCGCCTTCCCTCATCGGCGAACCCCACCCAAACGGCGGTCACTAATTCAGGCGTATAGCCAACAAACCAGGCGTCACGCCAAGCCTGGCCGGTTCCAGTCTTGCCAGCGGCTGGTCTTCCAATGCGGGCATCGGTTCCGGTGCCTTGCTCTATGACTTGTCTGAGCACACTGTTTACCTGATCGGCCACATAGCGGGGGAGCACTCGCTCAGCCTTTGGTTGGTGTTGGTACAACACAGTGCCATCGCTTCGAGTGATGGTTTCGACAAATGTCGGACTCACCCGTAAACCCCTTGTGGCAAATGTTCCAAAGGCACTAGCCATCGATAATGCATGAACATCGTTGGTGCCCAATGCCGCCGAGGGAAATGGTTTCAGCGGGTCAGTTATTCCCAAAAGAGTAGCCATATTTATTGTCTCTTGCGGCCCTACTTCCAACACGAGCTGCGCATATACAGTGTTATAAGAACGGATCGTCGCCTCACGCAGACTTACTCTTCCGCCCCCACTGCCTTCGTAGTTTTCAACCCTCCACACTTCATTGGGCAAGTTGAGTTCAATGGAAGTTGGAGCCGCATAAACTTTTTCGAGTTTGATGCCCTTCTCAAGCGCAGCGGCGAGCACAAAGGGTTTAAACGACGACCCAGCAGGTCGACCTGGTCCTCCAGTAGCAAGGTCTAACTTTGCCCGTGGGTTTCCACTGAAAAAGTCTCGACCACCTACTAAAGCTCGCACCGCACCCGTTCCGGGATCGATGCTCACTAGCGCAGCATCAGGGCCAGGTTCTCGGGGGCGCACTTTGTTAACCGCATCTTCTGCCAATGTTTGAAAGTGCAAGTCAAGGCTGGTTGTTATGCGCAGCCCCCCACGAAATAACAGTTTTTGACGAATTGCTGAGGTTTCGCCAAAGCGTGAATCATCTAACACGAAACGCTTTACCTGCTCAATAAAATGAGGCGCAGGATAGCGATCTTGTTCGGTTTCTATCTTTAAACCCAACGGCTCTGTTTTGGCTAGATCGGCTTCTTGAGACTCAACTAGATCAAGCTCGGCCATGCGATCGAGCACTTCATTGCGTCGTATAGTTGCTTGTTCAGGAAGGTCATAGGGGTCTGATGCGCTTGGCGCTCTGATAAGCCCAGCAAGGGTTGCAGACTGGGCCAAGGTGAGCTTTTCTGCAGTTGAACCGAAGTATTCATGGGCCGCTGCCTGCATGCCATAAGCCCCATTGCCTAAGAAAATGGTGTTGAGATAAAGCTCAAGAATGCGCTCTTTTGTATATTGCTTTTCAAGTTGAATAGCCAGTGATGCTTCTTTCAGCTTGCGTTTAACAGTCTGGTCGTCTTCGCCAAGAATGTTTTTTATGTATTGCTGGGTAATGGTCGAACCACCCTCGACCACTTTGCCGGCTTCGGTGTTGCGTCGCAGCGCTCGCATCACAGCTTTACCGTCGACGCCTTTGTGCTCAAAGAACCGGGCATCTTCAATCGCAATCACAGCATTGACCACGTGAGGCGCAAGGTCACCAAGTTCTACAAGCTCGCGGTTCTCTTCTGCCAACAAGGTGGTGATCAACGTTCCATCAGCAGCATATATTTTGGTCGATGTCGCCAAAGCCGGTTCTGACACGTCGAACTTGGTCGGCTCATATGAGCAACTCGCGGTGGCAACCAACATCACCCCAAGAAACAGCGGAGCAACCAGTGCCCTACCCGACAGCTTCATGGCTCTATTCTCGATCGCCATGGCCTCTCCAAGGGGGATGCCCAACGAATTTGTCCTCTCCCGTTGGACCTGTCGGCCTTTGCGGACGACGATGAAGAGATGACAGCGCCCGTTGATGACCTTCTCGCCGACCTTGATGCTCGAGGACTCATACGCGACAGCACCGATCGAGCCGCTCTGGCTAAGCGCATAGCGACTGGTGCACTGACTCTTTATTGCGGCTTTGATCCCACTGCCGACAGCTTGCATATCGGCTCACTTGTGCCCATTCTCAGCTTGCGTCGTTTCCAACTAGCCGGACATCGCCCCATTGCCCTCGCTGGCGGAGCAACAGGCATGATCGGCGACCCGAGCGGCAAATCAGCCGAACGCAACCTTTTGGACGCGGAAACCCTCGCCGCCAATCTGGTTGGCATATCGGCCCAGCTTGAACGTTTCCTTGACTTCACGCCCGGACCAACTCAGGCCCTTATCGTTGACAACAACATCTGGACGACAAATCTGAGCCTGGTCGATTTTCTCCGAGACGTGGGCAAACACGTAACGGTCAACCAGATGGTGGCGAAAGATTCTGTGCGAAGTCGCATGGAAGGCACAGAAGGCATCTCGTACACCGAGTTCAGCTACATGCTCTTGCAAGCTTATGACTACTGGTGGCTTTCCGAACATGAAAATTGCGAGCTACAAGTCGGCGGCTCAGACCAATGGGGAAATATCACAGCGGGCATAGACCTCATACGACGCCGCAGCGGGCGAAGTGCTCATGGCCTTACCTTCCCCCTGGTTACCCGATCAGACGGTGCCAAGTATGGAAAGACCGCCGATGGCACTATCTGGTTAAGTGCTGGGCGCACGAGTCCCTATCGCTTCTATCAATACTGGATGCAAGTTGACGACCGAGACGTGATGCGTTTTCTTATGCAACTCACACTTCTCAGCGTTTCGGAGGCCCAGGCAATCTCTGTCGAACATGATGGAGCACCCGAGAAACGACTCGGCCAACGAACGCTGGCTCAGCAAATCACCACCCTGGTACATGGCGAAGAACAGGCCAGAGCCGCTGAAGCAGCCTCACAAATATTGTTCGGAGCAGAACTAGACGATGTTTCAGAATCTGTAATTGCAACACTTGCTGGCGAGTTAGAAACCACGACAATCGCCCGAGAGCGGTTGGTCGATGGCATTGATTTGGTGGACATGCTCATGGAAACGGGACTCGCTAGTTCCAGAGGCGATGCGCGCCGAGGGTTAGATCAAGGCGGGGTTTACATGAACAATCGCCGAGTCGACCCTGCAGCGGGCATGTTATCCAAGGACGATCTCTTGTTTGGCCGCTATGTCCTTATTCGTAAAGGAAAACGCAATTACCACCTAGTTCAAACGACTTCCTAAAAAAAGAATGTTGGCTTCGAATTGCATCTATGTCGAAAACGGCTAGAGTCTCTTCTCCAGCCAGTGGCACTGAATCCCTCGGGAATCAAGAAAATTTGGCTGGGTAGTTGACACTTAAGCAATAAACCGGTAGTGTTCACCTTCGCCCCGGAAAGCTAGGGTTATCAAAACCCTGGTACAAGGTCGAAAAGCGTTCACGCAGTTTGACCGGGCGCGAGCACGAACATCTCCCACGGGAGAGGTGTGCTCGTCAGTAGGTGTGCTCCTTGAAAACGGAACAGAGGAAGGTTAAAAGCCAAGTGCGGGCGACCGCATTAGAGCTTTGGCTCTGATGATGTCGTTCAACAAAGTAATAAGCATCAAAAACGACGGACAACAAAAAACTGTCGTCATGATGCCAGTTTGATTTCACACCTTCGGGTATGAAATCGGGCTTTCTAACACGATCGAAGGCATTTCCGGTTCGCCGGTAGTGTCGAGATCTCGATGGAGAGTTTGATCCTGGCTCAGGACGAACGCTGGCGGCGTGCCTAACACATGCAAGTCGAGCGGGGTCCATCCAGTGGTAACACTGGTGAAGACCTAGCGGCGAACGGGTGAGTAACACGTGAGAAACCTGCCCCGAAGACCGGGATAACTCTCCGAAAGGAGAGCTAATACCGGATGCCCTCACCGGGCCGCATGACTTGGTGAGGAAATGGATTCCGCTTTGGGAGGGTCTCGCGGCCTATCAGCTTGTTGGTGAGGTAATGGCTCACCAAGGCTTCGACGGGTAGCTGGTCTGAGAGGATGATCAGCCACACTGGGACTGAGACACGGCCC
>JBBSKG010000115.1:0-7185 GCA_038256565.1 Acidimicrobiales bacterium | reverse complement strand
GTCTCGCCAGATCCAATCGGACCCCCAAATGAACGCCATCAGGCCTGGGGGGCTTTTCGTTCACACGCTGAATTGCAAGGTTGGCCTGTTGGTGTGCTTGGAGCCAGTGATGACTGGCTGCCCATCTACCGCCAAAGTGGCATGAGTTCGGTTTACTTAGGTGACGACGCGGTAGTGCATTGCCCCACTTTTGAACTTGCGGGCAGACGATTCAAATCATTGCGTCAGGCCGTAAACCGCGCTGCAAAGCGTGGCCATACCGTAAAGATTTATGACCCAAGAACCGTTTCTTATGCTTTACGAGAAGAGCTGAAACTTCTAGTACGCGACAGCAGACAAGGAGAGCACGAACGTGGGTTTTCAATGACCCTAAGTCGGCTTTTTCATGACGGTGATTCGGGATTGTTGTTAGGAGTCTGCTTCGATTCCAACGGCAGAGCCGTAGCATGTTGCCAATTCGTACCCACCACCAATGGGTACTGCCTTGACCTCATGCGTCGAAAGCTCGATTCTAACCACGGCGTTATCGATCTGGTCGTCGTAAGAATGATTGAGATGCTTGGTGCAAATGGAGTTGAAACATTAACCCTGAACTTCGTTGCCTGGCGAGAAATACTCGCCGAAGAACGCCCCAACACTATTCAGGAACGTATTCTCAGAAAGGGCATCGGCTGGCTCTCACAAACATTCCAAATTGATTCATTGTGGCAATACAACAAGAAGTACAACCCGCACTGGTTACGTCGCCATGCCGCCCACGACGGAATCGAAGAACTCATTCCATCTCTACTTGCTGTCGCAAAAGCAGAATCATATTCAGAGATCCCACTCATCGGGCGCTTTATGAAGCCCGATTGGAAAGCCTCTTGGGAACTGCCAGAAACCAATGAAGATGGCGTGATCGATCTACGCAAAACAGCCACCTAATAACAGTCCCACTTTTTATGCAAAATTCCCTTACTAACCCCCTTGCCCCCTCACAGGTACCAGTCCATAGGGCTATCCGGGTAGCCAAACTCATGGGACATGCTCATCGGCGCACAAGGTCAATGCCATGGCACTCGTCGGTAACTGTGGCTACTGCCATTGCAGCCACTCTCGCTGGGTCTGTTTATAGCAACGAAAACTCAGACGCCGTAGCCATAGTTTGGAGAATGACTCCCATTGGCCTCTTAAAAGTTGTTATAAGAATGACTTTTGCGGCCCTGATGCTCCCATTGCTTGCATTTAGTGCAACTCGCGCATGGACCATTCCTGCTGTCGTTGCGGGCATAGAGATATCTGCAATGGCAACAATCGCTATTATCTATGAAGTGTCTTCAAGAAGACATCGCAAAAAATGGCTGGCGCAGCCAGGTCGCTTGAAACCTGCCCGGATTGACCGTCCGAAGTTCGCCCGCTGGGACTATCTCGTCGGTGGTGGCGTGGCAGCAACCAAACCCCATGCAGCAGACGAGTTATGCCGAGCAATCTTCGACCAATCTGATCTTCCGATCTATCTCGTAGCGGTAAGTCAGGTTCATGCTCGGCTCTACAAACGCTTTGGCTTCGAACAAGTCGGGCCTAGTTACTACGGCGAAGTCCCAATGAGCGGTGCTCCTGATTTAATCCTCCACAACCTGCCTGAGGTTCAAGAACCTTTGTCTAAAAGCGTCTAAAGCCCAAGGAGGGCGTCAAGGCCAATGGTTAGACCGGGCCGATCTGCGACTGCTTTAGCAGCCAGGACGACTCCTGGCATAAAGGAACTGCGGTCATAGGAATCATGCCGGATGCTGAGCGACTGACCGGTTGTGCCTAGTAAGACTTCTTGATGAGCAACAAGACCACGAAGGCGTATCGAGTGCACGGGGATTCCCCCTGGCCCCTTTGCTCCGCGAGCCCCTGGAAGCACCTCGCTAGTAGTGGGGTCGGGGGTCCACTCTGATGAGGCTTCGGCCATGCGGGCAACGGTCAACATTGCAGTGCCTGATGGCGCATCGGTCTTTTCTTCGTGATGCAACTCAATTATCTCCGCCGTTTCAAAATAAGGAGCGGCCATCTCTGCGAAACGCATCATCAGCACAGCCCCAATCGCAAAGTTTGGAGCCACGACACAGTTGCTCTTTAGAAAAATCTTGCGCACTCGCTCAAGGTCGCCATCGTTGAACCCAGTCGTTCCAACGACTGCATGAACGCCGTTCGCTGCACACCACGTGAGGTTTTCACGTGCTGCCTTAGCGTCAGTGAAATCGATAGCGACCTGCGCCTTTGCGTCAAGTAGGGCATCGGCCGTAGACGAGATGTTTAAGTCAAGATCGACACCCGTAACGGGGCGAAGATCGAGCCCGGCATGGTGCAAGTCAACCGCAGCAACAAGCTCCAACTCAGGGTCATCAACAACGGCTTGGCAAACAGTTCGTCCCATACGTCCTGCTGCTCCGAACACGCCCACTCGAATCGTCATGTTGGGTATTCTTATATGTCAATCAACAAGGCAGCGATTTAATTCAGTTCGTCTGCCAACCCTCGACCTCGCTGCGAGCCAAGGGGCTAACGACAGCAAGAGACTGCTGAGCTGGGCCAAGCACCCGTTCGATCACTCGATTCACATCGTCTGCAGTTACCTCACCGAAGTGGGCGACAAGCTCGTCGACCCCCGGCACTTCATCACCTTCCAAACAAGCTTGACCAAGGCGAGCCATGCAGTTGCCCGCTTCCTCCAGGCCTAGCAAGGTTGCCCCCTGAAGATAACCCTTCGCTATCGTCAGCTCTTCATCGTCAATGCCATCATCCTTGCAACGCTCAAGCTCGCCTCGAATGAGGTCATACACCTCAGGGGCACGGTTCGGTGAGGTGCCTGCGTAAATAACAAGCGCTCCGCAATCTTCATAGCTGGCCGTAGAGGAATAAACCGAATAAGCGAGGCCTCGTTCTTCACGGATGATTTGGAACAACCGACTCGACATGCCCCCACCCAGTGCCTGGTTCAACACCGCCATAGCAAAACGATCATCATCATCATGAGCAAACCCCGGCAATGCAATGGCAAGATGAGCCTGTTCGGTCTTTCGCTTTATTACCCCCAAGCGTTTTGAGCCAACCATTGGTGATTCACGAACTGGAACGACTCCCCCGCTTGGCCCACCGGCGCTTGCCAGCCCCCGCTCGACTGCTTCAACTACTTCCTCATGCTCCAGGGCACCTGCAACAGCCACCACAATGTTGACTGGCTTGTACCACTTGTCATGGAAGGCCTTTATGTCAGCCGGGCTCAGCCCAGTAATCGTCTCTGGCGTTCCTAATACCTCTTGCCCAAGTGGATGATCGGGAAAGAGCGTCTCTGCCAAAACCGACATCACCAGATCATCTGGAGAATCAAACTCAACCAAGATCTCCTCAAGAATGACTTGACGCTCGGCATCGACTTCATGCGGGCGAAATACTGGCTCCCAGATCACCTCGGCCAAAAGATCTAGGCCAAAGTTCATCGACTGTGCAGGCAAGCGCATGTAATAGGCGGTGTGTTCTTGAGTGGTAAAGGCATTCATCTCACCACCTAACGCGTCGGTGGCTCGAGCAATTGCAGATGCCCCCCTCTTCTCACTCCCCTTGAACAAAAGATGTTCAAGAAAATGCGACGAACCCGCAGCAAATGCGGGTTCGTCGCGACGGCCCACCCCAACCCAATAGCCAAGAGCTACCGATCGGGCATGAGCAATGTTCTCGGTGATGACCCTGATGCCACTTGGCAACTGGGTGGTGCAAATAGTCAGTTGCGGCGTCGGCCACCGCGACCGCCTGAGCGATCGCTGCCGCCTCCTCGACCACCGCCTGAAGCAGGGCCAAGATCACCAAACTCGTCACGCAATTCGGCATCAAAAGCATCTTCAAATGAAGCCGTTGCGACAGGTGTAGGCGCCTTTGGGGCATCTTCTGACGAAGATGGTGATACAGGCTCGGCCGCAGGCGCACTAGTTGCAGGAGACGCATCGTCGCTTGCAGGCGACAATGACACTTTGCCTTGCGGGTCAACGTCATCAACTCGCACTTCGATGCTGTCGCCAAGATTTAACACATCTTCAACACGATCAATGCGTTTGCCACTGCCGAGCTTAGAGATGTGAACCAGGCCGTCACGACCAGGAAGGATGTTTACAAACGCACCAAACTTGGTGACGTTAACAACCTTGCCCATATACACCGCTCCGACCTTGGCCGTGGGTGGGTCAAGAATCAGCTCTACCCGACGACGAGCTTCTGCAACTGCGCCGCCATCCTTAGAACCAATGGTGACTGTCCCAACCATGCCGTCGTCATCTACAGCTATATCGGCGCCTGTCTCTTGCTGCAAGGTGTTAATTACCTTGCCCTTAGGCCCAATAACTTCGCCAATCTTGTCGATAGGAATCTCGAAGCTAACAATCTTCGGAGCCGTCTCACCAACATCATCTCGTGGGTTGGCAATCGTGGCATTCATGATTTCCAAGATGGACAACCGAGCCTCTTTGGCCTGTTGCAGGGCTAAAGCCAACACATCAGCCGGGAGACCCTCAATCTTGGTATCCAGCTGCAAAGCGGTAACGAAATCAGCCGTACCGGCAACCTTAAAGTCCATGTCGCCATAAGCATCTTCAGCACCCAAGATGTCGGTCAGCGCGGTATAGATACCCTCGGCATAAACCAAACCCATGGCAATACCAGCAACAGGTGCCTTGATGGGTACGCCTGCGTCCATTAGCGAAAGGCTGCTTGAACACACAGACGCCATCGAGGTTGATCCGTTAGACGCCAACACTTCAGACACGAGACGAAGCGTGTAGGGAAACTCAGCCTTGGAAGGAACGACCGGCAGCAATGCACGCTCAGCCAACAAACCATGGCCGATCTCACGACGCTTGGGGCTTCCCACTCGGCCGGTCTCGCCATTGGCAGATGGCGGCATGTTGTAGTGATGCATGTAGCGCTTGCGGTCGTCGGTGCCAATGGTGTCGAGCATCTGATCCATGCGAGGCATACCCAACGTGCAGACGTTTAGCACCTGGGTCTCACCTCGCTGGAAGAGACCCGACCCATGAGCGGTGCCCATGAGCCCGACTTCAGCCGTTATTGGTCGCAGATCGCTTGCCTTGCGGCCATCAATGCGAAGGCCCTCTTCGACAATACGTTTACGTACAACTTTCTTGGTAACCGAACGCACCGCCGCCTTCATCTCAGACTCGCGACCAGCAAACTTCTCACTGAGATCTGCAAGAACGGTCGAGGTGATCTCATTGATCGCATCATTGCGCTCGGTCTTGTCGATTATGGCCATAGCCACTGACAACGTTGGTCCCGTCATGGCATCGACCTCAGCGTAGACATCAGCTTCATAATCAAGCTGGGGCACGAAACTAAGCGTTGGACGCACGCCTGCCTTATCAATAAGTTGGCGTTGCAGCTCGATGGACTCACGAATCCAGGTCTTTGCAGCATCAAGGCCGTCGGCGATGACTTCTTCGGTGACCTTAGGGGCACCATTTTCGTAATACTCCCAGGCGCGCTCTGTGCCACCGGCTTCAACCATCATGATGGCAATGTCGCCATTGATCTCACGACCAGCAACAACAATTTCAAAGGTCGATTCGTCACCCTCTTGATAGGTGGGGTGTGGAATCCACGTGCCCTCGATACTGCGTGCTAAACGCACCGCACCAATTGGGCCATGGAAGGGTATGCCCGACAACATCAAAGCCGCCGATGCACCGTTGATAGCTAAGACATCGTGAGGATTCTCAAGATCAGCACCCAAAATGGTCGCTACAACTTGAGTCTCGTTACGAAAGCCCTCAGCAAAACTCGGACGAAGTGGACGGTCGATCAAACGACACGTGAGAATCGCATTATCGGTCGGGCGACCTTCACGACGAAAGAATGAACCGGGGATCTTTCCCGCTGCATACATTCGCTCTTCGACATCGACCGTGAGAGGGAAGAAATCGATTCCATCACGTACCGACTTGGATGCATTAGCTGTTACCAGTGCGGTGGTCTTGCCGATTGTGGCAACTACGGCACCTTGTGACTGTTGGGCAAGTTTGCCTGTTTCAAATGACAGGCTCTTATCAGTCCCAGAAATGGGACATGAGACGGCGATGGGCTCAGCCATGCTCGCTCTCCTTTCGGTTGAGCGGCGGCTGGTCAGTTCCCAGTCGAAATGCTCCCATAGCCTGAGAACGTTTCGACTGGCAGCTGACCCCAAACCACCGCATGATTGGCGCGTCTTGTATATGACGCGCTACTGGCCAGCACCATGCTGACCGGTAGTTAGCTATCGGCGCAGTCCTAAACGAGCATTGATTGCCCTGTAACGCTCAACATTGTTGTCACGCAGATAGGCCTGCAGCCTCTTGCGCTTACCGACGAGCTTCAAAAGGCCCCGTCGGGTGTGATGGTCCTTCTTGTGAATCTGAAGGTGCTCATTTAGATGATTGATCCGCTCGGTGAGCAGGGCAATCTGTACTTCAGGCGAACCGGTATCAGTGTCGTGGGTACGGTGCTCGCTGATAATGACGGACTTTTCGAGCATAAAGTGTGCAAATCCCTTGTAAGTGAACTCATTTCGAAGCCGCCAACCGACATCGATAGCCATACACCTGCGTATGACGCCTTCTTAGGCTAGCTCCCAGCCGAGCATTCTGCCACCTTCGGGCTCAAACTTTTAGAGCCTCGCGAGTATTGGCCACGTCACGGTGCATTTGAGCAACGAGGGCATCAGTCGAGTCAAAGTGTTCCTCGCCTCGCAAGCGACGCACAAAACAGACGCTTGCTGTCTCACCGTATAAGTCACCAGCAAAGTCCAACAGGTATGCCTCCAAAAGTAATGGCCCCCCATCTCGATAAAAGGTAGGACGACGCCCAAGCGATATTGCAGCAGCATGACGGGTGCCATCAGGGCGTTGGTGCCATCCTGCATAAATGCCGTCGGCTGGAAGGCACCGATCGGGTGCCACGGAAACATTCGCAGTTGGAAAACCCAACTCGCGACCACGCTCGTCTCCCTTTTCCACGACTCCTCTGAGTTCATGTGGGCGTCCCAACATGCGATTAGCCGCTTCTAAGTCGCCCTCAAACAATGCTTGGCGAATGGCGGTCGAAGATACAGCGCGAGCACCTACGGCACCTGAGGCCACAAGGGTGATGCCGTCAACTTCAAAGCCTGCTTCGATG
>JBBSKG010000114.1:0-7189 GCA_038256565.1 Acidimicrobiales bacterium | reverse complement strand
GCTGCGTGCATGCGAGCACGGCGACCGGTTTTGACTCCTGAGGCACTTGCAAATATCACGTGTCCCGTTCTTGTAGTGATGGGTGACCAAGATTTTGCGGGACCAGCCGACCCCCTGGTGGCAGCTCTACCGAATGCAACGCTGACCGTACTTAAAGGTGTTGACCATTTCGGAACCCCCAAGAACTTTGGTTTCATTGACGCTGCTCTTGAGTTTCTCGAAGCCGTTCCCCAGTTCTGAAAGACCACTTGACTTCTGAACTAATTCAGATCTTGAGAAGCCTTGCTGTACATGATTCGCCTGCATTTGGGGAGGCTGTCGACGAAGCGTTTGCGTGGGCGACCTTCTTGTCTAAGGCCGATCGGGAGTTGTTTATTGAGGAGCTGACAAAGACGCTGATGGGAGCGGGAATGGTCGAGAATTATTATCTTGTGACTCAGCTCCTTCGGGAGTGGAAAGCTACGGCCGAAGTCCATGCTGACCCCAAGCTTGCTCGTCGTTTACGAAAGTCGATCGAAGCAACGGGTGGGGTCGTCTCGACACCATCTAGCTGACTACGGTCAATCCGTAGTCGACGCGGGTCGGTCCCGGAGAGCTTGGCGAAGCAGCTTCTCTGCTTCGGGTGACTTCTTCCAGTTTCTGGTCGAGTGGCGCCAGTAGGCGTAGAACTCCTCCGCCGAGTCGAATTCCCCCGCTCCGGCGACCAGAAGATCGATGTTCTGCACGGACCCGATGTACTCCCTGGTGGCTGAGGCTCGGCCCCGGGATGCGATCCGCCAGCTCTCATGGACGACCACTTGAACGTCCGCGATTCGCTCGGGGAGGTCAGGCTTGAAATTGTAAATCACTACGATCGAGATGAGTTCCTCGTATTGCTCAAACGGTCGCATGATTCCGCCGAATTTGAGCTGTGGCCAGAGGAAGTACGTGTTACCCGTGTAGAGAGCGATCCGGTTGTTGATCGTGGTCGGGAGTTTGCCCGACTTGACTGGCTTACGGCGGGCGCATTTGATGTCGACAGCCCGGAACCCCCCGCCGAACGCATCGCCCGAGAATCCAAGGTCGGGGTATGAGCGTTCGGTCCCGTCCATCAGGTTGGCATCCACTAGCGCAAATGTGGTGTGAGTGAGCGTTGTTACATCGATCGCATCACGCTGGCGGCCACCTGCTCACCGAGAAGCGGGGGAACGCAATTTCCGATTTGTGATTGGATCGAAGCGCGCTTACCTACGAAGGCGAAGTCCTCCGGGAAGGTGAACAGCCGACGAAGTTCCGGCACGCGAAGGCGCCGGTTCTCCCAGTGGAATGGTCCAACGTTCGGGCCAGGCTGAGCTTGGATAGTTGGTGACGGGCGGTTGGGGTCGAGCTTGAGTAGGAACGACCAATACCGCGACCGCCACTCGAAGATCGGTTCCGGATGCCCGCGCTCAGCAGTGAAGTGCAGATAGTTGCCCCCGGGCGGTACCTCCGGCAAGAGGTGACCCCAGCCTCCCCGGACGACCTCTTCCTGCTCGGGGTGTGTGATGAGATCTGCCAAGGTCTCGCCGGTGGTCACATGGGGGAGCGGCCCACCATTGGTCGTTCGCCGCTCCCATTGCCCGTGGTGAGTCGGCTCGGGCAGCTCCGGCAGCTTGTCCCGCTTGCGGGAACCGACGATGAAGAGGCGCGGCCGAGCCTGAGGTACGCCATAGTCCGCTGCGTGCAACACTCGCCACTGGCACTGGTATCCAGCGGCATCGATCTCCGCGAGGAGGCGGGTGAAGGCCGGCTTGCTGGCTCGATTGTTGAACGTGAGTGCATACACGTTCTCGAGAATGAAGAATCGCGGCTTCGCCTCAGCCAAGACCCTTGTGTACGCCTGCAACAGACTCGCCGCAGGGTCGATGCCTTCGCGTTTCCATTCGAGCCAGAACCCCGACTTCGAGAAGGCGACGCAAGGCGGCCCGCCGATCAACAGATCCGGTCGGTTCCTGCTGTTAAGACCGCCGGCCCGGAGGATGTCATTCGTGGTCACGCCGCCGCCGCCGCTGGCGGCGAGCGGGTAGAGGTTGGAGCGTAGGACCTCGCGTAGCTCAGGGAAGTAGGTGGGAGCATTCTTCTCCATCGAGTCGGCGGCGTCTTCGTCCCACTCGACGGCAGACACGGTGTGGAATCCAGCTCGCTCGACACCAAGGTCGAGACCGCCGGCACCCGAGAACAACGAGATAGCGGCTCCGCTCACCTCGCCATTCTGGCCCGAAGATGAGGTCGGGCCGCGCATGCTGACAGCGAGGGACAGTCGGAGCTGGGTATCGGTGCAATAGAGATCTTCGTAGGGGCGTCGCATCCATCAAGTAGACCCAGGGTGTGTGACAAGGAAGACGTTCGTCCAGGCATTACGAGACGACCTTGAAGGGTTTCGGATCACAGGTGACTGATCCGTGTTGATAGAGGATACATGTGCCCAGCTGCGACGTCATAGCCGCCAAGATCGGAGAGATTGAAGGTGATAGGACACCCGAAAGCCACGGAGTAGTGCCGTAGTCTGGCGGCATGGATTTTGCTTGGCCTATCGAAATTGAAACTCTGCGCAAAGAAGCTGAGGAAGTCGCGTTGCAGGGCGCTGCGAACCGAGAGTTTCTGGAGGACTCATGGATCAATGGCCATGATCGAGCCTTTTCGGCGGAGTTGGGCAAGCGTGGTTGGTGGGGCATGACGTGGCCTACTGAATATGGCGGCGGCGGTCGCAGCGCGTTGGAGCGCTTTGTGGTCTTTGAGGCCATGATCGCAAATGGGGCACCGATTGCAGCGACTTGGTTTTGCGATCGCCAAATGGGCCCGTCATTGTTGGCTTTCGGCACAGACGAACAACGTCGACGCTTTCTTCCAGACATGCTTGCTGGCACTGCTGCTTGGTGCATTGGCATGAGCGAGCCCGACTCAGGTTCTGACTTAGCGTCGCTGCGGACACGGGCTGTTCGTGAGGGTGACGAGTTTGTAGTCAATGGTGCCAAGGTGTGGACGTCGTTCGCCGCATTGGCTGACTGGTGTTATCTGATCTGTCGAACGGACCCCACGGCCAGAGCACACGAGGGACTGTCCGAGTTGATCGTTGACATGAAAAGCCCAGGGGTAACGGTTAAACCCATTACAGACATGACTGGCATCTCGCATTTCTGTGAGGTGATTTTCGATGATGTTCGAGTTCCCGTTGACAATCTTGTTGGTGAACTGAACGGCAGTTGGAAACAGACCATGAGCCAGCTCGAACATGAACGAGGTGGTATTGATCGTTTGCTATCTAACCGCGCGCTCTATCGCGACAGCTTGGCTCGGGCCGACCTAAGCGACCCTGTAATTCGCCAAGCAATCGGCGCGGCAGAAGGCTTCTATCGCATTGGGCGACTGCTCGTTCTCCGCGAAGTTATGGGTCAAGCCCCTCGCGGGTTTTCAGCAGCCACCAAGACGGCATGTACTCGCTTTGAGCAACAAGTTGCCGAGTTGTGCGTACGGCTTTGGGGTGCTGAGGCAATGTTGTGGAACCGTGCATCAAGAGGCGCTTGCTACGCCCCCGCGTACACAATCCAGGGCGGCACCGACGCCATCTTGCACAACATCATCGGCGAACGAGTCCTAGGCCTCCCCCGGTAACTTGGGGGTACTTTCGATATTCTTCACAACGGCACCGCTCCCTCTTAAGTGTTAGATCAAACGACTAACCTCGTCGGCGAATCGGCTGACTCCAGCCTTTGAAAGGCGAGCGATTAGGTCAACCGGCGTGAGAGGTGGGTTGCGCGTATGTGCGGCTTGCTCGGTGAGAACTTCGAGGATGATTCGTGGTGCGAGATCAAGCTGATCGAGCAGGAAGTCATCGGGATGGATAGCTTCAATTCCGAACAGTTCGAGACTGTCGGCGGGGTAATCACGAAGGTTTGAGGTGACGATGGCATCGGCCCCAGCTCGTATCGCAGTAGCAACTACATGGCAGTCGTTGGGGTCCGGCAGGGTGATCGCATTTTCCAATGGTTCCCAGCCTTCAACTTGAGCTTCCTCGAACGCGTTGTTCATAACCATGAACCGGCGGTGAACTAGCGCAGGCGTGATTTCAGGATGGATTTTAAGAATTGCGCCCGTGGCTTCTTGGATGATTCGATCGGACCAGAGCGGTCGATAGAGTTAGTGCTCGGCCACTCGGAGCAGGGTGTCAGCAAGAGCGATTGGCACGAGGACGCACGCGTCGAGCACGGCTGTATAGCGGACCAATGGTCAGGATTTGTTGTGAGAGCGAGTAAATCGGCGGGCGTCTTGTAATGCGGACTCATAGTCTTCGGGAGTCCTGTCGTAGAGGCCCAACTCGCTGGCTTCTTCGGTCAGTTCATTCATGGCAACTCGACGCTCTTGACGCCGACGTTCTTGGAATGAGACGAGGTCTTGGAGCCGGACGCGGCGATGCCTGTTGGGTTTCTCAAAGGGGATGGTTCCACCTTCAAGAAGTTTCACCAGAGTGGGGCGGCTCACCCCAATGAAGTTGGCAGCTTCTTGTGTAGTGAGCAGTAAACCCTGAGGGGCGACAAGAGTCGCCTTTCCTTGGCGCATGACTTCGACGACTTGGCGGAGAACCCGATAGACCTCCTCAGGAAGAGGAACTTGCTCTCCGTCGGGGCCAAGGAGCAGGCCAGGCTCAGTGTGTCCTTCAAAGAAGAGTGCAAGATCGAGCAGCTGGTCTAGATCATCGGGGGGAAAGACGACATCGTCGTCTCGTATCAGTTCAGCCGAGACCCTTGATGCTTTGGTTGCGGGCTTGCTTGGCATCGTCATATGGCTCACTATACCTATAAATCGAAAAAATCGAAAGCAGCAGCAAGAGGAAATAATCTTCGACAAAACTACTTGCACGGCCGAAGGCCGAAATTGAGTACACCACAAAAGGTTATGCGTGTAAGCGCCGCGCAGGTGGTTTAATCGCAAGCTAAGTCTAGGGTAAGTCGGGAGCTTAAGGGGCTGGGGTGCAGATGATTACGGGGATGTCTCGTGTGGTGCGGGATTGGTAACTGTCGTATGACTTGTACATGCCTACGAGGCGTTGCCAAAGCGGAGACTTTTCTTCGGGTGTGGCGGTGCGGGCGGTCATCTTGGTAGTGGTGCTACCGATTTGTATGGTGACCTCTGGGTGATCAACAAGGTTGAGATACCAATTGGGGTGATTTGTCATGCCGCCCTGTGATCCAACTAGTACCACGTCATCGTCATCGGCCAGATAGAGCAATGGAACCGTTCGCGCTTGGCCCGACTTGCGGCCTGTCGTAGTCAGCAAGCAGATCGGCGCATTACGCGAGAAACGCCCACCAATGCGCCCCCCGCTCATTCGGTACACAGCGGTATTCGCTGGCGACATGACCTTGAGTACCCCCGACAACAAGCGTTCCTGCATTGGCGTATACGGCTTGGGCGACATGCGGTAAAGACTAATAGCAACGGTGACAAATGTCATGGGCCAGGGTGTGCCAAACTTCCTGCAGTCTAAATCTGGGATTGGAACCAAACATGGCCTTTCATTGCTGGTCCTTAAAGCGATTCTTCGCATCGCTGTTGGTGCTGGTGGTGTCGTTGGTGGTTCTTCCGGCGAGTCCAGCTGTCGCGGCTACCAAGGTGAAGGTTCAGGCAGGTTCTAATGGCACCTATAGGTTCGGGAAGCCATTTCCTGTTCGGGCTACCGTTACATCTGATCGGCTAGTTCGCGGCACCCTTGAGTTCAGTATGAAGACGGACTTTGGGCCAGCAGTCAGTAATGCATTGCGTGTTCCTGTTGAGGTATCAGGTGGCAGTACAAAACAATATGTGGTTGCACTTCCAGGAGAGATGTGGGGCGATCGACTTGATGTCAGCGTCGTACTTCGAGAAGACGGGAAGGTTGTGGGTTCTGGCACGGCAAAGGTAAGCCCGATTAAAGATGAAGAACAGGTTGGCGTGTTGGCACGAGCGTTGAATGGCCGCACTCTCCCTGCCCGGGTTCCGCTTGCTATTGATATCGGAACAGCCAGCTTTGTTGTCCTCGACGAGCTAGATCTCAGCGGAGCACCTGGAACTCTTGGTGTCTTGGGCACCGTTGTAGCGAGCACCGATGATCTTGCAGGGCTTGATCAAGACACGCGTAAGAGTTTGTTTTCTTGGGTGGGCTTAGGCGGGAGACTTTTGGTAGATGCTCCTCTAGGACAAGAGATTCCTGGTCTTTTGCCGGAATGGCAACCCGGCGCGAGTGCACGAGCCACTGCTGGCTTGGGGGAGGTTCGTGCCGTGGGAGATGCAATAGCCACGGGTCGCTGGAGTGAGATTCTCGAACCCACGCCTATCTCAACTTTCAATCAAATGTTGTTCGAAAGCCCAGATCATCCACTGGCCGAAGATGCTGGCCTTCGCATTCCCAAGCTCGGCTGGTTGATCAGTTTCTTGGTTGTCTATGTCATTGGGGCAGTGCCAATAACGCTTACGATTTTACGCCGTCGTGGCCATGGGGAATGGGGTTGGATTGCGCTGCCCGTTGTCGCTCTCGTCTTTACGGGTGTGGCTTGGTTCGTAGGCTCAGAGGTCCGGGCGAACATTGCCACATCACATGCAACGGTGTTGCGAACAAGTCCGAATGGAGCAACTGCTTCTTCGTACGTCGGTACCCATTCGCGGAGTGGTGGTGACATTATTACTCGCTTGCCCAGGTCATGGACACCAATTTCATCTGGGATAGAAGCGGCAGTTACAAAGGCGACGGTTGGTGCTGGTGGGGTTGAGGTTCGTCAACGTCTTGATGCCGGGCAGTTTGCTGTGCAGGCGTCTATGGGCCCAGTAGATATAGAGGGAAGCCTCAAGGTTGTTGCCAATGCCACTGCGCCTGGGCGCGTAGATGGAACCGTGACGAATACCCTTCCTTTTGATGTCGAAGAAGTCGGCATTTTTGCGGGTCAAGGAGGTGTCAATGTCGGCAAGCTCGCTTCGGGTCAAGAACGGAAGTTCTCAGTTCGTAGCGAGCCAACGGACAACCCAATGATGGGAGCCCAGGGAACTGTTTGGCCCGAGTTTGGTCGTATGTTTCAAGGGATGATGTTTGGAGGACCTCAGTCTGGCAAAGACAGCAAAAGTATCGTTTCAGCTTCGGTTTTGAGTTTGGGTATGGGACAAGAAGTGACGCCCAGTAAAGCTCCTGGTCGCGTGATGGCTG
>JBBSKG010000113.1:0-7225 GCA_038256565.1 Acidimicrobiales bacterium | reverse complement strand
GCCATTGTCTAAGAGTGTGCTCGAAGGAACCCGCTCTCCCGAAGAAACTACCCTGCGTGATCAGAAAACTTTCGATGCCCTAGGGGCACAGTGGCGTCTCGGATGTCGAGCCACATCTCTTGACACGATCACACGCCGGGTACACCTTGATGACGGCGAGCAGGTTCCATTCGATGGACTCGTGCTCGCCACGGGTGCTTCCCCCCGACACTTGCCCTCTACTCCTGACCTTGAAGGAATCTACGTTCTTCGCACTCTCGATGACTGCATCGCAATAAGCAAAGAGCTTGAAGCCTCACCTCGGGTCGTAATCATTGGCGCAGGATTCATTGGGCTAGAAGTCGCTGCCACCTGCAAGAAGCGTGGGCTCGATGTCACGGTTCTTGAAGCGCTACCGGTGCCGTTGGTACGTGTGCTCGGAGAAGAGATGGGGACGGCTTGCGCCGCCCTACACCTTGACCAAGGCGTTGACCTGCGATGTGGTGCAGTCATCGAATGCTTCGAGGGTGCAAGCCGAGTGGAGGCAATCGTTCTAGCGAATGGCACTCGCATTGAGGCCGACCTTGTCATCGTTGGTGTTGGCGTAGCTCCAGTAACTGACTGGCTTGAGGGCTCTGGACTTGAACTGGACAACGGCGTGGTCTGTGATGCCACCTGTGCAACGAATGTCGCTGGGATCGTGGCCGCAGGCGATGTCGCCCGCTGGCACAACCCACGTTTTGGCGAATCAATGCGCCTTGAACACTGGACGAATGCCGTCGAACAGGGTATGGCTGCCGGACGACGCCTGTTGGTGGACGATGGTTCCCTGGCTAATGGCAAGGTGGCCGAACCCTTTGCCCCAGTCCCCTATTTCTGGTCAGATCAATATTCGACCAAAATTCAGTTCGTTGGTCGCTCTGCCCCAGGCGATGACATCAGGATCGTGCATGGCTCTGTTGAAGACCGCCAGTTTGTCGCCCTCTACGGCCGAGCTGACAAACTCGTCGGTGCGCTCACCTTCAGCCGCCCTCGCCAACTCATGGACTTTCGCAAGATGGTTGAAAATAATGCGAGTTTCGACGAGGCTCTGGCGCACGGAGCCACACTTTGATGCACCATCTAAATTCATTTAGTAGATTTGCTGACTCCCCGATAGAGTTCTCTAGGAATTAGATCCATCCAAATTGTATTTGCATCCATCGTCAGCAAAGGTTTCCCCCTGATTAATCCGCTCCACCGTGTGCTTGCCGCCGGCATTGCAATTGTCTTCCTTTCGGGGATTGGCATTGCTGTTACGCGTCAAGACACTGGGAATGAGTCCGGCTCAAGGGCAATTGGGCCAACCTCTACAACCACCTTGGTTCTAACTCCCACAAGCATCGCCCCAATTTTAACCACTCCAGTTCCTGGACGGCAGCCTGGCGTTGGCGACAGAGGTACAACTCCTGGTACCCCAAGTGATCTTGGGAATACGGGAGCAGAAGAAATGTTGCTTCTACCTGCTGGCCTGCTTCTCATCGCATTCGGCCTGTCTCGCCTGATCGCACGCTCTAACCCTAAGAACCACCACTGAGAAAGCGCCTTCGGCAGGACTCGAACCTGCGACCCGCTGCTTAGAAGGCAGCCGCTCTATCCGGCTGAGCTACGAAGGCATTTCCATTGCTCAGGACCAGCGGCCACATACTCAAGCAAGTGGCTGACACTTTAACCCGAGATTTAATCTCCCGATGTCACCAAAGTTGGCTGGTGGTTGTAGTTGATAGGCAATCACCCCACCGTTGTCCTCCTCCAACCAGGCAATGCCAGATGACAGCACCGGCACCAGGGGTTTGGGCGGTTCATGAAACCCTCAACATCCTCCGCCTAGGTAGGCGGCTTTCAGTTTTGGGTCTTCCATAAGATCGGAAGCGGGTCCGCTTGCAATAATTCGGCCCTGCTCTAAGACGTAGCCTCGGTCAGCAACGCCTAGTGCGAGACGAGCCATCTGTTCGACAAGCAATATGGTTGTTCCCTCGCCTGCCAGCGTGCTAATGATCTCGAACATCTTGGTTACCAAAATTGGAGCCAATCCAAGAGATGGTTCGTCAAGCAATAAGAACAAGGGTCTCGCCATGAGTCCACGACCAATCGCCAACATTTGTTGCTCTCCGCCAGAGAGAAATCCCGCTGCCTGCTTCTGGCGCTCACCAAGAACCGGAAAGCGCTCATAGACCGAAACCATGTCAGCCGCCACACTCTTTGGGTCACTGCGTCGGGTATAGGCACCAATCAATAAGTTGTCTTCAACCGTCATGGCTGGGAAAATTCTGCGTCCCTCGGGCACATGGGACATTCCGAGGCGAGCGATGTGATTTGAAGCCATTGATTCAATGCGCTTTCCTAAAAAAGTCACCTCACCAGTGGTCGTCTTAAGCATCTCTGCCATACCCGAAACGGTTTTAAGCGTGGTGGTCTTGCCTGCTCCGTTACCCCCAATTATGGTCACAATCTCACCACGGTTCACTTCAAGACTTATGCCATCAAGTGCTTGCGCTGCTCCGTAGGACACCGAAAGATCTCGTACCGAAAGCACTACCTCAGGCCCAGTCACGCTGTTGCCTCCTGGCCAAGATAAGCCTCAATGACTCGGGGGTCAGCCTGAACTTCGCTAGGCGTTCCCTCGGCAATCTTTAACCCAAAATCGAGCACCGATACCTTGTCAGATACCGACATCAACAAGTCCATGTGATGCTCGATGAGCAGCGTCGTAATGCCACACGAACGAATCTCACCAATGAGCTCCGCAAGCTGGGTGATCTCACCAGGGTGCATGCCTGCCGCTGGCTCATCAAGCAATAGCAAGTCTGGGTCAGCTGCTAATGCCCGTGCAATCTCTAGGCGACGAAGGTCAGCAAACGGCAAGGACCCTGCCAAATCACCAGAGCGGGCTTGTAGTCCAACAAATGAGAGCATGCTGTAAGCCTGGTCACGCATTTGGCGCTCGGTGCGACGCCCCAAACCAGTGAGCGCCATGGGCAATGAAGTCGCATGGCGAGTGTGTGCGCCAACCATGACGTTCTCAAGCACCGTCATGCGACGCCACACCTGAAGATTCTGAAAGGTCCGAGCCATGCCCAAACCAGCCCGACCATTGATAGATGAATGCGTAATGTCATTACCCGCAAAGGTCACTTCGCCTGATGTCGGCTTGTAGATGCCACTTACGACGTTGACAAATGTCGTCTTACCTGATCCGTTTGGACCAATCAGAGCGTGAACCGTCCCGGGCGCAATAATGATGTCAAGCGACGTCAGGGCCGCCAGGCCACCAAAACGTTTTGTCAGCCCCACTACCTCTAACAGGGGCTGCGAAGAAGGACCCAGTTCATTCTTAGCAACAGCTGTTCGGGGCTTGGGTTTGGTAACGACGCATGACGTTTGGGCCATCATCACGCTGCGATCAATTCTAAAGCGACTGAGCAGACCACGAAGACGGCCCATGATTCCTTCAGGAGCAACGTAAACCACTACCAACCCAAAAACGCCATAAATCAAGGTGGTGTAGTCCTTCAAGCGGTCTTTAGTGAAGTCGAGACCAAAGCCAAGAGTGGCTCCTATTGCAGCAATTATGGGGCCAGCAATACTCCCAGCACCCCCCACAAAGACCATTACAACCAAGCTGAAGGACTGACCCGTATCGGCCAATGAAGGTGAAACCGAAATCCGTTTTTGGGTAGCTACCGCACCGACAAGCGCCACGATTGAAGCTGAGAAAGCAAAAGCTGCAACCTTTACCCAATAGGTATTTACCCCCGCTGCTTTGGCAGCTATCTCCGACTCTCGAATAGCCATGAAGGCACGTCCCCAACTGCTGTTCACAAGGTTGCGACACAACCACAAACAAAGGAGCAGCGTTACCACCGACAGAAAGTAAAGACCCCGAAACGGGTCACCATCTGCAAATGGCAAGGACTCAGCAGCGATGATCCCCTCAAAGGGCACGCCTTTACCTGCAGAGCCACCAAAGACCCCGCCGAGTGCGATTGCCAATGGTGTCATCAACGAACCAAATGCCAGTGTCACTACAGTCAAATAAAAGCCACGAAGTCTTCCGCACATTAGGGCGAGCACCACGCCGAATAGTCCGCCCAAAATAAAAGCGACTCCGAAACCAAGCCACGGGCTCAGGCCCCATTCAATGGCCCAAACGCCACCTGCATAGCCGCCCAATACGAAAAAGGCCGCATGGCCAAGTGAAAGCAGACCCGTGTAGCCCATCAAGATATTTAGGCCCAATGCCGCGCCTGCCAAAAGAATCGCATCAGCACCGAGTGAAAGCCAGTTGCGGTCACCCACAAAGTTCTGTGCATATACAACTGCAAGCACCACAAATACCACAAGCGGCATAAAGCGGGAAACGCGCTGGACCATCGTCGGCGAACTCAAAGCTTCTCGACTCTCGCTTCACCGAAAATGCCATTGGGTCGAATCACTAAGACGCTGAGGAACAACAGGAATATCACAGTGTCTTGCCAACGAGCACCTAGCCAAGGAATCGTGGCAACGATGGCATTTGTAAAGCCAATGATGTAGCCACCAAGCATTGCCCCTCGTGTCGAACCTAACCCTCCAAGAACTGTGGCCACAAAGGCAGTTAGGCCAAGCGCCAGGCTTCCTTGAAATTGGACGCCACCAAATCTAGGAGCGATGAAAACGGCCGCCAAAGCAGCAAGTGCGCCAGCCAGGGCGAAGGCAAAGGTGACCATTAGTCCGGTGTTAATTCCCATCAAGGCTGCAGCAGGTCGATCTTGGGAAACGGCCCGCAAGGCTCGTCCCAACATGGTGCGCACCTGGAGCAGTTCGAAGCCAACCATGACCACCACCGCCACGACCACCAAAGCAATATCACTTGCTCCAATCGCCACGTTGGACACGACGCTGCGCTCCCACCCAAGCACTGATCCAATCAGTGCCGGTATACCTCGTGAAGCGTTACCAATCGTGATGCGAACCAGCTCGACCGCAATGATGCCGATCGAAAAAGTGGTCAAAATCCAACCCATATTGGTGGAAGGGTCAAAACGTCCCAAAGGCCTGATTGCCAGGACCTCAATCAGTACGCCCACTAATGCCATGAACACCACAGCGAGCACAAAGGCGATAAGGAAAGGGATCCCAAAGTGACCTTCGTCCCAAAAGGCAAATGTCACAAAGCCAGCAACTGCGAGCATTGAACCCTGCGCGAAGTTAACGATGCGAGTGGTCGCAAACACCAAGGAATAACCAAATGCAACCAATGCAATCGCTGAGCCAACAGTGATACCAGATACGAAGATCTGCAAAAGATCAGTAACCATGGGGCTCCGAACAGACTAGTGGATCTTGCAGGTCTTCTTCATGACGACACTTTTGCCAACTTCATCTGCTGGAATCTTGGAGCACTGGGTACCCCACCCCTCGGTGAGAATCTGTTCGATTTCCTTTGGCCATTTCTTGCGATTCTTCGCAAGAGTAGGTCGAGGTAAAAGAACCGGACCTGCATAACCATCGACCAGCACCTCGGTCCATTCCTTACCGTTGACATAGGCAGGATCAGTCTTTACGGGAGTCTCTCGCTCAAGGGTGTAGAGAACAACATCATTCTCATCAAAACGAAGATTCCCCTTAGAAAAGCCATATGGAAGTGACGAAAAAGCGTCGAGCTGCTTAGTGTCCTGCAACGCCTCAACCATGGCGGCGGGCTTGGTCGAACCTGCAATGGCAACCGCCTGCAGCAACGACCACAAGCTATCTGCAACGATCTCTTCGCCGCCGGTTGCAACCTCACCCGAAGCTTTTTTAACCCAGTCCCTGAGGTCATAAAACGGACCTGAAGTAAGCCCAGCAAGGTGCCAAGCAGTAATTGAACCTGCCTTTGCCGACACGCCCGCCTTTTCTGCCCAGGTCTTCTCACCGGTTCCCGCAGGAGAACCAATGATCTGAGGATGCCACTCGTCGCTCAACGCAGCATCCAGATCGATATAGCCCGCACCCGCGTCGTCCATCTGTTTTACAAACGTTCCCGAACCTTCAGCAAGGCCCCAGAAAAACACAGCCTGAGGCTTGCCTTTGCGAAGTGCCTGGATGTGAGGCCCGAACTCATTAGAAAAGAAGTTGTAAACCTCGACGCCAGTGTTCTCAATGCCAAGACGCCTGCACTCCTTATCAAAGACCTGGGCGGCTTCTTTGTTACCTGACAAAATGTTGTCGTGTACGAAAGCCACTCGTTCATAGCCACGGTCTTTGGCTGCATATTCAACCAGAGCAGGAACAAGCATTGTCACAGGAATACCGGTCTGAAAAATGTTTGCTGGTCCATCCGGATGAAGCTTGCCCAAGGTGAACAAGTCGGTACCAGACATGATTGGAATGCCATCTCTTTGGAAGAGAGGTAAAAGCGAATCGAACCCTGGTGAACCGAAGGTAAAGATGCCAATCAGGCCGTCGGTTCCAGCGAGATCGTTATAGGCCTTCTCAGTCGTGTCTGACTTCTCAACCGGTGTGTCAATTTGGATAATCTCAATCTTGCGGCCCATGAACTCCCCTTTGAGTTCTCCAAGCGCTCCGGCAAGGCCTCGCTTTGCAATTCCGCCGAGGAAGCCTCCTAGGCCAGAGGTGGGCATCATCAGCCCTACCTTCAAAACATCCGGTACTGACTTTGGCAGAGTGCCTTCATTAACGGACTTGCCAGCGATTGTCGTGGTGCCTTTCTTGTCTGGCTTGCCTTTGGTCTCTTTCTTGTCATCGCCGCTACAAGCCCCAAGCAAAGGGGCACCTACGCCAGCAACAGCAGCGGCCAAACCAGCTCGGCGAAGGAAGCCTCGGCGATCCATGCCTGCCTCGTGCTCATGACCTTGGCTGGTCGCACCTGTCTGATCGTCGCTCACCGCTCCCCCTTCAGGGCTAAATCGATTATTCCGTAGCCATCGGCACTTGTGCCTCATCAGTGAGCCTTCTCCTTTTGGAGCCTCAGATCAAGGACCCTCACTATTTAATTGAATGCGGAGCGTATTCAAAAAGCAGAAAATCGACGCCAGCAAACGCTCGGCGTCGATTTTCGGTTTAGGACCAGTGTCACTGGTCCTTAGGACCACTGACAAAAATACGGACGTATTAGCCCCCGCTAATGTCTTGAACACGCTGGCGGCCTGCCGAAATCCACGGCATCATCGCACGAAGCTCTTCGCCCACTTCTTCAATCTGATGTGCCCGGCCCTTGTCCTGC
>JBBSKG010000112.1:0-7503 GCA_038256565.1 Acidimicrobiales bacterium | reverse complement strand
TCCTGGTTCCCGACCAGCTGCAAAACGTCACCACCCTCGCGACCGTGATCGCCTCCTTCGCCGCCGCCAACCAGCTCCAGGACGAAGCGGGACTCGTAGCCGTGACCGTCATGGGCATCGTGCTCGCATCGCAGACCAAGGTCCCGGTCCATCACGTCCTCGAGTTCAACGAAACGCTGCGCATCGTGTTCATCTCGGGGCTGTTCGTGCTCCTCGGAGCCCGGATTGACCCCGACACTCTCCGCGAGTTCGAGTGGCGCAACATCGCATTCCTCGCCGCACTCGTCATCATCGTCCGTCCCCTAAGCATCTGGCTGTCAACCCTCCGCTCAGGGCTCTCCCGCAACGAACGGTTCTTCCTTGCCCTCACCGCACCACGAGGCATCGTCGCCGCCTCGATCGCCTCAGTGTTCTCCCTCCAGCTCGCCGATCTCGGCGTCGAGAACAGCCAGATCCTTGTCTCTGTCACCTTCACCATCATCGCTGGCACCGTCCTGCTCTCCAGTCTCGGCAGTCGTCCGCTCGCGACCCGGCTCGGACTCGTCGACCCGGGCCGCGACATCATCATCGTCCTGGGTGCCAACCCGGTCGCCCGCGCCATCGCCACCGCGCTCGAAGCACAAGGCGCACCCGTTCGGCTCGTCGACCTCGACCGCCACGAGCTCGTCGCGGCACGGATGACCGGCCTGCTCGCCCACCGCGGCTCGGTCTTCGCCGACAAAACCTGGGAACAAGCGGGACTCCACAGCGCTGCCTGCTTTATCGCGCTCACCTCCAACGACGAGCTCAACACGATCGCCGCCCGCCAAGCCGCTGCAGCGCTCGGCCGCAAGCAAGTGTTCCAGGTCCCACCAGGGCGGCCCGAACACCGCACCTGGTGGGACCTCCCCACTGGCACATTCGCCCGACCCCTCTTCGCCAGAGACCTCACCTACGCTGAACTCGCCCGACGCCTCGACGATCACGCCAAGATCACCGCGACGCGCCTCACCGAACGATTCACCCTCGACGACCACTTCCACACCCACCCCGACGCGCTCGTACTCTTTACCGTCAACGCCAAAGGTGACATCGAGATCGCGTCTGACGACAATCACCGCACACCGCGCACAGGAGACACGATCGTGGCCATTACCCGCCCTGTCCAAGTCGGCCGTGCACCCGACCCTCGCCCGATGACAGACGCCACGTGATCACCGCACTGCGCGGCGATCCGGGCGAATGGGCCGAGGTCAACGTCAACCCCGACACAGCTCCGGCCGGACGCCGATCAATATCGAACTGAAGTCACACGGGCTGCGAATGACCGTGTTTGGGAAAACCCACGGACGGACCACGGCGCGACTGCTTAGGACCAAGCTCTAATTTGCCAGCGAGGGTTCTGATCGAACATTCATTCGGTGCAGGAGGGGCGACTCCAACCCAAAGCACCCGAGCCCCCTGGAGTGCCGAAACGCTTGCCATTTGATGTGAAACACCTGGTCACAGGCTCACAACCTAGTTATCGGCACCCACCAGGTCGCTGGCATACTCCTCAGTGTTGATGACATCCATACGCTGCGGGCATGCTTCATTGGCATGAACCCTCAACTCGACGATGATGCACCAATTGATGTCATCGCGTCGGGCAACTTGAAGGCTGTTCTTGCTGCCGCTCGCTCTTTTGTCGATGCCGCATAACGAGGTTGCAACCGCCATTCCTTCCAAATCCGGAATTTGGCGGGTGGGCCGACGCAAACCGGTGTACACAGACCAGTTGCTAGAGCGCGTCGACGATGCAAACCCACGGGGTGGGAACCGGTTCGACTCGTTCACTGCTGATTACGAAACGACCTATTTCGGGACATCACGGGAGGTCTGCTTAGCGGAAACGCTTGCTCGATTTCGACCAAAGGCTGATCTGACCGAACTCGTGACTGAGGAGTGGGGAGGGAACGGGTGGATGACCCCCGGCAGCGTCCCACAAGACTGGCGAGTGAGGCACGTGCTCACACGAAACGTTGTTGAAAGCCCCTCAAGTCGACATTTTGGCTGCGTTGGTGTTTTTTAGACGTCAATCTGATTGAAACTACATAAGAATATTTTATTTCATCACCTTCACGGCTGAAAAGGTCAAGTTGAGGTGTAGGGCGGCTAGCCACACGAGTGATGCCCCTAAGAGGTGAATGCCGACAAGTAGGGCGGGAACGCCGGTGAAATATTGCGTGTAGCCAATGACACCTTGAGCAACGAGAACCACCAGCAACACTTCGCCCGCCCGTTTTGTTTTCGAGGGGGCACCTGTACGTTGCAATTTCCAGAGGACCACCAAAGTAATTGCCAAAAACATCATGACGCTTCCGCCATGCAGTTGAGCTGCTTGGGCGATGTCTACGTTTAGGCGATCGACATTCGCGTCTCCGGCATGAGGCCCAGCAGCAGTTACCACCGTGCCGGTGAACAACACGAGGCTTGCCGCTAGAAGCAACAGGCGGCCCATCTTGGTCGTGGTGGCATCTACAACGGGCACTCGCACAAGGGGTAGACGAGCCCCTTCATCTTCGTTTGCCCTGTAGTGCAATACGAGTGCATTGCCAATGAGAACCATCGATACGAGGAAATGACCCATGACGAAGGGTGGGCTCAGGTCAACAAGCACCGTGAGGCCACCCAGGACTATCTGGCCCAGCACCCCGCCAACTAGGCCTAGAGACAAGAAAGTGAGATCACGTCGTCGTGGCGATCTCTTAAGCGATGCGAGCACGGCCACGATGACGGCTAACGAAACAAGGCCGGTTACGAGTCGGTTGATGAACTCCACCATTGCGTGCATGTCGCCAGCACTTACTGGGGTGAGCCGTCCGGGTGTGCAGTTTGGCCAATCGGTGCATCCCAAACCTGAGCCGGTCAGACGTACCGCGCCACCTGACACCACGATGAACACCAGGGCAATGAGAGCCACCCGGGTGACATGACGATATGTCTGGGGTGAAACTTGAATGAGCGCCACAAACGCCATCGTAAAGAGGGCGGGCCTGAGTCTTCGACTTGGGCAGCGCTCATTGCTCCCCTAACCTCGCGATGTGCTGCATTCCGCGACCCTGCCCGTGTCTTGGCGCACCCGGCTCGTTTCGGTCCTGGGTGCTTATGTGGCGCTAACCAAACCTCGCATTATTGAGCTTTTGCTCATCACCACTGTTCCCACAATGGTGGTTGCCGAACGAGGTCTTCCATCAGGGTGGCTTGTGTTGTCAACTCTTATTGGCGGTGCCCTTGCTGCTGGTGGGGCAAATGCAATCAACATGTTCGTTGATCGCGACATAGACGCCATCATGAAGCGGACACAAAACCGTCCTCTGGTCACTGGAGCGGTCGCTCCGAATCACGCGCTTATTTTCGCTATAACCCTTGAGATTGCTGCCTTTGGCGTTCTGTGGTCGTTGGTGAATCTGCTCAGCGCTGTGTTGGCCGTGTCGGCAACGTTGTTTTATGTATTCATCTATACGTTGTGGCTTAAGCGAACGACAACGCGAAACATCGTCATCGGTGGTGCAGCTGGCGCAGTACCGGTGTTAGTGGGTTGGTCGGCAGTTCAAAACTCCTTGGACTGGGCTCCAGTAGTGCTGTTCGCCATCATTTTCTATTGGACTCCACCACACTTTTGGGCACTCGCCGTTCGTTACAAAGATGACTATGCGGCTGCTGGAGTACCTATGCTTCCTGCTGTGGTCAGTCTGCGAAAAACCGCTATACGAATGCTCGGATACACCTTGTTTTTGTGGGCGCTGACCATATTTTTCGCTCCCGTTGCTCAAATGGGGTGGATTTATGTGAGCGCAGCGGTAGTGCTCGGCGGCATCTTTACCTGGTATGCCGTGCGCTTGTTGCGCAACCCAACACCAGCCGTTGCTATGTCGATGTTCACCTATTCGATTACTTATATAAGCCTGTTGTTTGGTGCAATGGCACTCGATCAGGTACTGCGATCAGGGACATGATGATGAGTGTGAACAGCCAAGAAAATCAGGAGGATTTCTCTTCCTATCACTCAGGGTGTGTAGAGTCCCGTTCGGCCCTGACTGGCCATAATCTGGCGAGAGTTGGAGGCTAAAGGGTGTCCAGCGACTATTCCGAGGTTCGTGCTGATTTATGTCGATGACTGATACAAGACCTGACACCGAGATAACTGCGCCTGTGAGTGTGGACGGTTCACCTATTGACACGCCTGCTGGGCTAGCTGGTTGGTTGACCTCGACTGACCACAAAGTGGTGGGTCGACTATGGCTCGTCACATCGTTGGTGTTCTTAGTGGGTGGAGGCGCTCTAGGCGCACTGCTTGGTGCTGAGCGCCTTGATGGTGGCATGGATATCCTGGACCTAGGGGTCTTTCAGCAGGTCTACAGCCTGCACGGCGAGGTTGCAGTCTTCCTATTCCTCGTGCCGTTCTTTGTTGGTCTGGCCACCTATCTTGTGCCGCTTCAAGTTGGGGCTACCGAGATTTCCTTTCCACGGGGTGCGAGCTTTGCCTACTGGGCCTATCTTGTTTCTGGCGGTCTATTACTTGCTTCCTACGCCGCCGACGGCGGACTTGCTGGCGGAAGTAAGACCGGCATAGACCTCTATCTGCTCAGCATTACTTTCCTCAACGTCGCCCTGTGCGTGGCCTTGGTAGCTATCTTGACCACCATCGTCGTCATGCGGACACCAGGCATGACTTTGTTGCGCACGCCGATATTCACATGGTCGTTCTTGGTCGGTGGCGGCCTCACTTTGTTGGCGACGCCTGTTCTGATCGCACGATTCATTGAGTTGTACGTAGCCCATCACTTCGGTGGTTCGCTTACCGCTACAACCGGAACAGACTGGTTCTGGGCCGTTCCGCAGGTTTATGTGTTAGCGATTCCTGCACTTGGTATTGCGCTAGAGATCATCCCGGTCATCGCTGGGTCTCGTCTTTCTCCCCATGGTGCTGGGCTGATCTTCATTGGAATGGCAGGGGTGCTTGGCTTTGGTGCCTTTGCCCAAGTCGGGCCTGTGTTTGATGACGTGCTTTATGTTGGCATGGGCCTCGCGGGCGCGCTACCAATTCTTGGTCTGCTGGGCCTCGTTGGTGACGCTATGCGTCGAGGTCGATTCTCGGTTAAAGCCCCTATCTTGTTGGCGTTGGGTTCGCTTCTACTTTTCCTTATGGGCTCTGTGGCCGGAGCGGCATCGGTTATAGACGCCCTTGATCTCCGTGGGACTGTATGGACCATTGGTCAGATGCACCTCATCCTTGAGGGAGCGGCTCTTTCGGCTGCATTGGCTGCACTTTGGTTCTGGGCACCCAAGATTTGGGGCGTGACGTTGAGCGATGTTGCAGGAAAGCTTGTGTTCCTGCTCACGTTTGGTGGCGCACTTTTGTTAGCCGTTCCTGACCTCGTTAGTGGTCTTGTTGAAGATCAAGCGATTGGCTCTATTGATATTGAATCGGGGTCGTCTGTAGCTGCGATGAATGGCCTTAGCGCAGCTGGTGGTGCCTTAATCTTGTTGGCTGTTGTAGTGACGCTGTTGACCTTGTTGAACGGTCTTGCCAGGCGAGGGTCTAACCCATCTGTCGATGATCCTTGGGAAGGTTTCACTCTCGAATGGGCAACCGCCTCACCTCCGCCCCCCGCCAACTTTGATGAGCCGATTGACTTGGTGACCTCGGCTACCCCTGTCCTTGATCGTCGTTCTGATGGTTCGGAGGTATCCGTCTGATGTCTATGACCATGGCGAGTCCAACTAGTTCTGCCCCGGCGCTGTCGCGCCGCCCAGGCATCACGATGGTGGCCACAATGTGGATCATTGCTGCTGGCGTCATGGGTTTTGGTGGGCTCTTGGCAAGCTATTTCGGCCAGCGTGGGGCCGCTCAAGCAGCGGGCCAGCCTTGGTTGCCCGATGGCCTTGCGTTACCAAATGTGGCCTTAGCGGTGACTTACCTAACGCTTGTGATGTCAGCGGTTACGGCTCAGTGGGCGGTTACCGCAATCAAGCAAAATGATCGTCAGAATCTTTATTGGGCATTGGGAACGACACTGTTTCTTGCCTTTGCGTTTATCAACGGACTGAGCTTTTGTTGGCGTGAACTTGGTTTGGTTGCAGGTTCGAGTCCTTACACAACGGCGGTTTACGCGATTACTGTCACTCACTTGCTTGTGGTTATTGCCGCCATCGCAGCCTTCATGGTTATGGGCTTTCGATCTTTAGCAGGTCAGTTCTCCTCAGTGAACAGTGAATTCGTGGCCTCAGCTGCGGCCTTTTGGCACTTTGCTGCTGCTGCGGGTTTTGTTGTGTACTTCTCGCTCTGGTTCCTTGAAGGGGCACCCAAGTGATTACGACTGGCGCAAAGTTTTGGTTTGGTCTCACCTTTTTCACCCTGGTAGCCACCGTGGTGTATTTCATGGGCAGTGGTGGTGAAGAGTTTGGTTCGGTAGTTCTGGTAGCAGCGGTCATTGCATCGTTCATTGTCGGTACGACTTGTGCGGGTATGCGTGACGGTAACCTCCAGACTCCGGGTGGTCGCACACTCGCACTCGGGACTTCTCCTAGGCGCTCTGCAGCGCCCGCTCCCTGGCCAGCATTTGGAGCCGTAGGTGCGGCGGTTGCGCTTGTGGGTCTCGCCGGTGGAAACGCCCTGCTTTATGTGGGCATTGGCATTATGGGCGTGGTTCTCGTCGAGTGGATGGTGCAAGGTTGGGCTGAACGTTCGACTACTGACTCAACTCAAAACCAAGAACTGCGTAATCGCATCATGCAGCCTTTTGAGTTTCCTGTATTAGCGGCCACAATTATTGCTGTTGTGGTGCTGTCGTTCTCGCGAGTGCTTCTAGCTCTTTCGAAAACTGGTTCAACCGTCATCGCCATGGTCCTAGCGACTGTGATCTTGGCGGTGGCATTTGTCGTAGCGGCTCGACCGCGGATTAGCTCTACGTTGCTAAGTGCCTTCTTGGTACTGTCAACCTTGGGTCTAATCGTTGGTGGTATTGCAAGCGCAGTCGTCGGTGAACGTGAAATCGTTAAGCACGAGGTTGAGGCAACGCACCCATGAAGATCAAGAGTTCAGCCATGATGCTCGGCCGTATTCGCCGTGCTGTTTTTTCGCCAGTTGGTCTGATGGCAGGGTTGACTTTAGCGCTGTCTGCCTGCGCGAAGAATGCTCCTCAGGACACCCTTGAACCTGCGGGGCCTTTAGCTCGCACCATAGACAATCTTTTCATTCCGGTTTTTTGGATTGCTGTAGTCGTCTTCTTCCTCGTTCAAGGCATAATTCTCTTTGCTGTGATCAAGTTCCGGCGACGTTCTGATGACGATGAATTGCCTAGCCAGACTCATGGCAACACGCTCTTAGAAGTTGGCTGGACCGCACTTCCTGCAGCGATTCTTTTGGTTGTCGGCGTGTTAACAGTGCCTGTGATTTTTGAGTTGAACGAAAAACCAGCTGAGGCTCTTCAGGTTAAAGTTGTTGCCCAGAAGTACTGGTGGGCCTACGAGTACCCCCAG
>JBBSKG010000111.1:0-7517 GCA_038256565.1 Acidimicrobiales bacterium | reverse complement strand
CAGAACGCGTTCGCAGGCGTTTGCCATCTTCACCAAGCACTAAACCAAACCCGACATGCGTTGCCTCAACATGATCGGGAAGCCAGCCAGCCATACGAGCAACTGCAAAGACCATCTGCAAATGCAGAGATTGGCCAGCGTCAACTACATAGACGATGCGATCTGCCCCATTGTCGAAACGATGGCGAATCGCAGCCAAGTCGGTGGTGGCGTAGTTGTAACCTCCATCGGCCTTTTGGACTATCAGGGGAAGTGGGTCGCCTTCTTTGTTTGTGAACCCCTCAGCAAAGACACACTTTGCTCCCCCGTCGACGGCTACAAGGCCCTTGGTTTCCAAATCGGCAACGACATCACCGAGCATGGGTTCATAAAACGACTCACCACGATCTGTTAACTCCTGAACGCCCAATAAGTCATATATTTCTTGGTTCTCATGCCTAGACAACTCAACAAGCACCCTCCATGCTGCTCGTGCTGTTGGTTCACCAGCCTGTAAATCGACTACCCGACGCCTAGCTCTTTCGGCGAATTCTTCATCTTCATCAAAACGAACTTTTGCCGCTTGGTAAAACAAAACAAGATTGCCCAAGGGGCTCAGCGACTCGGTCCACCTTGTGTGTGCCAGAGATTCGTTGTGCCAGTCTTCGCCTGGCACAACAGGACTCGTATCTGATTGAGCACCGCCTATCGGCGGACGCTCTAGATCACTAGACGACCCCAACTCGATTGCCTCGGGGTGGACATCTGCCAAATGTGTGATCAACATGCCGAACTGCGTTCCCCAATCACCGAGATGATTAAGTCGCTCAACACGATTTCCAACAAGCTCAGAAACATTGGCAAGACAGTCACCAATAATCGTTGATCGCAAATGACCCACGTGCATTTCTTTCGCCACATTGGGGCTTGAATAATCAAACACAACCGTCTTCGGGTTAGCTACAGGTTCAATGCCGACCGTGGGGTGGCCCAACATGTCTTCGACCCGAGTCGCCAACCAATCAGAACGCATACATAGGTTCACAAAACCGGGCTTTACAACCTCGGGTGCCTCACAAATATCAGCGACATCAAGGGCCTGTACCAACTTCTCAGCAAGCACGAGAGGGGCCTCGCCAAGAGCGCGCGCCAATGCCATGGCCGCTGAACATGTGTAGTCCCCATGACGAATATCTTTGGCAGGCAGAACTAGCGGTGTGGGCATGGACACATCTGGCCCAAATGCAGCGAGCAATGCACTCGTAATGCGGGTATCAAGAAGAGAGAGTAAGGATTCAGACATCGCCTCTACCCTACGATGAAGCCTGGATCTTCACGATGATGGACGTTCACGGCGATGCCGTGTGATGATTCCTAGCAGCGCAACATTTGCAAAGAGAGGCTGACACGCATGGACGTCGCAGTTACTGGATCAACCGGACTCATCGGAAACGCACTGGTCGAAGCACTCCAACACGCTGGGCACAAAGTTCGACGAATGGTTAGAACCCCGACAACTGACCCCAATCAGGTTTATTGGAACCCAGCGGCTGGTGAGATCGACGTAGAAACGCTGCAAGGCGTCGAGGCTGTGATCAATTTGGCAGGCGAAGGCATTCAGACGAAACGTTGGTCAACCGAACAAAAACGTCGCATTCGTGACAGCCGAGTCGATGGCACCACCCTGCTTGCCACCACCTTGGCAAAACTCGACCCTCTGCCAAAGGTCCTTCTAAACGGTTCAGCCATTGGTTTCTACGGTGACCGAAGCAACGAAGAACTCGACGAAACCAAGCCTGCAGGAGATGGTTTTCTAGCCGAGGTAACCAGAGACTGGGAACACGCCACCCAGCCTGCCGCCGATGTTGGCATTCGGGTTGTTCACTTGCGTACCGGAGTTGTGTTGAGTCCTGATGGCGGGGCTTTAGCTAAACAACTTCCGCTATTTCGTCTCGGACTAGGCGGCCGCGTCGGCAATGGTCGCCAATGGTTTTCTTGGATATCACTCACCGACGAGATTGGGGCCATCTTGCATCTATTAGATTCCGACGTCTCGGGTCCAATAAATCTCACAGCACCCGAACCAGTAACCAATGGTGATTTCGCTCACCGCCTCGGCCAAGCACTTCACCGCCCAGCGATATTGCCCATTCCACCGCTTGCCCCAAAGCTCATACTTGGCAGTGAACTGGTTGAATCGCTGTTGATGTCAAGCGCAAAGGTGCTTCCAGAAAAGCTTGTTAGTTCCGGTTATGCCTTTAAGCATCCGACACTTGAAATAGCCTTCGCCGATTTATTGAGCGATAAGAGCCCCAGCGGATAACACTCAATCGGCAGACGACTCAGCTGTCTTGTTGGCTTTAGAAGACGTGGGAGCACCAAACAAAGTCTCAGATGGAGTCGGGACCCCGAAATAAAAGCCCTGAGCAAGCGGACACGAAAGAGCAATCAATTCAGTTACTTGTTCTGGAGTTTCCACCCCTTCAACCACCACATCTATGCCAAGAGTTTCTGCCATAGTTATGACCGCCCCCACAATCGCTGCATCAGCTGGGTCCGAACCCAAGCCAGCGATGAGTGAACGATCGATCTTGATGGTGTCGACCGGCATGTGCTTGAGATATGCCAGCGAAGAATACCCACTTCCAAAGTCATCGATCGCCAGTCGAACACCGAGAGTGTGCAAGGCTTGAAGCGTCCTGACAGTGGCTGGTGACTCGTCCATTGCAGCGCTCTCAGTTATTTCCAAGCACAAGAGGGAAGGGTCAAGTCCGCTCGCCTCCAAAGCATTAGCAACGGTCTGCACAATCGTACTGTCATCTAGTTGGCGCGGAGACAGATTGACCGACACCCAAGGCGGCGTGGAACCATTGCACTGCTGTTCCCAGTCAGCGGCCTGTTTGCAAGAAGTTGCAAGCACGTAGGCACCGATTGGGCTCATCAGCCCGGTCTCTTCAGCAAGGGAAATAAAGCGGTCAGGAAGCCGCAGACCCTCATCAGGGTGTGCCCAACGTACTAATGCCTCGTAACCAACCACCTCTGTCTCTGGAAGATTCACGACTGGTTGATAGACAACAAAAAGTTCGTCTCTCTCAAGTGCCCTTCGAAGCCCCCCTTCCATTTCCAAGCGCTCACGTGCTTGGCGACGCAAGGTCCGGTCGAATACCTCATAGCAATTGCCGCCGCGGTCTTTAGCTCGATACATCGCCGTGTCGGCATCGCGCAACAATGCTTCAGGACCACTAACCCCACCTACATCAAGGGCAATGCCGATGCTCACGTTGAGAAAGTACTCACGGCCAGCAAGTTCCATAGGTGAGCGCATGACATCAGCTATGCGCTCAGCAATAGCTGTTACCTCAGCAGGGTGGCCAATCTCTTCACAAATGACGACAAACTCGTCACCACCGAATCGAGCCATCACATCAAACGGACGTACCGCAGATGTAAGTCGCTGTGCCAACTCGGTTAATACTAAGTCGCCCGCAGCGTGGCCCAAGCTGTCGTTTACCAACTTGAAACGATCAACGTCGAGAAACAAAACGCCCAACATTGAGAACTTACGACGAGCCCGTGCGAGAGCATGCTCAAGGCCTTCAAATAACAAAATTCTATTGGCTAGGCCCGTTAAGGGGTCATGGGTCGACTGATGAGCCAAAGCTTCTTCAGCCTGAGTCCGCTGAATCACCACTTGAGACAATGAACGAACGCGATCAAGTGTTTGGGGGTCATCTTCATGAAGCACTAAAAATGGCTCACGGCGATAAACGAACATGACCCCCTGCGTGGAATCAGAACCGATGCCGCCAAGAGGCACGACGTTGCATCGAGTAAATAGCTCTCCTCCAGGAATTACCTTAATTTTCGCCCACAGCGGGTCTTGAGCCATCAGAATAGGTTCAGCCAGAGCCTGACCTGCCAAGTCGATACCGTTGAGTAGCGCGTCAGAAATCTCACAAAACCCTGACGACAAGCTTGGTGCCGCCACGGTCTCAAGTCGACCGGTTTCACTAGATACCAGACAGATCTGACAGGTCGAATCTTGTAAAGCCTCTTCTACCATGGCTGCAATGGCTGCAAGGGAGTCAGAGACGGACTCTCGGTTTACCACCATCTCGAGCACTTCCGCCTGGCCACTGACAAGTCGCTCAAAGCGACGACGAGCGGTGATGTCGCGAGAGTTAACAACCATGCCCCCAACGTCGGGGTCATTAAACAAGTTCGTCGCCACTACCTCGCTGTATCTCCACAAACCATCAGGCGCAATGCTGCGATAAGACAGGTGCCGCTGGCCTCCTGGTTCTTGTAACAGATCAGCAAATATAGCCATAACCTGATTGACGTCATCAGGATGGATGAAAGTAAAAGCGTTATGCCCTGGGACGCTCGCCATCACGGGGCCTAGAAATCGTTCGGACGATGGCGACATATACCGAATGGTTCCATCGATATCAAGAACGACGATGTAATCGTCAGATTGGTCAACGAGCGCCCGAAACCATCGTTCTGAGGCCAACAGAGCCTCTTCATTTTTCTTCTGGTCAGAAACGTCGGCTACAACGACCCACGAACCAACCGGTCCGCTCTCACCATCATGGATAGGGCTGACCTCAATCTCTAGCCATCGAACTTCTGTGTCGCTGCTATGGAATTGGCCGACATAACGCTCGGCCACCCCTTGTTTGCTGAGATCAAGCATTGCCGAAACAGTCTCGCGATGCACTGGGAGCAAAATATCGAAAACTGCTCCGTTCATTATTTCGCCTCGGTTCTTACCCAAGATCTCAATAAAGCGGTCGTTAGCGAACCTCACGAAACCTTCTGCATCGACAAAAGCTGCTCCTTCGAGATCTGTTTCAAGAAGTGCACGCAACCGTTCACCAATGTCATGGCGTTGCTGATCAGCGATATCGCGTTCGACTCGAAATGTCTCTCGCTCTATAAGCACAGAAATCAAATGCGCTATATGAGAAACAACGATTTCGGGCTGGTCTACCCCTTCACCAAACTCTGGACCAAGAAGTACCACAACCCCAACAATCGACCCCTCGATCACTACCGGAGCACCTACCCCATAATCAGCGACGATGATCGGCTCCCCTGCTTGGAGCACGGCATCAGACACTCGTTGCAAATCATTTCCCTGAGGAGAAATTTCTCCGTAGACCTTTACGACTTCAAAAACATCACACCCTGCAGCTAAAACCACTGCGTTCTTGGTAGCTGACGTTTTAAGAAAATCTTCCACTACATCTGAGTCGGCACCTAAAAAAACTTCTTTCCAAATTTCAGACAATTCAAATGGCTTGTCCTCTCTGTCTCCGACAAGTGTAAGTCCAAGCTCTGACCACTCCTGGCTCATGGACGCTCTTCCCCTCTGGGTCACAACCATCACCTGGGGTAAGACCCAGAAAACAGCATGACAGGCACCAAGTGCCAAGTCGAGGTTTATCAGGACCGAAATCCTTAGAAGCTCAGCGAATAGGCGCACCTTGCGTGTGCCAAAGATTTGTTATTCCAGTCACAGACTGGAATAACAGGGCCTGTATTTAATTGAGCACCGTCTATCGGCGGACGCTCTTACAGGAGTTGCGAGCTTATTTAGGGGGCATACGAAGCCCGCCGTCGAGACGGAAGACCTCGGCGTTGAAATAACCGTTTTCGACGATCGTCTTGACTAAGTGACCGTACTCAACAGCATGTCCAAGACGCTTAGGAAAAACTACGTCCTTAGACAAAGCACCACGCTGATCGGGCGGCAAAAGCCCTAGAAGCGGAGTATCAAATAGCCCAGGGGCGATAGTGCAAACTCGAATACCAACAGGCGCTAGGTCGCGAGCGGCGGGAAGAGTCATGCCCACGACACCACCCTTTGAAGCCGAATAGGCAAGTTGGCCAATCTGGCCGTCGAATGCAGCAACCGATGCAGTGTTAACGATGACGCCACGCTCACCATCGACCATTGGCTCAGTTGCCGAGATGGCTGATGCGGCAATACGCATCATGTTAAAAGTGCCAATGAGGTTGACCTCAAGAACTTTTTGGAATGGTCCGAGCGAGTGAGGGGAACCATCACGACCAATCACACGTGACGCCCAACCAATGCCTGCGCAACTCACGGCAATGCGCAACGGAGCACCGTTTGAAACAGCAGCTTCGACCGCAGCAGTAACCGAATTTTCGTCAGACACGTCGGTCTTGACAAACTGCCCGCCAATTTCTTCGGCAAGCGCTTTGCCTTTGTCTTCATTTAGGTCGGCAATCGTAACTTTTGCACCAGCAGCCGCAAGGGTCCGCGAAGTCGCTTCACCAAGCCCTGAAGCCCCGCCCGAAATGATTGCTCCTGCTCCGTTGATATCCATGAGCGCACCTTAGAGGTTCGGCGGATAGATCACCTTGTCCGAACAATACGACTCGTTTTGCCAGTCTTCGTCTGACAAAACAGCGCCCTGTATCTAATGGAGCCCCACCGGGTCGCTGGGGCTCTTAGCCTCGATCCACCGATTTGGAGTTGGGACCGTGGGTTGGGGTCGCAGCGACGGTGATGAGGCTCTTGATCGGGTGGTGATCGTTGTGTCGACAGCGAAGTCGCTCGCTCAACCAGCGCGGAACGCGTTTCGCGTGGCGTCTTGGCATGGCTCCGCCCCGGCAGTGGCGTAGATCTGATCACGGGCTGCTCGGTGTTCAGGCGAGCTGTGGGATCGCGCGTAGTCGTGCGATCACGGTGAGGAACGCGTCTGCCCATGGCCATCGGGCAGGGAGTCGCAGTGTGTGTTACCCGCTGCGGTTCACGACGCGGCCTGGGAGAGCGATGAGTCGGGTGCGGATGGTGCGCTCGACGGTCAGTTCACCGTCGGGGGTGACGCCACCGAGGCTGGCGCTCCAGCGGATCAGGTTGTGGGCGAGCACCGCGCACGCGAGCCATGCCGCGTTGGCGAAAAACTGTCCGGAGGGGACGCGTTCGAGACCGGCACCTTCTTTGAGGTCGCGGATCGCGAGTTCGACGACGGCGTGGTGGCGGTGGAACTTGTCGAGGGTAATGGTGTCGCCGTCGAGGTCGGTCAAGAACGCGTGGTGGCGCCAGTCGGGCCAGAGCGCTGCTTGTGTCGTGTCAACGAGGCGGGTGCGGCCGCACGACCAGACGCCGGGGCGACCTCGTCGGTGTCGGGCTTGCCATCCCACTCAGGCGGGTGTGGCGGCGGCGAGTGCGCGTTCCACGGCGGTGCGGGCTCGCGCGAGGATGGCGGGGTCTTCCTGAAGGACGAAGACGGTGTTGGCGGAGATGACGAGGGCGTTGAACCCCTGTGTGTCAGGGTCAAGTGAGACCAGTGATGTTGTTATCCGATTCACGGGGCGAGACTGGAATTGACCATTATGACGATGCCTTCTGCAGTGGAGGATGGGTCTGCTGCACGATCTGGTGACAGGTTGGGTTAGGCCGCCTGATGGGCGGCGGGTTTGATGATGGCTTCGAACTCGATCGGGGTCAAGCGGCCGAGGGCTGCTTGACGTCGGCGTCGGTGGTAGGTCCGTTCGAT
>JBBSKG010000110.1:0-7529 GCA_038256565.1 Acidimicrobiales bacterium | reverse complement strand
CTGTGATTGGACCTGGCGCTCGGAATGGGCCTATATATCTTGAGTCTTTAGCAACAACTGTCATATAACGCCGAAAAATAGTTGCCGGCAACGAACCCCCGGTGACCGTCGCCACCCCATGAACGTTGACGAGTCGTCGCTTTTGGCCTTCTGGGTAGCCCATCCAGACAGCAGTTGAAAGCTTGGGCGTATATCCAATGAACCACGCGTCACCGTTGTCAGTCGTCGTGCCAGTCTTTCCTGCGAGAGGTTTGCCGAAGTTCGCACCTGCACCAGTACCACCTGGCATAACGGTCGTCTGAAGAACCATATTCACCATGTCAGCCTGTTCGGGTTCGAGCACACGTCGCTTAAATGGGGCATCTTCTTCACGAAGAACACCATCGCCGTCGGACACACTGATCACCAAAGAAGGCTCGACCTGTAGCCCGCGTGTTGCAAAGGTTAAGTAAGCGTCTGCCATTTCCAACACCGAAACCGTTGCGGTACCAAGAGCAATAGAGGCAACCGCTGGCACCTCGCTGTCAATACCCAAACGCTTGGCATTTTCGGCAATTCGAGAGGGCTTCAATTCCTGAGCCAGTTGGGAGTACACCGTATTTGACGACACCTTGGTGGCCTCTATAACGCTAAGAGGCCCATGTCCTGCGCCTCCATAATTAGAAACGACGTAATCCTTGCCTGAATTTGCGCCGGGGAACACAATCTCGCCAGGTGAGTCAAGCACTGATTCAACGCTGTAGCCCTGGCGAATGAACTCGGCAAGAACGATGGGCTTAAAGGTCGACCCGGGCTGGCGTCCTGTTCCCCCTCCATCTGTACCAACAGCAAAATTTACCTTGGAAACATCCCAATCACGTCCACCGACCATGGCCTTTACCCGTCCCTCAGTATCAAGTGAAACCAAGGAACCTGCTGGATCTTCGGCATTATCCAAAGTGCCATAAACCGCTTCAAAAGCGGCTGCTTGTAGATCGAGGTCAAGAGTCGTATTAACTCGCAACCCCCCACCAGTCACCTCGGCTTCACTGTATCGATCTATTAATTCAGCTCTCACGGCTTCGACAAAATAGCGAACCCCGATATCGTCACCAACCACTCGGGCCTGGCGGAACCCAGTGCGCTCACGCACGTAGGAACTGACTGGCACTTTCACTAACGCGTCACGTTCTGAGTCCTTAACGTGGCCTTCTTGAACCATTGCGTTCAGCACTCGGTTACGTCGCTGATCTGCAATCTTTGGGTTTCGTGATGCATCAGCAGGCTCAGGAGCGGTGATGAGTCCGGCAAGATAAGTAGCCTCAGGAAGGCCAATCTCAGTCACGCTCTTGGCAAAGTACACTTGTGACGCCGCCTCAACACCCGATGCTCCACGCCCAAAATAAATGGTGTTGAGGTAGCGCTCGAGAATCTCTTCTTTGCTGAGTTCACGCTCTAACTTCACCGCCAACGTCGCCTCTTTTAATTTACGCAAGAGGGTGCGCTCACGGCTAAGGAAAGCGTTCTTAACGTATTGCTGAGTAATGGTCGAACCACCCTGGAGAGACTTGCCACGAAGGTCAGCAATCGTTGCTCGGGCAATCGCTCGTGCGTCGACCCCGCTGTGATTAAAAAAATCGCGATCTTCGGCCGCAAGCACTGCGTCAATAAGTACTGGAGCCATCTCTTTCAGTTTTTTGGAAACCCGGTTTTCCTCATTAGATAGCTCCGCGAGCTTGCGACCCTTGCTATCAAACAAGAAGGTGGTTTCAAGTGAAGGGTCAGCCTCGGGGAGCGGCACCTGCGAGAGAACGTAAAGAACGCCTGATAGGCCAAGAACTGTCAGTAGACCTAAAAGAAAAAAGACGCGTCGAAAACGCCAAAAAAAGTTTCGTTTAGGGACGATTTGATCGCGCTTGAAAGGTGTCATCAGTTTGTTGAAGTGACGGTCCTCAGGTTGTGAGACTCAGACTTGTCATCGAGCATACGGGGCTCATACACGCGCGGATCTGTCACCAGTCTCAAGAAACTCACTAGATCTTCAAAACGATAACTACCTATTAACAAACTTGTGGTTGCAATGATAACGGCAACGGCAATGGCTGGACCGCTCCCCTCCGCCCATGCCGTAAAGGGTGAAATTACAGACCCATTCGAAGGCTGAACCGTCACCCAGCCCCAGGTTGCAGGCGCAGCTATTAGCCAAACGCCGAACGCACTGGCAACACGTGCGGCCCTGATTCTCCATACTCCTGTGGCGACAAACGAAATGATGGGCCCTGTAGAAAATGACGTTCCAGTAATCATTCCAGCAACTGATCCTGTTACCAACAATGCGAAACCAATGCGAAAAGTACCTCCAATGATCGAGGACTCCGTCGCCAAACTGGTAACGAGAAATACCAACCCAGGCACTGCTGCACCAAACGTTGCTGGTGTCATCACAACCAACACCAATACCGCTGAAGCCCCTAGCAACCATGCTGGTGACGTATTGCCTGTACCCACGGCCGCCAAGGACCAGAGACCAAGAACAAGCGCCATGTTGGTGGACCCTCGCCATTTGCCGGGCCAAACGTGGCGCCAAGCCATCACGGTTGCAAACATTGCTATTAGCAGGGTCACCGATTTTTGATTTTCGACAAAACGAGCGGCTTCTGGAATGACAAGTGACAACGTTGCTGGCAAGAGAGTAGCTATGGCGGGTTGAGTATCTGCCGTTGAAGCAATAAGCACAAAAATAGCTCCTAGAAACAAGGGGTAGCCCGCTCTCAGCGGCCCAATATTACCTGTGTGAATTACAAGGCTCACCAGGGCAATGCCAAGCACGCCAAGTGCAATAACCGGGTCTCTCTCTAGTCCCGAACCCCAAACACCGACGACTAGCAGAATTGTTGCTATCGCCAATCCTGAAAACGCGTCAACTGTTGAGCCCGTACCGGCATCAACAACAAGGCCGAACATGACCACCATCATCGCCGCGTGTCGTGATGCAATTGATCGACGGTCAATTGGTTCTTCAAGCGTTGTAACAAGAAGTGCGGTCACCACCCCAACGGGGCCAATCACTCCGTTAGCGACAACCGGTCCCCCTTGGACTTCACCAATCAGCGTGACAATAAACCAACCTCCAGCTGTTACAAGGCTGGTGATCTGACCCAAATAAAGTGCCTTGCTGGCCGTCAAGGTTTGAGTTGTTGCCACTATCGATAAAAGGGGAGCCAGAAGGATCACCCATAACACCACTGCCATGAGATTCACCGCGTTGCTCTACTCATCACAACGAAGACGAGTGAAAGTGAGCCCAGAATATAAACGGCCCATGGCGTCCACTCCATCATTTTTTCTAATCGAACTAGTCGTGTCCCATAACGAATTGAAAGCGTGGCGAGAATCGTTGCGCCCACCCTAAGGAAAAAGCCTCGTGCAGCCGAGGGACCCATAACCAGGCCAGCCGTACTCGCACCAAAAGCCAGCGCCACTAACCACGGGGCGTTCATGGTGTTCTGTTCATTTGAGCCCCCGGCCTGTTTCTCTCTCTTTCGCTCAAACAACTCATCTCCAAGCGTTGCTATGCCAGAGATGACTAGGGCAAATGCCGTCGTCCACACACCAACCACTTGAAGCACGGGCCCAACCAGGCCAGCAGGACCTAGCACCGATTGGCTTCCAGCCAAGGCACTCAGAGAACCCGTCCCATAGTTCACAATGACTCCTGCACCCAAAGTAATAAGGCCCAAAGTCACCTGGCGGTTGTTAGCAACAATCGCAAGCAATGCGACCAAGATCGCAATATCGCCTCTAGACGAAACCGCTAGAACGATTGCGCCAGCTGCTGCGGTCAGACGGAACGGGCCGAGCGCGTAACTCGCGAGCGAATGGGTGGCACCACGAAGGTACGAACCAGATGATTCCACGAGCACTTCGGGCACACTTCGACCACGTAACACGCCAGTTCGCCTTCGGCCCGGCGCAACTTGGTCAACTCCGCTTTGGTCGTCACGCACTTGCCCTGAGGCGGCATCTTGGGGCCGAACACGTACGACACGAACACCACGTTGGTGTCCTCGCAGATTGGACACTCTTGACTCGATTCTTCTCCGACATTGCGCGCTGCTCGTATCAATTCAGGATGCGCATCACACACTTCATGACGAGCAACCCGGCCCTTACGAAACGCTTTGACTATCGACTGGCGCGCCAGTCGATAGTCAATCTCGCCCGGCAGATCTGAACCTGCCGCTAACGCCCGGCCTGGACGAAAACTCATTTCGACAGGGTAGATGATCTGTTCCACTTTCGTGGGAAACTCCGTTTCTATTATTCATACTTGACATTCGATATATCGAAACGATAGGTTAAATGTCGTGATCGACCTCGCCGTACTGGGACTACTTAGCGAAAGCGATCTTCACGGTTACGAACTCAAGAAGCGTCTACGCGAAATCATGGGACCGCTTTCAAGCGTTTCGTTTGGTTCGCTCTACCCCGCTCTCGCCCGTCTAGAACGTGACGGTCATGTCGCAGCCGTGATAGTTCCTGATGGTCAACATGTATCGCCAAACATTCCCATGACTGGTTCATTAAGTGGTGAGGCAGCCGCATTTCGAGCCAGTCGTATCCGTTCGGTACGAGGAAGTCGAAATAAAAAGGTCTATGCAATTTCAGAAGCTGGACGGCTGAAATTAGCCGAACTGATTTCCGAACCGTCATCTACTGATGAGCGCAGCTTCAACCTGAAGCTGGCCTTCTGTCGTTGGACCGAACCAGATGCTCGTCTCAATCTGTTGCAACGTCGCCGAGCCACCCTCGTCGAAAGCCTCGGAGAGGGACGGCGCAGCATCGTTGCTAGCAGTGAGCGTATTGATCGCTATATGCGCTCATTAATGGAACATCACACCGAGTCAGCTGAACGAGACATCGCTTGGCTAGACCGATTGATCGCAGCAGAACTTGCGGTCGTACCCATGGAATCTCAGACAAATGAAGGAGCATCATCATGAGCAAAGTGAAACTCGCCATTGCCGGTGTCGGAAACTGCGCAAGTTCATTGATCCAAGGCCTTGAGTACTACAAAGACGCCGACCCCAACGATGAAGTTCCAGGTCTAATGCACGTGCAACTAGGCGATTATCACATTCGTGATATCGAGCTAGTAGCTGCTTTCGATGTTGATGCAACCAAAGTCGGAGTCGACGTTGGTAAAGCCATATTTGCCGGACAAAACAACACCATTCGTTTCGCTAGCGTCGGCCATCTCGGTGTGACCGTGCAGCGGGCCCCAACCCTAGATGGGTTTGGCAAGTACTACCGCGAGACTTGTGAAGAGAGCCCCGTCGAAGCCGTTGATATAACAGCTGCACTTCGTGAATCAGGTGCCGACGTGTTGGTGTCTTACCTTCCCGTGGGCTCAGAAATCGCTCAGAAGCATTACGCACAAGCTTGCCTCGATGCAGGCGTTGCCTTTGTAAACGCCATTCCTGTGTTCATTGCTAGCGACCCCGAATGGGCAGCAAAGTTTGAGGCCGCCGGAGTTCCCATTATTGGTGATGACATCAAGAGCCAAGTAGGCGCAACTATCGTTCATCGCATTCTTGCTCGCCTCTTTGAAGATCGAGGCATGGTGCTTGATCGCACCTATCAGCTCAATGTCGGCGGCAACATGGACTTCAAGAACATGTTGGAGCGTGAACGGTTGGAATCAAAGAAGATCTCGAAGACCCAAGCAGTCACAAGCCAACTCGACCACGGCATCGACGCTCATGACGTGCACATTGGCCCGTCTGACCATGTGCCATGGCTCGATGACCGCAAGTGGGCCTACATCCGTTTAGAAGGCCGCAACTTCGGTGACGTGCCATTGAACCTCGAACTAAAACTCGAAGTCTGGGACTCACCAAACTCCGCAGGCGTCATCATCGATGCACTCCGTTGCGCCAAGATCGCCATGGACCGCGGCATCGGCGGCCCACTCCTTGGACCATCGGCCTACTTCATGAAATCGCCCCCCGTACAATACCGCGACGAAGAAGCACGCATCATGGTCGAAGACTTCGCCAACAAACCCTAAGAACAGTGCCCGCCAGATAAAGCCAGTTACCTGCTTCTACTAGACTTGGGGCGCTTCACACCATGCTTCAGGCCGAAGTAGCTAGATCGGGGCTAGATTAACCCGCCCGTGCCGTCCCGTTCGGCCAGTGTCCGACGGTAGCCATCATCCGCGCGAAGAAGGTCGTCGGCAGGACTGACCAGGGCATCAAAGCGACTCCTGCGACGGGCTACAGCGACGACGAACAGGATCGGCGTGAGAACGCCCACGAGGAGGAAGAACCAGCCCACGGCCACCTGCGTAAGCGGCATCGACGGCCTCCGAACGCTGGGTTCGTTAAGCGCGTTGTCGACATTGTCTACGAGGCGCTTCGACATGGCAGCAGACCGCGCTGAGATGCCCCACGGCTGGCCACGCGTGGGCAAATCGTCGTCCGCGGGAATGGGACCTGACAGCAATTCCCGTCCCAACATAAATACGAAAGCTCCTCGTCCAGATAACGTTGCTGGACATGTCGCGTTAGCTTGGCGGCACGCCGACACGAGACGTGATAGTGCCGCCTCGCCTGGCGGGTTAAACCAAATGTCTACGCTCCAACCCACTTGGTTCCCGTCGCGTTCCAACCGATGCATGTCATTCGCAGCGGCTCGCTCGAAACCGCTGCGATCGACCGCAACCGTCCCGACCCGAATGCAGAGTTGGGTTTGGCTGCCTGGCAGACCGCGGTTTGCGAAACCCCCCCGGGCGTCTGACACTCTGGGAGAGGATTTCGGGCAGGGACCCTGATCGAGATCCATGACCGGGCGAATCGTGATGCCCGCTTTGGTGGCCGAACTGTCCGCCTGATCGGAGGACGATGTGGAGCACGCAGAACAGCCAACCGCGAGCACCAGCAGTGTCGCCGCTGTACCTCGACGAGCGAGGTCGGCCGCCCGGCCGAGTGAACATGACATCGCTGTTCGCATCACACGGTGCACCGGGCGTTCAGAACGTAGGTTCCGGCGACCTCAGAGTAGTTGTTAGCACCGTAGAAGGTGTACTGGATCGTGATGTCCACCGTCACCCCAGCGTTGCGGCGTCCTAGGCGGGCAGCGTGAGCGGGAATAAGCAACTCATCTCCGGGACTGAAGTCCGACCCGACGTCGGACGCGTTTAGCCCGATGCTCGGTGCGCTAACCGTGTATGAGGACCCCAAGACAGCAACATTTCCGGCATGGGGCGTCGCTTCGTAGGATATCCCGAGTTGTAACGCGCCACCCTTCGTCGCTCCGACCCTTACGGTGATCGTCCCATACTTGGTGGTCTGGGAGAACCCGTCACACGGTCGGGTGTTTCTCCCGGACAGGTCGCTTGAGTTGATCGGGTCGCCGAACACGTAGACATATGCGTTGGCGCAGCCCCCTTGTACGGGGTCAACGCTTAGGAAGCGGCCGTGGGTTGGTGAGAACGGGCGGGCACCCATGAGGATGATTGGTTTGGTGGTGGCATGTTCTTTCAACTT
>JBBSKG010000109.1:0-7594 GCA_038256565.1 Acidimicrobiales bacterium | reverse complement strand
GCCGTCGTCTTTGATCTGGTCGAGCGCACCGGGAAGCGTTTCAAACATGGTCCATGTCACATAACGTTCGGTGCCAAGTGCAGTCTTTCCGACCTTGGCTACATTCAGCGGAGGCGTAGCCCCAACCAGATATAGGTGGTCGACCCGTTCTGCAGCAGCTATTCGAACGATGCCGCCCACGTTGAAAGGGCCCTGCACGTTGTCGAGCAGCAATGCTAAACGGCGAGTTGTTTTTCCACGCCACGATCTATGCAGCCTTTTCAATTCGGTGCTGCCTAAAGATTTCATTGATACCTTTCCTAGTCCTTTGTTGGCTCATAGAGTCGTGGTCGTACTTCAAGCAGGCGATAGCCAAGTCTTGAAGTTAGGCGGGTGGTGGCATATACCTGTTCGTTCAGCCATCGAGTCAGTGAGTCGGCACCGAGATGTTTATGCACGACTAGCAACGCTCGGCCCTCAGGCGTCAAGCGTTCAAGCCAGGTAACCAACAACGACTGCATCGCAACCTTACCAATACGGATGGGCGGGTTTGACCAAATCTCTTCAAAGCTGATGTCGTCAGGAATGTCTTCTGCGGTGACAGCCCGAACGTTTGGTGTTCCACATTCGACAGCATTGAGTGTCACGAGTTCGAGGGCTCGTTTGTTGATGTCAAGTGCCCAAACCTTGGCAGTGGGAGCTCGTTTTGCCAAGGCGATAGCGATTGGCCCATAGCCACAACCGAGGTCGAGCAAGTTCCCATTTGGGCCGGGAGCCGGTCCTTCCAATAACAACAACTTGGTGCCTGGGTCAATGCCGTCTTTAGCAAAGACTCCAAGGTCGGTTGTCAGACGAAGCGTTAAGTCCGGTAACGCAAGGGGAATTGTGTGGCGTTGTGAAGCCACTGATGGATCAGGTTCGAAATATTGGTTGGGATTCATAAGAGGCTCGGCAACTCAGTGACTCGGCGACTAGGTGTGGTGAGGTAGGAGGACACGTAGTCTCGACGCTACCCTGGTGAGATGGCTTCTTATGCGATTCGCCTTGTCGGTGACCCCGTGTTGCGCCAGCGTGCTCACGAGATTGACAACGTCGATGCCAAGCTGGTGGCTCTTGTCCAAGACATGCTCACCACTATGTATGAGGCTCCTGGCGTAGGGCTTGCCGCTCCCCAGGTTGGGGTGCAAAAGCGTCTGTTCGTTTATGACCTGGGCGAGGGCGAAGGGCCAAAGACCATTGTCAACCCGGTGATCACCGAGTCCCGAGGTGAGTTCGTTTACGAAGAAGGTTGTCTCTCGATTCCCGATATTTATTTCGAGCTTCTCCGACCTGACGAGGTGCACCTAACGGGTTACGACCTTGATGGCAATGAGGTTGCTATTGAGGCCGAGGGGTTTGTGGGTCGGGTATTTCAGCATGAACTTGACCATCTCGATGGCATCCTCATGCTTGATCTGCTCGATGAAGATCGCCGCAAGGAGGCGCAAGGCATCCTGCGAGACCGCCAACTTCAAGCGACGGTGCCAAATGCGGGTGCAGTAGATAACGAACCGCGCCGCCTTCAGTTCCCCGGCAGCTCTTGACCCCATTGAGGCGTTTAGTTTATTTGGGAAGTCCTCAGGCAGCCGTGGGTCCACTCCAAGCATTGGTAGGAGCAGGGTTTGACATAGCACTCGTCGTTTCTCAACCCGATCGCAAACGTGGTCGCGGGGGAGCGTTAGTGCCAAGTCCGGTAAAGGCGGCGGCTCTTGAGCTCGGTCTGTCAGTCAGCGATCAGGTTTCTGATGTCATGGGACTCGACGCAGATCTTGGCGTAGTGGTGGCATTCGGAAAACTGATCAAAGAAGATGTTCTCGCCGAGGTGCCCATGGTAAATATCCATTTCTCTTTGCTGCCCCGTTGGCGAGGTGCGGCGCCAGTGGAGCGTGCCTTGTTGGCAGGAGATACCGAGACAGGAGTGTGTCTGATGGCTCTTGAAGCCGGACTCGACGCGGGCCCCGTCTATGAGCGAATGGTTACAGCAATTGGGGCGGAAGAAACGGCCGACGAACTGCGAGTGCGTTTGGTCAAGATGGGCACAGAAATGTTGGTTCGTAACTTGGCTGAAGGACTAGGTGCCCCGACACCTCAAGATGGCGAGACGACCTATGCTGCCAAACTCGACCCGAGCGAACTTGAGATCAATTGGAACAACCCTGTTGACGAAATTCATCGGCTCTGTCGACTCGGGTTGGCATGGACAACCTTTCGCAACAAGCGCCTCAAGATGCGTAGGGTTCACAAGTTTGTTCAGTCACTCGAAACCGCAGGCATGGAACTCAATGCCGAACTGCTGCCGGGAGAACTGCATGTCGCCACTGGGGCGGTTCTTGTTGGAACCGCTAACGGCATGCTTGAACTTGTCGAGGTGCAACCAGAAGGCAAGGCCTCCCAACTTGCCCGTGATTGGGCAAATGGTTCCCGTCTGACTTCAGGCGAGCGCCTCGGTGGCTTAGGCCCTCAATGAGCCAGTCGAATCGTCGGGCGCATAGGGGTCCCAAGAAATCGTCCATACCGCCCGAGACCAAATCATCCTCTGTTTCCAGCGATCCACGGGCGTTAGCGCTAGCCGTTCTTGTCCGCATTGATGAGGGTGCTTATGCGAACTTGGTGTTAGGCCCCATGCTTACGGCTACCAAACTCGACCAGCGTGATCGTGGATTTGTTACGGAATTGGTCTACGGGACGACTCGCATGCGACGAGCTTGTGACTATTTGATCGATCCCTTTCTTTTGCGCCCGGTCGATCCACAAACTCGTGCGTTATTGCGATTGGGCGCTTATCAGCTGCATTTCATGAAGGTTCCTGCTCATGCAGCGGTATCGGCCACGGTCGCTGTTGCGCCTCATCGCACCAAGGGTTTTGCGAATGCGATCTTGCGCAGGGTGTCAGATGCCTCATTTCATCCGTCCGATCTTGCGACTGAACTCAGTTACCCCGATTGGGTTGTCGATCAATTGACGACCGACTTAGGTGCTGATGATGCTCGTGACGCTCTAGTGCAGATGAACGAACCAGCCGAAGTGACCAAGCGTGATGATGGCTATACCCAAGACCTTGGGTCGCAGTGGGTTGCCGAGGCGGTTGGAGCACAGCGGGGGGAGCGGGTCCTCGATCTGTGTGCCGCCCCTGGAGGAAAGACAACAGCCATGGCCCAATCGGGCGCTCATGTTGTTGCGGCAGACATGCGATCACAACGAGCCGAGCTGATTGCCTCCAACGTCTTGTCTATTGCTGATGAGAACAAACGGACTACTGGCGGAAAGGTGTCGGTAGTCATCGCCGATGGTCGTCGCCCGCCATGGCCAAATGGCATTTTCGATCGAGTGCTTGTCGATGCGCCTTGTTCAGGTTTAGGAGTGTTGCGCCGCCGCCCCGATGCCCGCTGGCGTGTACAGCCAGAAGATGCCGATCGCCTAGCGACTTTGCAACGCGAACTTCTTAGCGCCTCAATCGGTCTTCTTAAATCAGGCGGAACCTTGGTTTATAGCGTTTGCACGCTCACCAAAACAGAGACCCTAGATACCGACGATTGGCTTGCCACTACTTACCCCAAGCTTGAACCTCTACCCGCGCTCAACTTCCCTTGGCGAGCCCATGGCCGAGGCTCACTTCTTCTCCCACAGTCCGAAGGAACAGATGGCATGTTCTGCCTCCGACTGGTGTTGAGCTAACCCCGGGCTGATGCTTTTGCGTTCCGTTCTGGACCTTCCCCCCGTCAATGGGTGTCGAGGTGATGAGGCTAAGAATGCTGTATAATATGCTGTATGTCATCCACCAGGACCCAGGTTTATCTGACCGAAGAACAACGTGCTCGGATCGACGCTATAACTGCGGCTGATGGAGTGACCCTCGCTGAGGTGGTCCGTCGTTCGCTTGACGCATACCTCGAACGCGAACTCCCTGACCCACGCATTGCGTTGCGAGATACTTTTGGCGTCGATACGGACATCGAACCTCCCGATCGCTCTGAATGGGACCGTGGCTGACCTCCTGGTTGATACGGATATTTTCGTCGACCATCTTCGGGGTTACAAAGAGATACGGGTAGGAAAACATCGACTCCACTATTCTGTGATCACTCGCGCTGAGCTAATGGCCGGAACAACAGCTAGCAACAACATAGCCACGTTGTTGGCTCCGTTTCGCGAACTCGCAATCGAGCGAACGGTAGCGAACCGAGCGGGGCGTATTGGTCGGGAGTCAGCAATTCGCCTTCCCGATGCCCTGATAGCAGCGACCGCTATCGAACACGGTCTAGGTCTAATAACGCGAAACCGGAGTGACTTCGAGTCCGTACGTGGGTTGCGGCTCCGAGTGCTCTCGTAGGAGTATTTCACCACCGGTTGGGTGACATTGCTCACAACGTTAGACGTCATAGGGTCCGTTTGAAGCGCAAGTTATTTAGTGGTGGGGCCTAACTAGATAGGCTCTGCCTTATGTACGCCAAGGTCCTTACTGTTTCGGACGGCGTGATCGCAGGAACCCGTGAAAACCTTTCGGGTCCAGCTCTCGTCATGGCACTTGAGGCAGAGGGTTTCGAAGTGCTTGATCAGCGAGTGGTTGCTGATGGGGTTGAAAGTGTTGCCGAGGTCCTCAAAGCACTGTGCGCTGATTTCGCTGGACTTGTTGTGACCACCGGTGGCACTGGCTTTGGCCCGCGTGACCTAACCCCAGAGGGGACAAAGGCAGTGATCGAACGTGAAGCCCCTGGACTCGCCGAAGGTTCACGATTGACAAGCCCGCTTGGTCGCCTTTCTCGTGCAACAGCGGGCACGCTTGGCCAAGCCTTAATTCTCAATACTCCGGGTTCATCTAAGGGCGCAGTCGAATGCCTCACGGCTGTACTCGACGTCATTCCTCACGCTCTTTCCCTCCTGGCCAACAACCCCACCCATCACCCCGACTCCTCCCACTCATATGAAGATGGTGGTATCATAAAGACATGAGTGGGACACATATGGTAGTGGTGGGAAACCGAGGAAGAATTGTGGTACCTGTCGAGGTTCGGGAGCGCAGTGGACTGCTCGAGGGAACCACGCTCATTTTGTTGGAGACTCCTGCTGGCCTGGTTCTTCTGACGCGAGAGCAGCTACGGGCTCGGGTGCGCAGCGAACTCGAGGGCCTGGACCTTGTCAGTGAACTTTTGGCCGAACGGCGTGAGGCGGCGAAGCAGGAAGACGCTGCGTGAGTATCGTTCTTGACGCATCGGCAATCTTGGCGTTTCTTCAGGACGAAGAGGGGGCGGAGGTCGTGGAGGAAGCCCTTGTCGGTGACGTGTGCTGTGGCGCTGTGAACTGGTCGGAAGTCGCCCAAAAGGTCCTGGCGGAGGGCCGCGACTGGGACCTTGTGCGAGCGTTGCTTGTCAGCTACGAGATTCGGATTGATCCTGTTCTTGGTGACGATGGCGAATGGGCTGCTCGGCGATGGAGGAGGGGCGAAGGACTCTCACTTGCCGACCGTCTTTGCCAAGCGCTCGCTGAACGAGTTGACGGAGACATCCTCACGGCCGACAAGGCATGGGGTTCAACTGGTCGGGTGCGACAGATTCGCTGAAGTCTCCGTTTCGGCGATGCAGTCATGGCGGAACGCCCGGTCAGGAATTCGCAAGTACCCGGACCCATCAAGGTGGAGATTCCAGGCTTGGGAAGGAGGGACCCAATGACAAGCAGCTCAAACGGGCGCAATGTGGTCGTGCGGGTTTACACTTGGTCACTACATACATATGCCCCTCGCGGGGTCGGGTGTAAATCCCAACCGGCGGTTAAAGTCCGCGAACCTTCACAGGTTTCTGTGAAGGCCGATCTGGTGAAACTCCAGGGCCGACGGTCATAGTCCGGATGAGAGCGAGGGCGCGGGCATCTGTCGCGCGCTCCCGACTGAAGGAGTGTGACATGGACGACGGAGAGGCGATGAGACAAGCCATTGATCTCGCCGCGTCTGTGCGTTCCCTGACTGCTCCGAACCCTTGGGTCGGGTGCGTGATCGAATCGCCAAATTGCTCCCGCTACACAGGCGCAACACAACCCCCTGGTGGCCCACATGCCGAGATCGTGGCGCTCGCCGCCGCTGGTGATGATGCAAAGGGCTCAACACTGTGGTGCACGCTCGAACCTTGTTCGCATCATGGTCGTACTCCGCCATGTGTTGAGGCAATTATTTCAGCTGGGGTTAAGCGAGTAGTTGTGGGCATTGACGACCCCGACCCCCGTGTGGCGGGTTCGGGTATTGCTCGCCTACGTGAAGCTGGCATTGAAGTTGTTGTCGGCGTCGAGGCAGAGGCAATCAATGCACAACTTGCTCCTTATCTAAAGCACCGCATGACTGGGCGTCCATGGGTTGTCCTAAAGCTCGCAGCCACACTCGATGGGCGAACAGCAGCACCCGATGGCACTTCCACTTGGATAACCGGCGAACCGGCACGTATTGACGCCCATCGCATTAGAGCCGAGAGCGATGCCATTGTGGTAGGTGCAGGAACTGTTCGAAGCGATGACCCATTACTTACCGTGCGCCACGTAGAAGGCCATGACCCCCTTCGAGTTGTGCTTGGTAGGGCACCAGCAAATGCCAAGGTTAACCCCGCTCTTGAGTTAGAGGGCGATCTTGGTGGTGTTCTCGACGAGCTTGGGTCACGAGGTGTTTTGCAGGTCATGGTGGAAGGTGGGGCGACCGTTGCGGGCGCCTTTCATCGAGGCGGCTTGGTTGATCGATATGTGATTTACCTTGCACCAAAGCTGTTCGGTGGTGATGACGCTCGTCCGTTGTTTGCAGGCCCGGGAGCGCCCACCATGGCAGACGTTTGGGAGGGCCAAATCGTTGACGTTCAACAACTCGGTGACGATTTACGTGTCGAGTTAGCAGCTGCTGGTGCCAGAAACGTTTCTATGGGAGGCGTTTCTGTGGGAGGTCAGCGCTAAATGTTCACCGGCATCATTGAAGAACTTGGAACGGTTGAATCTCGCCAAGGTCAATGTCTACGCATTAGAGCGACGACCGTTTTGGAAGATGCAAACCTCGGTGATTCCATTGCGGTCAACGGTTGTTGTCTCACCTTGACCGACCAAGGCGAGGGTTGGTGGCAAGCCGATGTCACCGACGAAACGTATGAGCGGACCAATCTTGGTGACCTCATAGCAGGAGCCCCTGTAAACCTTGAGCGTCCCGTCCGTCTGGCTGATCGACTTGGTGGCCACATCGTGCTTGGCCATGTAGATGCAACTGGCGAGATATTGCAACCGGTACCCGATTTAGCCGTGAGATTGCCAAGAGAACTCGGTCGTTACATCGTAGAAAAGGGTTCCATCACGGTCGATGGCGTGAGTCTTACGGTTGTTGAGGTATATGACAACGGGTTCACCGTGGCAGTAATTCCTCATACGGCCAAGGTCACGACTCTTGGCCACAAAGGCCCTGGAGATCGAGTCAACCTGGAGGTCGACATCATGGCAAAGCACGTTGAACGTTTGCTGGCTGGGCCTAACAGCGGACTTGAAGACATAGAAGCAAATATCGAAAACGCAACGAAGGGGGATAACGCATGAGCAATAGCAATAGCAACAAGGACGACACCAG
>JBBSKG010000108.1:0-7639 GCA_038256565.1 Acidimicrobiales bacterium | reverse complement strand
TTGCCCGCTTGGTAAAAGAGTTTCCCGAACTAAAAGCTTTCATCGTCGGTGACGGACCCGAACGAGACTCGCTTGAAGCCCTAGCTGGCCAGCTTGGCGTGGCTGATCACGTTAATTTCGTCGGACGAGTTGACCACGAGATGCTTGTAGACCTCTATCGGCGCTCATGGCTGCTCGTCAGTGCATCAAGTGCAGAAGGGTGGGGCATGACCGTTACCGAGGCTGGGGCTTGTGGGACGCCAGCGGTTGCGACTCGTATTGCAGGACACATCGACGCAGTATCCGATGATCACAGCGGATTGTTGGCCAGCGATAACGAGGAGTTATTCACCCAGACCGCTCGAGTGCTTCGGGACTCGAGCCTACGCAAACGACTGGCTGTTGGTGCCCTCGATCACGCAGCACAATTCACCTGGCCTGGTTGTGCTTATGACACGCTTGCGCCACTCGCAGCTCAAATGTCCTCGCCTGACATCAAGTGCTGATCAGGGTCATGACCAAACTTTCCAGAACTCTTCATGCCCTTGGTCGTCATAAAACCCTTCTGTTTCTTGGTTTTGTGGCTTATGTTCCTCTTCTGGCGACTCAGCCTGGTCGACTCAATGCGGACACCAAACAACTTCTCTACCTGAATCCTGGCCGTCTCATTCGTAATGCCCCATACATGTGGGATTCCAGCACAGGCATGGGCACTGTCACACATCAAAACATTGGGTACCTCTTTCCCACTGGGCCATTTTTCTGGGTTGGTGAGTTCATGGGTCTTGCAGACTGGGTAACCCAACGCCTCTGGATGGGCTCGCTCCTTTTCATAGCCGGAGCCGGGATGTTGGTGCTTTGGCGCACATTGGGTTTGCGTAACGAATGGGCAGGGCTTGTTGCAGCGCTTGCCTATCAACTCAGCCCCTACACGCTCGGCTACATCACTGGCACCTCGGTCATTCTCTTGCCCTGGGCCGGGCTTCCCATTTTGTTAGCGCTTACGATTCGTGCAACAAGACGTGGGGGCTGGCGTCACCCTGCTCTCATAGCTTTGGTCGTCACAACCGTAGGCGCAGTCAATGCCAGCTCGTTGTTATACGTTGCCTTGGCCGTCATGCTTTGGATGCCATGTGCAGTTTGGGCAACAAAAGAAGTGAGCTGGCGACAAGCAACTGGAACCTCACTTCGCATTGGCTTGCTCGTAGGGGTCACCCAGCTCTGGTGGCTCGTGGCCCTCATGGTCGACGGCCGTTACGGACTGCCTATTCTTCGCACAACCGAGACAGTTCAACAAGTAGCAGCGACATCGTCAGCTCCAGAGATACTGCGTGGACTGGGTTATTGGTTCTTCTACGGCGGCGACAATGGAGGGCTGTGGTTGCCATTCTCAAAGCGCTATGAAGTTCGACCAGTAATTCTAGGGATTTCTCTGTTGATTCCGCTGCTCGCACTGGTGGTGGGAACGATGATGCGGTGGCGATACCGCTTCTATGTCGCAGTGTTGATATTGGTCGGAACGGTCCTCGCCAGCGGGGCCTTCCCTTACGCCAACCCCTCTCCACTTGGTAGGGCATTTCGTGATGCTGCTGCGCAATCAGACTTCATACTTTCGTTGCGTAATACTCAACGGGCGACTCCCCTCGTAGCGCTCGGCGTTGCCCTCTTGCTCGGAGCCGGACTATGCGCTCTAACGGCCCGGCAAGCTCGACTTGGCGCTCTCGCCACTGTGTTCGTGGGGGCACTCGTGGCTGCAAACTTCTCACCGCTCTGGACAGGCGATCTTGTTTCAGAACGTTTTAATCGTCCTGAAGACATACCTAACTACTGGAACGAGGCCGCTGCATCACTTGACGCAAGAGGAAATAGCACTCGCATCTTGGAGGTGCCTGGGTCTGATTTTGCCGCCTACCGATGGGGCCACACACTTGACCCAATCACATCAGGCCTAACGGACCGACCGATGGTCGCTCGGGAATTGGTCCCAATGGGCTCGCCTGGCACAGTTTCGCTGCTAAACGCTCTTGATAGACGCATGCAAGAAGGAACGCTTGACCCCGCAGGTATCGCACCTGTCGCACGCCTCATGGGTGCTGGAGATGTTCTTACACGTTTTGATCTTGAATACGAGCGCTACCGCACTCCACGGCCCTGGCTTGCATGGGCGCTGTTCTCGCCTCCCCCTCCTGGCCTTGGCCCACCTCTTCGGTTTGGCCCATCAGCACCAATAAATCGAGCCGTGGAGTCACTTCCACTTATTGATGAGATCACCCTCGCAACCGAACCTGTCCCCACAAAAACTGGCTCAACAGAACCCGCTCTAACAGAACCTCCTCCACTTGCGGTCTTTCCCGTGACCGACCCCTTGCCCATAATCCATTCCCGACCTACGAACCGGATGCAGACTGTCGATGGTGACGGCGAAGGCATCGTTGAAGCCGCCGAGGTGGGGCTGATCGACCCAGATGCCTCTTTGCTCTATGCAGGCTCGCTTGCTGGGGATCGTGGACTCAACGCATTAGCGACCGCAGGTGAAAACGATCTCATCATCACCGATACAAATAGACGTAGAGCCCAACGTTGGTTTGGGCTACGAGAAAACGGCGGTTACACCGAATACATAGGCGAAAAGCCACTTCGCGTCGACCCAGCAGACGCTCGTATTCCGCTCTTTTCTAACTCAAATGACTCAACCGCAACAGTAATAACTCCCAAGGGAGGAATCAGTGCGAGCGCTACCAGTTACGGCGATCCGATTCGTTATGCGCCCCACGCACGGCCATCTCGGGCCATCGATGCTAACCCCGAAACTGCATGGGTCACTGGTGCATTCTCATCTGTCATTGGTGAACGTATCGTCGTGTCGCTCGATAAGCCAGTGACTTCTGAACATGTGACATTGCTCCAGCCTCAGGGGGGGAGGGATAGATTCATCACTCAAGTTCGGCTGACCTTCGATGAGCGCAACCCCGTCGATGTGGATCTTGACGAAGATTCCCTCCGTGCTCCGGGTCAGCTCATCAACCTGTCAGAACGTACGTTTTCTACACTTGGAGTTGAGATACTTAGTGACGGCTTAGCGACTGGCTCGAACTATTCAGGCCTTGATGGCGTTGGTTTTGCTGAGATCAGAATTGGCGGCTTCAGCGGCGCTATCGACGAAGTCACGCGACTACCAACCGAACTGTTGTCTCGCGTTAAAAACGACCTTCAACATCGTATGGCGATTGTTGTCGCTCGTCAGAGGTCTAACCCCAGAGAACCCGTGCTTCAAGATTCAGAAGAAGCAATGGTCCGTTCGTTTACGCTGCCCAGCACCCGGACCTTTGAACTTTCCGGCAGCGCAAGAATCTCGGCTCATGCTCCAGACCCAGTCATTGACGATCTAGTGGGCATCCCACTTGCTGAAGGCGGTGGGGTCACGGCCAGTTCGTCGGGGCGTTTATCTGGAGAGGTTCGTGCTCGTTCTTCGGCGGCGTTAGATGGTGACCCCTCTACTCATTGGAGCCCAGGGTTTCTGCAACAAGAAGGACATTGGGTGCAGTACGCGTTCAGCACTGCACAAACCTTTGACCGCCTTGACCTCCAAGTTGTTCGAGATGGACGTCACAGCGTTCCCACAAGACTCCTCTTGTCTGGTTCCGATGGAGAAACTCGCGAGGTAACGCTTCCCACTCTCACTGGTCCTGTCTCTGCGCTTGATGTTCCAACTCCAACAACTGTGCACTTCCCCGCCATGACCACCGACAAGGTGACCATCACAATTCTCGCCACAGAACCCACTACAACCATCGATTGGTACACCAACGACCCCATAGCCATGCCCGTTGCTATTGCCGAAATTGGAATCCCTGGAGTTCAGCTCCCACCAGCCTCAGGGGTACTTGCATTCAAGTGTCGCAATGACCTGATCACTATTGACAACAAGTCATATCCGGTTCGCATATCGGGACTTCATAACGACGCTCTAAACCGAGATGGACTACGAATTGAACCCTGTGGAACCGAACCATTAACGCTCACCAAAGGCGAGCACGAGATTCGCACCTCACCCGGAAAGCTAAGCGGATTCGATCTCGACCGTCTGGTTCTCACCTCAGCTCAAGGAGGTGCCGGAGAAACCATCGAAGCTTGGGTGACAAAAAATCAACAGCCATATCAAGCCAAGGAAGCCCCTCGTCTTACTGTCACCACCCATTCACCAACCAAGCGCTCCATCAAGGTCGCCCCTGGACGCGCAAGAGAGTTTTGGCTAGTTCTTGGGGAGAGCCAAAACAAAGGCTGGCAAGCAAACATGGGTGGCCATATCCTCGGCCCATCTCGTCTCATTGATGGCTTTGCCAATGGCTGGCTTGTGACTGCCCCAGCCTCTAACAAACCATTTGTCATTGACCTTGAATGGACTCCACAACGAACAGTCTGGCGAGGGATACAGGCCTCGCTACTCGGCCTTGTTGTCTGCCTAGGCATCTTGATCGCCAGCTTCACTCGTAGGCGCAAAACTGTTGACCCTGTTGGCTCGGTATTGACTTTAGATGACGACCCCCAAGTAGACAGACCGCAATTTGAATGGCCAATTGCTTGGCAAGGAAACTCTCCTTCGTTATATGTAGTCGCCATTGCCATGTTTCTCATCGGAGCAATTGGCTACTTCATCAGTAGGCCAATTATCGGCCTCGCTGCCTCCGCTCTGGTAGGTATCGGCTTAACAATTCGTAACAGTCGCTCACTGTTGAGCTTCGCCACATTCGCTACATTTGGCTTAAGTGCATCATTAATCGGTATTTCCCACCTAAGACACAATTACCCTTCGGACTCAACGTGGCCAGGACGTTTCGAGACCATGCATTGGCTCGGGCTCACTGCGGTGTTCTTTCTTCTAGTCCACACTTTGATAGATCGCCTTCGAGGCACCGAAAATACTCGCGAACGTTCGGCGCTACTGAAACGTCTAACGGCTTCTCCTCGCTCCCGTCATTTCTTGGCCAGTGCAGCTGGAAGCTTCACCGGCTCGATCGTGTTTACCTGGATGCTCACGGCAGGTAGTTGGGAGCTATTTAGCTGGCAAAAGATGGGCGGCTTCTATGACGCCCAGGCACATGTTTTGCTCAATGGCAAGTGGGATGTCCCACAACAAGCTCTAGGCATAGAGTCATTCACGATCGACGGAAAGTCCTATCTGTATCAGGGACCGATACCCGCCCTCTTTCGTCTTCCGTTCTTGATGTTCAGCGACCACCTCGACGGTCGACTTACGCAGCTTTCGATGCTCGTTGCATATGTCGTGATCATGGCTGTTATTAGCCATCTGGCATGGCGTATCCGAGGAATGATCAGAGGCGACGATCCCGTTACCACCCTTGAACTACTTGGAATCGGCTGCTTCATGGCCCTCCTGGGGGGTGGGTCCAGCCTTGTTTATCTCGCCAGTCGAGCATGGGTCTATCACGAAGCCTTGATGTGGGGCGTAGCCTTTTCACTTGCCGCCATCAACGCGCTCATTGGCTATATCGAAAAACCAACTTGGCGGCGCTTAGCACTCGTTTCACTACTCACCACCGCTGCACTCGGCTCTCGCGTCTCCATTGGACTTGGTCCACTCGCCGGATTGTCATTGGCGTGTGGTCTGAGTCTTCTAAAACTAAAACCATGGAGAGCACTTTCTGGGCAAACGTCTTTCCAGCAAAAAGTTGAGACACTCAAGAAAGGGTTTGTCCTTGGTGTTGCGCCCCTGATCCCACTCGGGCTTTATGTGCTTGTCAATTTTGTAAAGTTCCAAACTTTGTTCAGTGTTCCATTTGCCTATCAAGGTTCCACGCTCGTCGACCCAACTCGTCAACAAATGCTCGCCGCCAATAACGGCACACTCTTTGGACTTCAATTCATACCAACAACCCTGTGGCACTACATCGATCCAACTGCCTTAAGCATTTCACGGCGATTCCCATTTGTTGATTTTCCGCCCATTCCAGGAAAAGTCATCGGGGACGTTCAATTCGATCTCATTGACCGAACGGGAAGTGTTCCAGCAACCCTATCGATTCTCTGCCTGCTATCCCTTTTGGGAATCATCGCCATCTTACGTTTTCGCCGTATCACAGAAACCAATCATCCTTCACTAAGGACTTTACGGATTCCCCTATTTGGCGTCATAGCAAGCGGACTGTCCATCTTGCCATTTGGTTATATCGCCCATCGTTATCTTGCCGACCTCTTCCCCTTCTTTGTCTTGACGGGCCTAACGGGATTCCACGTCCTTGCTCGTCAACGTTTCAATTGGGTAAGGCTTACAAGAGCCGCTGTAATCGTGACTGCTTGTCTCGGTCTTTTTACCGCTGGAATAAACCTGTCACTTGCAGCTGTCTTTCAGCGGTCATATAGCCCTAACGTGCCCGCAGGCGTAGTTGCTGGCTTTGTTGGGTTCCAGCAAGATATTGACTCATGGACTGGACGACGACTCGGAGGCTTCCGGCCCCCATCTGTGCAGGTGCACGATGAGCTCCCAATTACTGGGACATCAGGTTCGTTGGTGATAGTAGGCAACTGCGATGGGCTCTATCTCAACGACGGAATGATGACAAACAGCGTGAAACGGACCCCATGGGTGCCCGTGGAACGCACCGGTGTGACCGGATTACACCGCGCGAAAATAAGATTTTCCAAACGCCCAATAGGCACGAACGAAACAATCGTCAACTTTCAAGATGGCTCAAACAAAGCCGCTGTAACCGCAATGTACCTCAATGATGGCCATATGAAGTTTGAACTATCGGGATCATCACGATTTGGTTTCTTGATCGAGATGTTGCCGGTCCCCATAAAGATAGGCCACACCTACCTACTTGAGGTTGTAGCCGACCCACGGATGCACTCGCTCATCGTGATGCTTGACGATCGAGTTGTACTCGAAACCTTTTATTGGTATCAAGGCAAGGCTTTGAGCTTCCCCCCTGGCTTCCAAGAAGTTCCCGTCAAAGCAACGCTTTGTCAAAAAGTACGTGCTGCTGCTGGTTTTACTTCAAGCTCGTAAATGAACTGATAGCCAAATAGCGTTGGACGCAGTCGAACCGCTACCCGTTCGATGCGTTTCAACAGGCCACCCCCAAGAACGCTGTCTTGACCTGAAATGCCACCTCGGCCAGCTACTTCAAAGGGAAGCCCGACAACCTCACGTCGACGAATAACGAAACCGGCTTTATTTAGCATCTTCTCCAAGGAGCGTCGGGTAAAGAAACGCAAATGACCCTTATCAAGAATGCCTCGCCGGTCATAATCAAAGAGCCCAAGCGCGACGCGAATGCGAGGGTACCAATGAGCAAAATTAGGAACGCTCACTATCAAAGAACCCACGGGCGCAAGGCGACTAGCAATTTCGCCCAACAGAACTGCCGGTTCAGGAACGTGTTCGAGCACATCGGCTGCCACGATCACGTCATAGTCAGTGCCGACTTCGTTAGGGATACCTCGAGAAAGATCAGCTTCAACAAAAAGATCGAGCCTGCTCACAACCTCATCGTGTTTTTCAAGATCTACACCAGTCACTTCATGGCCCATTTCACGAGCCATCGCTGAAAGCGCTCCGTGCGAACAACCAAGATCAAGTACTCGTCCAGGTTCGTGCTCACTAAGCCATGAGATCAACAGTCCGTGCGAGCTGTCA
>JBBSKG010000107.1:0-7690 GCA_038256565.1 Acidimicrobiales bacterium | reverse complement strand
TAGGCGGTGCTCAATTAGATACAGGTCCTGTTGTGCCAGACGCAGACTGGTGCAACGAATCTTTGGCGCATAAGAAGGCAAACATTTCCACCTAAACCTTGAGTCCAAGATAGTCCCAAGAAATACCCAAGATCACCCAGACATAGTTCAACTTGTCGTATTTTGCAGCGATCGAAAGGTAATAATCAATGAGCACCATGACATCACAAACCACCCAACAAGAAACGCCAGGGGAACTGGTCCTGCGTGCCCAAGCTGGAGAACAACAGGCATGGGATGAACTCGTCGAACGATTTAGCTCGTTGGTTTGGTGGACGGCACGACAACGTGGTTTGTCGAACGATGATGCTGCCGACGTTTGTCAGACGACTTGGCTGCGATGCTTTCAGTCCATTGGCAAGATTCGCGACCCAGAGGTGATCGGTTCATGGCTCGTTACTACAGCTCGGCGCGAAGCCATCCGCTTGTCTAAGCGCTCTGGACGACAAGTGTTGGTCGGACAAGAAAATGAAGACAAGTTCGATGTCATTGACGTACGAGACCACGTTGACCCCTCCTCGCTTCTTGTAAATGAAGAACAGGCTGAGGGAGTGCGCAAAGCAATGAATCGCCTCCCCGAACAAGGCCAAAACCTTCTGACAATGCTCATGGAGCACGACCGCCCGAACTATGTGACTATCGCCGAAACCCTCGACATGCCAATCGGCAGCATTGGCCCCACGCGGGCTCGACACATCGAACGCCTTCGCCGCACTCCAGAGGTTCTAGCCCTTGCGGCCCATAGGTAAGACCCCCCGCTTAGGACCCGAGACGAAACTACTTGCGCGGCCCAAGGCCGAAAGTAAGTACACCACAAAGGTTAAACGTGCAAGCGCCGCGCTAGTAGTTTTGTCACTGGTCCTTACCCAAAACTCCTATCGCATAAGATGGGTCGCTCATGGAGCACACTGAGGTTTTAGTGGTCGGCTCAGGGTTTGGGGGCTCGGTAACTGCTGCTCGTTTATCGGCAGCCAACCTGGACGTTGTCATACTCGAACGAGGCAAGCACTACCCGCCCGGCAGCTTTCCTCGCAGCCCGCATGGTTTGGCCAACAACGTTTGGGATACCAAGACCCAACACCTAGGCCTATTTGATCTGTGGTCTTTTTCTGGCATTGATGCGCTCGTGTCGAGCGGGGTCGGTGGCGGGTCGTTGATTTACGCCAACGTGTTATTGCGCATGGAGCCCAGTTGGTTTCAAACCATGGGCCCTGATGGTATCGAGCATCCGTGGCCAATGACCCGAGCCGACCTGGACCCTTTTTACAAAAAGGCTGAGGCCATGCTCGGCGCACAGGTGTACCCCTTTGATCAACCCGAATATGCAAACGTTGCGAAGGTGAAAGCTTTTCGTGATGCAGGTGCGGCGTGCTCAATGGAGGCTCAGCCCGTAAACCTGGCTGTCACATTTTCCAACCCAGGAAAACCTGCCACGCGAGGCGAGGCCATTGTTGGGACTCGTAACCCTGATGGCAATCGCAAGACCTGTCAGATGTGTGGTGAATGCGATATCGGCTGCAACCATGGATCAAAAAACACCCTTGATCATAACTACTTGGCTGATGCAGTAAATAGCGGGGCTGAAATTCGTGATCTATGTGAGGCCATAAGCATCGAGGTGACCGAACAAGGCCACTACATAGTCACTTATCTCGATCGTCGCGGCGACGCCACCAAGACACCGGTCAGTCATTCCATAAGAGCGGAACGGCTCGTCCTCGCTGCTGGCACCTTGGGAACCACCTACTTTCTGCTTCGCAATCGCTCGGCCTTGCGACATCTCAGTCCAACTCTCGGCACAAAGTTCAGCGGAAATGGCGACCTGCTCGGCTTCATCAGCAGAGCGCGCACCCGCGAAACTGGGCGCTGGAAGCCAACAAATCTCGACTCTGCCCAAGGCCCAGTGATCACAAGCGCTATTCGCATACCAGATCGCTCTGAGGGCGGAACAGGACAAGGTTTCTACATCGAAGACGGTGGCAACCCCGAATTTGTTAACTGGGCAGCTGGGGTTCAGCCATTGCCTGCAGCGATTAAACGCGTAGCGCTCGTGGCTGGACGGGTAATGGCTGCCAAATTGTTCGGTTCATCACGCAGTCGCTTTGGTGGTGAGCTTGCTGAGTTAGTCGATCAGTATGCATCGTCCTCAATGCCCTTGTTGGGCATGGGCAGAGATACACCCGACGGAATCATGAAGCTTAAAAATGACGACCTTGCCATCGACTGGACGGTCAAAACTTCTCAGCCTTACTTCAATGAGGTTGAGAGAAACATGCGACGTCTCGCCAGTGCAATGGGTGGAAAGCTGCACATCAACCCTCTCTCGATGTTGAATCGAGTCATCACCGTTCATCCGTTGGGAGGCTGCCCCATGGGCGAACACCGGGACGAAGGCGTGGTCGATAGCTTTGGTCGAGTCTTTGGCCATGATCGACTTTCAATTGCAGATGGTTCGATTCTTCCCGGCCCTGCTGGAGCAAACCCAGCGCTTACCATCGCCGCTCTTGCCGAAAGAGCCACTGCTGAGAGCATCCGCCAATAGGCGGTGCTCAATTAAATACAGGCCCTGTTATTCCAGTTTTGGCTGGAATAACGAATCTTTGGAACACACAAGGTGAACCTATTCGCTGAACCGTGAGGAGCTTTCATCATGAGTAACAACACAAAGAAAAAAATGCAACCAAAGCGCTCACTCATTCTTGCCGGTGGGGGCATGAAGGTTGCTTTCCAAGCTGGAGTCCTTCAAGTGTGGCTCGACGAGGCTGGCCAAACTTTCGATCATGCCGACGGAGCAAGCGGTGGGGTTTTCAACCTCGCCATGTACGCCCAGGGAATGAGCGGCACTCAAATCGCCGACAACTGGCGAGCCCTGAGTCCGCTCTCGATGATCAGGCCTAACTGGCAGAGTTGGCTACGCGGCCCTTACCTAAAATCGCTCTTTAGCCTTGACCACCTTCCATCAAAGGTCTTTCCCGTCTGGGGCCTCGATTGGACCGCTCTCAACAAAAGCAAGGTTGATGCAACATTCAATGTCTACAACTTCTCTAACCATGAACTCACTGTCCTAAACCCAAGCGAACTCACCCCCGATCTTTTGCTTGGGTGCGTGTCGCTACCCACGTGGTTTCCACCCGTGATCACCAATGGACAACATTGGATAGATGCTGTTTACGCCACTGATGCAAACATAGAACATGCCATCGTCGACCGCGGGGCAGATGAGGTATGGGTTATCTGGACAGTTGATCGCAGCGGAACGTGGCGCTATGGGCTAATAGCTCAGTACTTCCAAACAATTGAGGCAGCGGCAAATGCTGAGCTTAGGGCAATCCAAAAACGGATCACACACAACAACGACCTTTTTGCCCTTGGAGAAACCAGCGAATTTGGCAGACACATCACCGTCAAGATGCTAGAAGCCGATGTTCCACTGCATTACCTAATCAATTTCAGTGGAGACCGTAATTGCAAGGCAGTGGAACTCGGCGTGAAAACAGCTCGCGAGTGGTGTCATAAGGAAGGCATCACGCTCACCGATCCTGCACCCACTAAGTACCCAGACGACACCACTGTCAGCTTCAGCGAAACGATGCGCGGCAACATCACGTTCGCCGCAACTCCTGACGCTCTATCAAACCCTTCGCATGATCTGAAGTTTCATCTAGACATCACGATTAATGGTGTCGATCGCTTCATCGCCGAGCCAAGCCATGAGGCTCCAGCTCTAGGCATCGTTGACTGCGATGCCCTTGGTGGCGCACTAGAAGTCACAAAGGGCTGGTTCAACCTCTTTGTCCATGAAGACGACCCTGCCATTAAAGAGATGCGGTACCGACTCTGGTTCACCGACAGCGTGGGTCACCCTCTCACTCTCGTCGGCGTAAAGACAGTACGAAACGACCGTGGCTTTGATGTATGGCACGACACAACCACATTGGCTATCAAAATTCTCGCCGGTCACATCGAAGCCGACGGTCCCGCGGAACCGATCGCTCAAGGACAACTATTAATCAAACCACTTGACTTCGCTCGCCAACTCACCACCTTCCGCTCAAGCGGACCAACCCTTGCTCGCAAACTAAGTGCCCTGACCCGTTTTGGCCGCAGCTTCATTGGCGACCTTTGGGATGTCTACGCCCGCAAATGGCTCCCCTGGGGCCCGTTCTAAAAAAGTTCAGAACACTCCCAGAACCTGAACGAGATCAATAGTTGCCCCACGGTCTAAGGCCGCCTGGTATTCATCATCGCCCAACAGAGAGCGACTTTCAGATAAGAGATTTTCAAGCTCTTCTTCCTCAAGCTGAGTTGGGGCACCATGCGACGACCGGTGAAACTCCTGGGCTCGTCCAGCCAGCATGACGGCATCGTGTGGCCTTCCTTCGGCCAAAGCCACAACGGCTAATTCCTGTACACCAATCGCACACACCACGTGGTTCTCTGCCGTCTGGCAAACATCTAGACCCTTTAAAAGATACGGACGAGCAGACAATGGGCCGTCTACTACTCGAGCGGCTCGGCCCAAGAACACTAGAGACGTGCCCAACAAAATTTGGTCCCCCACCCGATAGGCAAGTCGCACCGCCTCATTCATGAGCGACATTGCCTTACTCGTATCACCTTGTTGCAACAACACCTGTCCCATGTTCACGAGAGGAAGAATTTGAGCTTGTTCATCGCCCATTTCTCTAAAGGCTTCGATTGCTGGCTCAAGCAACTCCAAAGCCTCGTCTAAATTGCCCATTCTCCGAGCACCTACCCCCCAGAATGCTTGACACCACGCCATGCCCCATTCATCACCCAACTCTTGACAAAGAATGGTGCCTTCGGCGAAGCAAGTAATCGCCCGTTCGACATTGCCCTCGAATACTGCCGCTGCGCCTCGGACGATGAGCGCAGTCGAAAGCTCTTGGGAATCACCCAATCTACGCGCCTCGGCTAAACCTTCTTCGCCCAGTTCAACGGTCATGGAATGTCGCCCGAGCAAGAAAGCAATCGTGCTCGCTGACGTGAGGGCAAGGGTCCTCAACTCTGGGATGAGTTCGTGACGACGTTCAAGAACTGGCTCGATCCAGCTCAGGCCTTCTTCCAAGAAACCCAGACGGCTGAAATACCAGCGCAAAGCACCGGCTAAACGAAGTGCATGCTCAAGGTCATCATTAACAAATGCCCAGTCAATGGCAGCTCGAAAATTGGAAAGTTCAGCCTCTACTAAAGGCAGCCAAAACCGCACTTCTTTACCATGGGCACCGCAACTGGCTTCTTCTGCGAACCGCAAGAAATAGCGCAAATGACGCTGGCGGGTTTCGGGTTCATCACCTGAGTTTCTGAGTCGTTCAAGTCCATAGAGGCGCAGCGTCTCTAGCATTCGATAGTAGGTGACGCCATCTTCTTGCTTGACGATCATCACCATTGACTTCGCAACCAAGCGACCAAGCAGGTCTAGGACCTCATATTCATCAACGTCTTCGCTGTCATGTAAGCCCTTTCCCGCAGCGACGGCCTCGGCTGCTGACAATGCGAAAGGGCCAACAAGTACCGATACGCATCCAAAGAAGAATCTCTCTTTGGCATCGAGCAATTCATAGCTCCAATCAACGGCTGCCCGAAGGGTGCGCTGGTGTGCCTTACGCCCTCGCTGCCCTCGCTTCAACAGCCGAAAGCGATCGTCTAAACGAGCATTGAGCTCATCAATCGACAACACGCCAAGCACTGGAACCGCCAACTCAATGGCTAGTGGAATGCCCTCAAGTTTGTGACAAATATCAGACACGGGTCCGACGGTATTGCGATCAAGCATGAAGTCGGGCTGAACATTTCGGGCTCTATCGATAAATAACGCGACTGCATCAGAAACCTCGCAATCATCAAGATCAAAAATGCCATCATCTCGGCATTGGGGAAGGCCCAACGCATCGAGTCGCCAAACAACTTCGCCATTAACGCCTAGCTCTTCTCTGCTTGTGCACATGAGTTGCAGCGACGGACACCTAGCCAACAACTCCGTCACAACACCAGCAACGGCATCAATCACCTGTTCGCAGTTATCGATGATGATCAATATCTCTTTATTGCCAACTGTTTCTATTAGCGATTCAAATACTCGAACACTTTGGTTTACGTGGACACCTAGGGCTGTTGCAAGAACCATCGGAACTGCAGCGGGGTCAGTCACCTCAGCAAGATCAACAAACCAAGCACCATCACGCCACCGATCAATGGCCTGTGTCGCAACCTGCAGAACCAAACGAGTTTTGCCACAACCACCAGTGCTTGCCAACGTGACGAGTCGAGATTGATTCAGTGAATCTGCCAAACCAACCATCTCGTCATGGCGACCAACAAAGCTCGTCATCGCTACTGGGAAATGATTCAACCTCTGTGGTTGATAGTCGTTGCTCGTCAGATTGATCATTGGTATCTCAGCAACTAACGAACTCTTTAGGCTTGTAGTCACATTAATCTGGGGAAACGAAAGAACTGGCGTCCAGTCCAAATCGTCTCTCTGTAACAGCATTGCTTCTTCAAGCTCTCTCAGTTGTGCGCTCGGAAGTATGCCGAGTTCATCATCGAGATTTGCCCGAAGAGTTTGAAATGCCCGCAGTGCCTCAGCTTGTCGACCGCTACGGTAAAGCGCCACCATTAGCTGGCCCCAAAAACGTTCACGCAACAAATGCTGGGAGCAAAGCGCTTGCAACTCGACCGTCAATTGCCCATGAGAACCAAGAGCTAAATCAGCCTCGATTCGTTCTTCAAGCGCCCAAAGACGCAAGGTTTCTAGGTGCGCCTCGGCTAATTGCAGTACTGAATCAGAAGGGCCAAGAGCCACTACATCAACAAACGCTGATCCTCGCCACAAACGCAATGCATCCCCAAGAAGGCTGCTCACCTGTTGTGGGTGTAAAGGCTCAGGTGCATCGCTCACCAGAGCCACCATCTTTTCAAAGCGAACTGAATCGACTTGATCGCGTTCGACAGCCAGTTGGTACCCGGGACGGCGGGTCAGAATTAAGCTACTTTTTGCCACTGTTGACGAAAAAGAACCAGGCGGGCTGAAGAGTTTACGAAGTTCAGAAATATAGGCCTGAAGTGTTGCTGACGAGCCGGGGCGAATGTTGTCACCCCAGAGTTCGTGCATGAGCTGGTCTGCAGAAACAGTCTCGTTAACTGACGCCAACAATCTGGCTAGCAAAAGACGTTGCCGTTGACCCACCAACTCAATAATCTCGGCCCCACGGCGAACTTCGAGAGGGCCAAGAATATAAAACCTCAATGGCTCGACGGAGACAGTGGGGTCATTTACTTGAATCTCGCCCTTTTTCTTTTCCATCGTCCGACCATGCTTCTACCCCAGGAACAAAAAAGCCAGTCTCGTAGTATCACAAACAAACCATGCGACCTCATACTTGAAATATGCCTCGAATATGTGATTCAGCACACGTATGACCACCAGCATGGCCACACGTGCCCTTCGTGTCGGAGCAATCAGCAATTTCCTAGTCACTGTGCCCGCATTTTTGGCCTACGACCTATATGTAGGCAACATGCTCGACGACATGCCAAATACCCCGTGGCTCGTATGGATCTGGAGCGGCATGGCATTTCTCTGGGGCGTAATGATGTGGGAAATCGCCAACAACTTCAAGACGAAGTG
>JBBSKG010000106.1:0-7988 GCA_038256565.1 Acidimicrobiales bacterium | reverse complement strand
TTTTGCTCGACAACATGACTCCTGATGAGGTGCGTCGTTGCGTTGCTGAGCGCGGCCAGGCAACTCGTCCACTTCTTGAAGTTTCAGGAGGGGTGAGTCTCGATAACGTGCTCGACTATTGCGAAACTGGTGTCGATCTAATCTCAATCGGGGCGCTCACGCACTCCGCACCCGTGCTTGACATCGCTCTCGACATTGACGTCGATCAGTCCCATCTTCAAACTCCAGAGAGGTAGAAGGCAGTGTTGTTGGTTGTTGATGTTGGAAACACCCAAACCGTCATTGGGCTTTATGAGTCAGACAAATCTCCTGAGTTAATTGATCATTGGCGCATAGCCACGAATGCCGAGCGAACCGCCGACGAATATGGGCTCATGTTCGAGCAGTTCCTAGCTCAACGTGACTTGACGCTCGAAGATGCAATCACAGGCCTTGCGATTGCCTCGGTCGTGCCCCGACTGACTGCCACTTTACGACGCATGTCGGCACGGTATCTTGGCTTTGAGCCCGTAGTTGTTGGCCCAGGGGTGCGAACGGGCATGCCTATCCTCTATGAGAACCCTAAGGAAGTTGGTGCCGATCGCATTGCTGACGCAGTGGCTGCCTACGACTTATATGGTGGCCCGACCATCGTTGTCGACTTCGGAACGGCCACCACCGTCGAGGTGATTTCCGCTACTGGTGAGTATCTAGGCGGTGCAATTGCACCCGGCATAGAGATAAGTCTCGATGCGCTCTATAGCCGGGCGGCTGGTCTGCGGCGTGTTGAACTTGCCGAGCCACCCAAAAGTGTTATCGGACGCAACACAACCGAATCGATTCAAGCTGGAGCGGTCTATGGTGCCGTTGCGATGGTCGACGGTCTGTGTCAACGCGTACAAGACGAACTAGGACCATGCACGGTTGTTTCAACTGGCGGTCTTGGCAGTCTTATCGCACCGTTATCGTCTTGTATCCAGCATCATGAACCTTGGCTCATGTTGCATGGGCTGCGACTCATCCACCGCAAGAACGCACCAGAGGTCACGTGAACCCCCCATATCGTTTTGAGCCCAACCGCACTGCCGCATCGCTTCACGAGGAGTTCGCTTCGCTAGAACCCGCAAGTGAAACCGGTGTCGTCGTCACTGTTGCTGGTCGAATGATGTTGCGACGAGTCCAAGGCAAGCTGGCGTTTGCGACGCTTCAAGACAGTAGTGGACGGGTGCAACTCTTTGCTCCTAATGCCACCACTCCACGCTTTGATGAGCTGTGTGCTCGCTCGCTCGGAGACTGGCTGGGCGTGACGGGCGAGGTCATGACAACCAAGCGTGGAGAGTTGAGTATCAAGGTTTCCGACTGGGTGTTATTGGCCGAGGCGCGTCGACCATTTCCCGATAAGTGGCACGGCATAACTGACCCTGACACTAGGTATCGTCAGCGCTATGTCGACTTGTGGGTGAGCGATGAAGAGCGTGGCATTTTGCGAGCCCGCAGCACGATTGTCTCGTCAATGCGTCGTTGGCTTGATGAGCGTGAATTCATTGAAGTTGAGACTCCGGTCTTTCATCCAATCCCCGGAGGCGCTCTTGCTAAGCCATTTACAACTCATCACAACGCATTAGATCTTGATTTGTACCTACGTATTGCTCCCGAGCTTTATCTCAAGCGTCTCGTAGTTGGAGGCTTCGAGCGGGTCTATGAGATCGCCCGGGTATTTAGAAACGAAGGACTTTCTCCACGCCATAACCCTGAGTTCACGATGATCGAGCTCTATCAGGCATATGCCGATTACAGCGACATGATGGTGCTGATCGAAGAACTTGTTGCGCACCTTGCCCGTGAGCTTCATGGCACAACTGTGCTGACTTATTCCGATCGAGACGGCGAAGATCGGGAACTTGATCTAACTCCACCTTGGCGTAGGGCAACTTTGGTCGAGTTGGTTGAAGAACACATCGGTGTTCATGTTGATCTCGACACCCCGATTGACGAGTTGCGAGCTGTGTCTGTTGAACATGGTGTAAAGGTTGACGATAACTGGGGACCAGGAAAGTTGTTGTTGGAGCTTTACGAAAAGACGACCGAACATGCATTGTGGGGACCGATCTTCGTTTGTGATTACCCCAAAGAAGTCTCGCCGCTTGCTCGTTCGCACCGATCGACGCCGGGCATGGCGGAGCGTTTCGAGGCGATCGTTGCTGGTCGAGAGTTGTGTAATGCATTCAGCGAGTTGGTTGACCCTGACGAACAACGGGCCCGTTTTGAAGAACAGGCAGCGCACAAAGATGCCGGAGATGACGAGGCAATGGTGGTCGATGCTGATTACTTGCGCGCTCTTGATTTTGGCCTTCCCCCAACGGGTGGGTTGGGTATCGGGGTCGACCGTTTAGTGATGCTCTTAACGGGTGCAACCGCCATTCGAGATGTCATCTTGTTTCCGACGCTGCGTCCTGAACAGTCCGACGGCTGAGGGCATAGGGGCGGCAAGAGACAGATGCGGGTTCACCTTGTTGATGGCACTTACGAGTTGTTCCGCCATTTTTATGGAGTGCCCTCTCACGTGACTGCAAATGGCGAAGAGGTTGCTGCTGCGCGAGGGGTTGTGGCTTCGATGCTTGGCATGTTGGAAGACGGCGCCACCCATATAGGTGTTGCGACGGACCATGTAATCGAGTCGTTTAGAAATGACATGTGGGCGGGATACAAAACCGGCGAGGGAATAGATCCAACTTTGTGGGCACAGTTTCCGATTCTTGAAGATGCATTACGTGCCTTTGGCATTGTGGTGTGGCCGATGGTTGATGAAGAGGCGGACGACGCACTCGGTTCAGCAGCCGCAATTGCTCAGGCAGATGATCGTGTTACACAAGCCTTGATCTGTACTCCCGACAAAGATCTTGGACAATGCGTAGGAGGCAAGGTGTTCCAATTTGATCGTCGCAAGCAGTTACTTGTTGATGCCGCTGGTGTGCGTGAACGACTTGGTGTCGACCCTGAATCGGTTCCCGATTACCTCGCACTTGTGGGTGACAGCGCAGACGGGTTCCCTGGCCTTGCAGGCTGGGGGGCAAAGTCAGCTGCTGCGGTCCTAACCCAGTACCGCCACCTTGAAGCGATTCCCCCCGCTCCTGGTCAGTGGGAGGTTACGGTGCGAAGCGCCAAGCGCTTGGCTCAAACGCTTGTTGAAGAAATGGAAAATGCTCTGTTGTTTCGAGAGCTTGCGACCCTCCGCCTCACCTGCGGTGTTGGCAAGGTAGACGATTGGCACTGGCAAGGCCCGACAAACGAGTGCGAAGCAATGGCCAATCGCCTTGATGCCCCCGACCTTTTGCGCAAAGTTAAGAGACTTGCCGCTGGGCCTCCTTAAACCAAAGTGTCTATAACTGGTGAGGCGTAGTGGTGATGTGATCGTCGGGGTTTAGTAACAAGAGTCGCTCGCCTAAGACCAGACGACTTGGATGAATGGTGATTTGTACACCACCGAGATTTGGCAACGAGGCGGGTTCTGTCCCTAAGTGCCGCTCAAGATTGCGAATGACCCCTCCGTGAGCTATCACTAAGACCTCGCCACCGGGGTAGGCAGTCGCTATGGCATCGAGCCCTTTGAGCACCCGGTCCATGACTTGATCTCTCGACTCGCCACTGGGAGGCTGAAGTGGACGAATGGCCAATAAACCTGGCCAGGTTTCTTCTATTTCGTCATGCGTCAGCCCGGTCCATTCACCAACGTCGCGTTCACGTAGGCGTTCTTCAACAAGTACCGGCCCTACGCCAATCGCTTCAGAAATGATGGCTGCTGTTTCGGTTGCACGAATGAGGTCAGAGGTAACTACGGCGTCAACCGATCCGACCATTTCAGCGGCAGCATTTGCCTGACGTCGCCCGAGTGAAGTCAATGGAGGGTCAGCCCATCCTTGCCAGCGCCCTGAGGCATTCCATTCCGACTGACCATGGCGTACGAGGAGTATGCGAGTTGATGTCATCTACTACCGACCGTACCCGCAGGCAGGTAATCAGGTATTCTTTTAGCGGCACGCACTTGGTCTTAAATTCGAATTAGTTTGAATTTGAGACCACCAGACGCCGGAGGATGAGTGGCCAAGTTGAGGCTCTTTGCATCTGCTCGCGAGGCCGCGGGAGTAGCATCAGTTGACATTATCGGTTCAACCGTGGCAGAAGTCATAGAAGAAGCCTCACGACGTTTCGGCGAACCCTTCGTTGCCGTGCTTGAGCGTTCGAAGGTTTGGCTTAATGGCGAGCCAACTGGTCTCGACGTTCAGGTTGGCGATGAGGATGAGGTAGCAGTTTTGCCACCCGTCTCTGGTGGGGCATATGGCTGAGGTAAGACGCCGTCCCTATCGATTGCAGCAGGATTCACGCAGGCAAACGCCTTTGCCGCCAGTTGAGCTCAAGCGATCTCAAACGGTTGCTCATGGTAATGCCCGCCAAATTCAACTCGGGCTCATTTGGTTTGTGGCAGTTGTGGGGGCGGCTGCAATATCGCCGTTTGCTCTTGCATGTGTTTTGGCGGCAGTTTGTGCAAAGGCTGCCGATGAAGTCATCCAAGTGCGTCGTGAAATCCATGATGAGTCAGAGACTATTGATCTAACTCATATTGATCTGACAAGCGCTGATCCTATGGCTGGAAGACTTGATGATCGTCGGGTTGAACTAGCACAAACACCTTTTGACCTGAGTGCCTTATCACTGAGTGAGCTGAGGCTAAAGACAGCTCGCATTGTTTGTGACGCGTCACGTTTGCCGGCTATTTTGGGGGCGGCAGGACTCCCGCTCATCGCATCCTCCAGGGGGGGAGTAAATGCTCTTGCGATCTCTCTTCCGCTCTTGATAATTGGGCCGTTAGTGAATCGTCTAGTCCTGCAAACTCAGATAGAAGCTCAGCGCAATGGTGATAATCAGGTTGATGGAGTAGGCGAGGTTCCAGGCTCGATGCAATCGTTGGTTGAGTTGGGCTCGGTGATAATTGCCTCGTTCACGTTTGGCCTTGTTGGTGCGGCATTAGTTCTTGTCGCTCAACTCAATGTGACAACCGCTGTGGTGTTGGTGGTGTTGGCGAGTGTTTACGACTTAGGCAATTACTTGATCGGCACTGGTGCTCGGTCGTGGTGGGAGGGAAGCGTTGCTGGAGCGGCGGCGGTCGTTGTAGTCGGTTTTGCATCTTGGGTTGCGGTGGGTCCTTCGGTGGGCAATGGCGAAATGGTGGCAATGGTCGGGTGCATCGCAGTTCTGTGTCCACCCGGGTCAGCTCTAGCTTCGGTGTTGCTAGGAAGTGCAGACCGGCCTGCAAGAGGAGTCCGCCGTCTTGACGCTTTAATCGTTAGCGTTCCAATAGCTGCGTATGTGGTTGCAGTGTTGGGTTAAAGAGGCGGTAGGTAATGAGCGAATCTCACCCGAGCGTTACGGTTGGTGTCGGCGCCCTTAGTGGACTTATCGCCGCTGGGTCGGGTTTGGCTGTTGGCGAATTAGTTGCTGGCATTGATGTCGAGGCTCGTTCGCCTATTGCTGTAATTGGTGATCGCATCATTGATCTTGTGCCCGTTGCAGTGGAGCGTTGGGCAATCAATCTCTTTGGTACTAACGACAAAGCAGCTCTGCTTATAGGCATTTTTCTTACTCTCATAATTATTTCTTCATTGGTTGGTGTGCATACTCTTCGCTCGACCCGACCTACCAAAGGCATGCTTGCAGCAGCTCTTATCGGTTTAGCAGGCGCGACGGCTGGCACGACTGGACGCCAGGGCGGACTTTATGGTGCATTGCCTAGTCTCGCTGCGGGTCTCACTTCAGTTGGTGTGTTGTGGTTGTTCCATCGGAAGGTTCACGGACAAACAAACAGCACCACCAGTCCAGATTTTGAAGGAGGAATAGATCGACGCCGTTTTATTATGACCTCTGTAGCAGTTGGGGCCTCAGCTGTGACGGTCGGCGGCCTTGGGCGAGTACTACAAAGTCGGTTTCGTATTGCTGGTGAACGAGCCTCACTCGTATTGCCCGCAGCCAAGCGGCGTCTTGCCAGAGCACCACTTGACCCGGCTCTCCAGGTCGAAGGTCTCTCGTCTCTCTTTACCCCACAGAGCCGCTTCTATCGCATTGACACAGCATTTGTTACACCTCGAGTTTCGGCAACGGACTGGAAGCTGAAGGTAGGTGGCATGGTGAAAAACCCTCTCACCTTGAGTTTTGATGACCTTCTCGCTCGTCCACTGATTGAGACTGACGTGACCATTGCATGTGTCTCAAACGAGGTTGGTGGTGATCTTGTTGGAAATGCCCGCTGGCTGGGTGCTCGCCTTGATGACCTTTTAGACGAGGCTGGCATTGACCCAAATGCCGATCAGATTGTTGGACGCTCAGTCGATGGCTGGACAGGTGGCTTTCCTGTAGAGACTCTAGATGGGCGTGATTGCATCATCGCAGTTGCAATGAACGGTGAGCCGCTGACCCCAGCCCATGGCTATCCTGCTCGACTGATCATCCCAGGCATTTATGGGTATGTTTCAGCTACCAAATGGTTGAGCGAAATTGAGCTAACACGTTTTGATCAATTCGAGGGCTACTGGGTTCCAAGGGGTTGGTCGGCGCTTGGTCCGATCAAGACTCAGTCACGCATCGACACACCGCGAGCAAACAGGACGATTGATTCAGAAACCACCGCAATTGCAGGCGTTGCATGGTCGTCATTGCATGGCATTAAGGGCGTAGATGTACGTGTCGACGATGGGCCATGGAAACCAGCAACCCTGGGACCTGAGCAAGCAAAGACAACATGGCGTCAATGGTGGGTGCCCTGGGAGCCGACTTCAGGAAATCATGTCGTGCAATGTCGTGCCACTGATGGAACTGGCATTACACAAACCGAGAAGCGCCAAGATGTGATTCCCGACGGAGCAACTGGTTTCCATACCATCGCTGTTACGGTCAGGGATTGAGACAAAAATCGTTCATCGACATGCAGGACTTTATTCTGGGCTCTTGGCAGCTAGTCTCATAGGTGTGGACGATCAGCTTCGCCTTGTGCTCGACCCGGCCTATATAGCGGGCCGGGTTGACCTGACTATGGATGAGCTGCGTGAGCGACGTTCTGCGTGTCAGCACCTGGAAGGTGCGCTGTCGTTTCAGCGGAGAATGGCCCAGGGTCGGCTCGATATCGTGGGCGCTGAGAGACGGCGGCGAGAGACGGGCAAGGAATCGCTTGACAGCGCAGGTTCGGTCGCCGAGCTTGCCGATGTTTTATCTGAGGGTTTCGCTCAACGCTCAGGAGCACGTTCGGCTGTGATAATTGATCCAGACGAAGGCGTGATGGACACCGACGAACTCGATGCCATCGTGGGGCCAAGTGTTTTAGCTGCGTTAGCGACTCTTTCAAATGACGAACTCAATCAGAGAATTAGCGAACTTTCGGCTTATGAACAACGAGTGTCTTCACAACGTCGTTTGGTGCATGAACACCTTGATGCTTTCCAGGCGGAAATAACCCGTCGTTATCAAAGCGGCGAGGCTTCTGTAGACAGCCTTCTTCCCTGAGAGGAAATGGTGTGAATTAGATGGACTCTCGTCTCAAAGAGTTGGGATCATTCATCCGTGAACAGCGCCAAGACGTGCGCATGTCTCTGCGCAAGCTCTCTGAGGTTGCAGGTATTTCAAACCCCTATCTCAGCCAGATCGAGCGAGGGTTGCGCAAGCCGTCAGCTGAGATTCTTCAACAGATTGCAAAGGCTCTCAGTCTCTCGTCAGAAACGTTGTATGTGCGTGCAGGCATTCTCGAAGAGCGTGAAGGTGATGACGATTTCAATATTGCGCTCTTTAGAGACAGGTCGCTTACTGCTGAACAAAAGCAGGTTCTATTGAGGGTTTACCAGTCGTTCGTTCTCCAAAACAATGCCAAAGCTAGGCCCGGTGATTTGTTAGCACTCGATGATGGTGATGTTTCAGACGGTGAATCTGAAGCAGGTTGATCAGTCTTGGGTGGATCGTTACCAACGACG
>JBBSKG010000105.1:0-8215 GCA_038256565.1 Acidimicrobiales bacterium | reverse complement strand
TCTCGTCACTGAGCACGGCCACATCCTCGAGGCACTCCGTGACGCTCTCTTAGATCGCGAACAACTAGTCGGTGATGAGATCCTCGAAGTAATTCGTTCCGCCGAAGACAGCGTTATAGATATACCAGCGCTTGAAATAGAGGCGCTTGAAATGGGCGCTCTTGAAATAGACCTACGTGACGAGACAGCCGACGCCTGAGTGGCTGCGCCGGGCTAGTCGATGCCGAGGGTGTCGAAGATGAACGCCAGGACGAATGCCTCGTCCTTCCACGCGTCGTAGCGGCCCGAGGGGCCCATGTGGCCGGCGCCCATCTCGGTCTTGAGGAGCAGCCGATTGGTGTCGGTCCTGGTCGTGCGCAGCTTGGCCACCCACTTGGCTGGCTCCCAGTAGGAGACGCGGGGGTCGTTGAGCCCGGCGGTCACCAACATCGCGGGGTAGTCCTGTGTCTCCACGTTCTCGTAGGGGGAATAGGAGCTCATGTAGTCGTAGTACTGACTTGACTCGACGGGGTTGCCCCACTCCTCCCACTCCATGACGGTCAGCGGCAGTGATGGGTCGAGGATGGTGTTCAGCGCGTCGACGAAGGGGACCTCGGCGATGATCACGCCAAACTGCTCGGGAGCCATGTTGGCGACCGCGCCCATGAGCAGTCCGCCGGCGCTGCCGCCTCGGATGACCAGTTGGTCGGTCGTCGTCCAGCCTTCATGGGTGAGATGACGAGCACACGCGATGAAGTCGGTGAACGTGTTGCGCTTGTCGAGGAACTTGCCCCGTAGATACCACTGGCGACCCATCTCACCGCCACCTCGAATGTGGGCGATGGCATAGACGAAACCCCGGTCGAGCAGGCTGAGGCGAATCGAGGAGAAGCCCGGGTCCATGCTTGCCTCGTACGAGCCGTAGCCGTAGAGCAGGGCGGGCCGAGGGCCGGAGGGTCGTCCAGTATCTGCGTCATTGTCCTTGCGATAAACCACTGACATCGGGATTTCAGTGCCATCGTCTGCCGTAGCCCAAATACGTGTGGTGACATAGAGCGAGAGGTCGTAATCACCGAGGACAGGTTGTTGTTTGCGCAGTGTCCGCTCTCGTGTGATGAGGTTGTAATCGAACACCGAACTTGGTGTGATCATCGACGTGTAGCCATATCGCAACATGGTTGAATCAAACTCTGGATTACTCCCACCTGAAGCTGTCGATACCTCTTCTGGTTGGTCGATTACATAGTCGTCATTGCCGACAAGACTGCGCACACGAATGTGGCGAAGGCCTCCGGCTCGTTCGAAGAGCACTAGGTAGTTGGCGAATACGTCGATACCGCTTAAGTGAACATCGGGGCGATGAGCGATTACCTCGGTCCAGTTTGATCGACTGGGTGCAGTGTCGGGCGCCTCCATGAGTTTGAAGTTTTCAGCCCCATCAGCGTTTGTGACGATGAAGAAGCGATCACCGTGATGTTCCACTCCGTACTCGACACCTTGTTGACGGGCCTCTACCAGTTGGAACTCACCGGTTGGTTCGTCAGCAGAAAGCAACCTGCACTCATCGGTCATCTTGGAGCCGAGATGTAAAACCAGATAGTGCTCGTCCTTAGTTGTGCCGACCCCCAGATAGAAGCGTTCGTCGGGTTCTTCGTATACGAGTACGTCATCGGTCACTGGTGTGCCCAAGCTGTGACGCCACAGTTGGTATGGGCGCATGGCTTCATCGGGCTTGACATAAAAGAAGGTTGTGTTGTCGTTGCCCCAAGCGGTCCCGTAGTAAGTGCCGGGAATCTGATCGGCAAGGTCTTTGCCGGTGTCCAGGTTACGAAAGGCCATCGTGTAAACCTCTCCCCCGGTTGTGTCGGTGGAATAGGCCAACAAGTCGTCCTTAGGGCTGAGGTCAAACGCGCCAAGGGCGAAGAACTCAGAGTCACCCGCGAGTACGTTTTGGTCAAGCATGACCTGCTCGGCAACGTCGTTACCAGGCTCGACGTCACGCCGCTCGCCCTTGTCAAAGGCGGGCTTACGGCAATGAATGGCATATTGCATACCTTCAACCGTCCGTGAGTAGTACCACCAGTCACCCTTTCGCACAGGAACCGAGAGGTCCGTTTCTTGAATGCGGGCACGAATTTCTTCAAACAAAGCCTCTTGGCGCTTAGCGGTATGGGCCATCTGCGCCTTGGTCCAAGCGTTCTCTGCCTCAAGATACGCAATGACATCGGGGTCATCATCTCGATTACGCATCCATGCGTATTCATCCATAACCAAATGGCCATGAGTGAGTCGTTCAGCTGGAACACGCTTAGCAATCGGGGGAGCAGTGGGTATCGAAGAAGTTTGCACAGATTCAGTCACGCACACACGTTACGGTGCTGATGTGTCGCCGAGTGCCTCCCGGACACATTCCCCTCGACTATTGACACTATTGAGGTGAGTCCCCACTACCGACAAATCCGCAAGATACATATCGACAAATTCGCAGGATAAGTACCGACAAATCCGCAGGTAGTTCCGTCGACAACGGGTATCGTCAAGGGTATGACCACCAAGACAGGCCATTCTGAAGTCAGCCGGATCGCTCTTGCAGCCTTGAGCGAGGCTGCACTCGATACACCAGTCGTGGCCATCAACGGTGCGAGACAGGTGGGGAAGAGCACGCTTGCTCGCCAATTCATGGCCCTGGCGGGCGGACAATTGGTCACCCTCGATGACGCTCCCCAGCGAGACGCCGCCAACACTGACCCCCGCGGCTTCGTCGAGCGAAACATCGAGGGCCCGCTCTTCATCGATGAAGTTCAGTTTGCGCCGCCCCTTTTCCGGGCGCTGAAAGCTGCGGTGGATCGTGACAGGCGTCCAGGACGATTCATACTCACCGGATCAACCCGGCTGCTTTCGGCTGAAGGTTTCGCCGACGCTCTCGTCGGAAGAATTGAGATCATCGAGCTCTGGCCCTTTAGCCAGGGGGAGCTTTCCGGAGTCGTCGATGATTTCATCACCGGGGTATTTGATGATCGCTCACCGGACATGCGGCCAAGCCTGCTTCACCGCACCGACTATCTCACGCTCATGGTGCGAGGAGGTTTCCCGGAAGCCACTGTTCGCCAACCCCATCGCCGCAAAGCGTGGTTCGATGCGTACCTCACCTCACTGACCGAAAAGCTCATTCGAGATGTCTCGGGCATTGAGCGCATTGCCGACATCCCGCGCGTCATTCGCCTGTGTGCTGCTCGAAGCGGCCAAGAGCTGAATGTCACGAGCCTCGCCAACGATCTCGGCATACCTCCACGGACACTCGATGGTTACCTTGCCTTGCTCTCGAATCTCTTTGTGATTCAACTGATCCCCGCTTGGTCGAGCAACCTCTCGAAGAAGGTCATCCGCCGCCCCAAGCTCGTTGTCGTCGACAGCGGCCTCGCCGCCCATCTTACCGGAACCACCCTGGAGCGCTCCATGGACCCAACCGTGCCGCTCGGCCCACTTCTTGAGTCGTTTGTGGCGATGGAGATCCGCAAACAACTCAGTTGGAGCCCACACGGCGCCACCTGTTGGCACTTTCGAGATCGAGATGGTGCCGAGGTCGACTTCGTCCTTGAGCATCCCGATGGACGCGTTGTCGGCATCGAGACCAAGGCGACCACGAGCGTCTCGCGGCGAGACGCTCGTGGTCTTCGGTTTCTCGCCGATCGCCTCGGAGACCGATTTCACGCCGGCTATGTCCTTTCGATGATGCCCGAGGCAATACCCCTTGGGCCCAAGCTGACTGCACTGCCCATCGAAACCATGTGGAGAAGGACTCACTCCTGAAAAGGCGTCACCGTTCATCCACCGGGCTGAGCCCGAGCCCCACCCGTCCGCTCAGGCTCGTCTGTCTGGCACGGCACCAACCCGACTTCCCTCATGAACCGTCCAAACGCGCCAAGGGCGAAGAACTCAGAGTCACCCGCAAGTACGTTTTGGTCAAGCATGATTTGTTCGCCAACTTCTTCACCGGGCTCAACGTCCCGTCGCTCGGCATCATTGAAGGCGGGCTTGCGGCAATGTATTGCGTACTGCATACCCTCAACCGTGCGCGAGTAGTACCACCAGTCACCCTTGCGCACAGGTACCGAGAGGTCCGTTTCTTGAATGCGGGAACGTATTTCTTCAAATAACGCTTCCTGGCGCTCAACAGTGTGGGCCATTTGCGCCTGTGTCCAGGCGTTCTCTGCCTCAAGATACGCGATGACATCGGGGTCATCATCTCGATTGCGCATCCATGCGTATTCATCCATAACCAAATGGCCATGCATGAGTCGTTCAGCTGGAACACACTTAGCAATAGGAGCAGAAGTAGGCATATTCGAAGTTTGCGAAGATTCAGTCACCCCCACACGTTACGGTTCTGATGTGTCGCCGAGTGCTTCCCTGGCCGTTTTTGTGGATCTGAGACCGGCAATGCGCAGTATGGTGAGATGCGCCAACGGGTGGGGTGAGAGCACATGCCTACCGGCGTCGGGGGTCGAAGTGGAGAGATGGCGGTAGCACAGTGATGAGCGAAGATAACGAAATTACTGAGGATGGCTTGCCTCAAGTACCAACAATATTCGCCGATCAGGGCCAGGTGGGAGGAAGTGACGACTCGCGTGAAGAGGGTGGCACGCTCGATCGAGCTGTTCGTCTTTTCGAATTCCTTGCCCGCGTTCAACAGCTCAAGGAACCAGTTCTGCGTACCCTGGACACCTATCGGCGGGATGGCGATGTCATCTGGTTCCATGCGTTGGCGAACCACCCCGCTATCACAACGATCCACCAAGTCGGGGGTGCCGATCCTTCGGACCCGATACTGACGATCGACCGGGTCCAGCGAGTCCCTCCTCCTGCACCGCCAGAAGTTGTGGCGGACTGGTTGGCGGTACAAATCGATGACCCGAAGCATGAGCCGGCGCTGCAAGCTGAGCGCATCGTCGAGTCCGACGAGGCTGACGAGGCTGAAGACACTAATGAGGATCAGATTGCTTTCGAGGTTGTGACCCTGGACAACCACCCTGAGGTTGTTGCCGCCTACAAGGCTTGGCTGCCGTCTTGGGAGGCGTGGGCGACGAATGAACATGCATCGATTCCGGTCCGGGATGTCTATGCACGCCTCTTCTCGATTCACCTATCCTCACAGAGTCGTCCAGAAGAACTTGAGGTTGTCTGTGGTATTGCTTGCCTCGGGTGGGAGCCCGATGGGCACGAGCCAGTGCAACGCCACGTCTTCACAGCCCCTGTCGTCGTTGACCTCGACGACGAGAGCGGTCGACTTTCCGTCCGGGCAGTGGAATCGATGGCAACCCTGTCGATCGAGCTGGACATGCTCGATCCAGCGGCTATTCCAGACCCACGAGGCATCAACAAAATTCGTGAAGATGCTGGGTCCCTTGCTGCACACGCGCTTGACAGGGACGAGGCGTTGTTACTGGGTCGCCGGCTTGTCCACTGCCTCGATCCAGATGGGGAGTATCAAGATGAAGACCACCCCCCGCTGGTTGGTGCTTACCCAGTCGTTGCCTACGCTCCGGCTCTGATTTTGCGGAAACGCTCTCAGCGGGGTCTCGTTCAGGTGCTGAAAGCAATTTCTGACCAGTTGAGGGAAGCGGGCCAAGTGCCCGAAGGTCTTCTGCCGCTGATTGATCCGAATCACCGACCGGACCCAGGTTTGCTCTGGGGCGGAGAGCATGGAGCGATCATTCCTGTTGATGACGAGGTCTTTCTTCCACTACCGGTGAATGATGCTCAACTCCGTGTTATCAATCGAGTCGATGTCTCGGCCCAAACACTTGTTCAGGGCCCTCCTGGTACGGGCAAAACTCATACGGCGGCTGTCCTCATTTCCCACCTCCTGGCGCAAGGCAAACGGGTGTTGGTGACCGCTCAGACTGATCGGGCGTTAAAAGAAGTCCGCACCAAACTGCCCGAGGCGATCAGGCCCCTATCGGTCGCTGTTGTCGGTACGGGGAAGGAGGATATGGCGGATCTGAAGGTCGCCGTGGCGCGTATTGCTGATGTCGCATCAGGACACGACGACCAGTTGGCGAAAGGTCGTATCGAAGAGCACCTTGAAGAGATCGATGTCCTGCGACGCAGGCGCGCAAGTCTGCATCATGAACTAATCGAGACGCGTGAACGCGAAGTGCGTACGTACAACCGGTCCGGTGTGACTGGGACGCTCGCTACGATTGCTCAACGTTACGAGCGTTCCAAAGACCACTTCTCCTGGTTAAGCAACCTAGTGGTACCAGCAGCTACTGCCGAGAGGCCGCTCACCAATATCGAGATTGTTGAGTGGCATCGCTTTCTTCTGGATGAGGTTCTGAAGGAGGATGCAGGCGATGCTGGAATGGCCCTTGTTGACCCTCACCTGCTTCCTGTCCCAGCGGACTTCGTCACTTTCGTCGACACGGAGAGCGAGGCGGCAAGGGGGGACGCAAGCTTTGAAGATGTTCATGGCCATGAGGCATTCAAGAGCTTCATGCACCTTCCGCCAGCATCGCGAGACACGCTCCGATCTGCACTTTACGGGGTCACGGCCGAAGTGGAGATACTTTCCCGCAGGCATGAGGTGTGGATGGCGAGCGCTCTCTCCGAGATCCAACAGGGTCGCTCTATTCCCTGGCGGGCTCGACAAGAAATGATTGCGAACCTCGTGTTGTCGGTTCGCCCGTTACTCGAACAACTGGGTTCCGTCCGACAGGTTCGTTGCACTGGGGACCCTGCTCTGTTCGTACCGCTCGCCAACGCCCTTCTCGATTATCTGGACAAAGGTGGCAAGCTCAAGACCGATGGAGCTGGCAAACCAAAGATAGGTGTCCTTTCAGCTCGGCCGGTGAAGGACGCCACTGCCTTTTTTGAGGCTGTTTCCATCGACGGCGTCCCGACAACGACGATCGCTGGTCTGGATCACTTCGTGGCATGGGTGAGTGTCGAGAAAAACCTCAAGGCTTTAGATTCGGCATGGCCAGACGGCGTGCCAATCCCACCAGAGGACACACAGAGCGAGCGGCTTCATTGGCATGTTGCCGAGCTTGAACAACTCGATCGGCTTCTTGCTCTCGCCGATGAGTTGGGCGCTCATGATGTCAGGTTCGCCGAACTCGGTCTACGTCCAGTGGACTGGAGCGATCTCAACGAAGTCAGGCGATTGGCCCGCGTCCTCGACGCTGTAAGCGCCCGAGAGGCGCTCGATGGTGCTCGAGGCGTACTCGCCGAACTCAAGAAAGTTCTAGATCAAGCTGCCCGGAGCGAAAACGCAGGCCAGTGCAACCTGAGTCTTGGCGAAGCAGTCCGCACGAGGGGGCCTGAGGCCTATGGTGATGCCTGGGGTCGCCTCAACCACCTTCGCCATGTGAGAGACCTCGTCATGCGTCGCGACCTCCTTGGTGCACGGTTGGAAGCTGGAGCCCCTCGGCTTTCTATGGCTATAAGGGATGAGCCAGACGACAGCCGCTGGAACGAACGACTCGAAGATTTTGAGGCGGCCTGGACTTGGGCCGTCACGGGTTCCTGGATCAGGGGGCGCGAGCAGGTCGATGTCAATTTGCTCCAAGAACAGCTTGATGTTGTCGAAGGGGAAATTCGTCGTCATGTGGAAAAACTCGCTGCGGAACGAGCATGGCGACATGCGGTGTCATCTGACCGGATGACGGGTGAGGCGCGGGCAGACCTCGAGTACTACGTGCAACTCGTTCGACGCCTGGGTAAAGGGACCGGGAAATATGCGGTGAAACGCCGTTCTGAGATTCGGGAAGCAATGGGTCGCTGCCGCCCCTCTGTCCCAGTTTGGATCTTGCCAATCTATCGGGTTGCCGAACAGCTCCGTATCGCCCCGGACATCTTCGATGTCGTTATCGTCGATGAGGCCTCACAGGCTGGGCTCGATGCGACGTTCCTCCAGTATCTCGCGCCAAAGATCGTAGTTATCGGTGATGATCAACAGGTCTCGCCGGCTGCCGTTGGCGTTGACCAGCAGCAGCTCCGTGATCTGGCCGCCCAGTATTTGCATGACGACAGGTACCGGGGTTCATGGGAGGATCCGAAGACCAGTCTTTTCGACGCCGCTAAGATGCGTTACAGCAGCCCCATTACCTTGGTTGAACATCGTCGCTGCGTGCCCGAGATTATCGGCTTTTCAAACCGGGTGGCGTACGAGCCGGAAGGGATTCGCCTGATCCCCGTTCGTCAATTTGGCGCCAACCGTCTGGAGCCCATCAAG
>JBBSKG010000104.1:0-8515 GCA_038256565.1 Acidimicrobiales bacterium | reverse complement strand
GTGCTTGGCGCTTGTGTACAAGCACTTGGCGGCCCTGACCGCATTCTTCCTGCTAGCGATCTTGAAGTAGCGATCTTGACCCGTAGCGATGAACGTCGAGTCTTCCAACGGATTGAAGACGACGAAGTTGCTGCGCTACTTGGCGTCACAAGCTAAGGACCAGTGACAAAACTACTTGCGCGGCGCTTACACGTTTAGCCTTCTTGGTTTACTCACTTTCGGCCTTCGGCCGCGCAGGTAGTTTTGTCTCGGGTCCTGACCATCGCCGCCGATAGGTACTTATGGCCCCACTATCACAGACCATCCAGGTAGCGTGACCCTATGGACCGGCGCATCTTTGGCCTAGAAAACGAATATGGCGTTACCTGCACACTGCGTGGTCAGCGCCGACTGAGCCCTGATGAGGTTGCTCGTTATCTGTTTCGACGGGTCGTTTCGTGGGGCCGTTCAAGCAACGTGTTTCTTGAGAACGGTGCTCGGCTCTATCTTGACGTTGGTTCGCATCCCGAATATGCGACCCCCGAATGTGACTCGATTTATGATTTGGTAGTCCATGACAAGGCAGGGGAGCGCATCCTTGAACAACTGTTGGGCTTTGCAGAACAGCGCTTGCGTGAAGAGGGCATTCGTGGAGTGGTCTATCTCTTTAAGAACAACACTGATTCCGCTGGCAACTCCTATGGCTGTCATGAGAATTACCTAACCAGTCGCCGTGACGACTTCGGTCACTATGCAGAGGTTCTCATCCCCTTCTTGGTTTCCCGCCAGATTTATGCGGGGGCGGGCAAGGTGCTTCAAACCGCTAGGGGAGCAAGCTATTCGATTTCGCAGCGAGCCGAGCACATCTGGGAAGGTGTATCTAGTGCCACAACTCGCAGCAGACCGATCATCAACACCCGTGATGAGCCCCATGCCGATGCCGAAAAATATCGACGACTGCATGTGATCGTCGGTGACTCCAACATGAGTGAATACACCACCTTCTTAAAGGTTGGGGCAGCGTCTCTCATGTTGCGAATGCTGGAAGACCCGCACGTCATTTTGCGAGACATGACACTAGAAAATCCGATTAGAGCAATTCGTGAAATCAGCCATGACATAACTTGCACAAGACGTGTGCGTCTTTCAAACGGCCGAGAGGTAACTGCACTAGATATTCAGACTGAATACCTCGACCGTGCGCTGCGTTATGCCGAAACCCACGAATTGAGCACTCTTGAAAAACAAGCGCTCGACATGTGGGAGCACTGTTTAACGGCGCTCAAAACCGATCCTCTGAGCCTTGATCGTGAAGTCGATTGGGTCATTAAGTATCACCTTATTGAGGCTTACAGGGCGAAGCATGACATTCCGCTTACTCATCCAAAAATCGCATTGATGGATTTGCAGTACCACGACATCAATCGCGAACGGGGCTTGTTTTATCGCATGCAGGCACGTGGCATGGTTGAGCGAATCTGCTTAGATGCCGATATCGATAGGGCTGGTCCTGACAGCTTGGAACCCCCGCAGACAACAAGAGCACGCCTTCGTGGTGAGTTCATTCGTGCTGCCAAAGAGCACAAGCGTGATTACACCGTTGACTGGGTGCATCTGAAGCTGAACGATCAAGCCCAACGCACTGTGCTTTGTAAAGATCCATTCAAGCCACGCGACGACCGGGTAGACCGACTCATCGCTGGGCTATAGCGCTATGCCGTCGTTTCGAAAGGCCAAGGTTGTGGCGATAACGGCGGAACGACACGGGTTGCAACGTCTTCAAGTCGTAATAGGTGAGAGCGAAACAGGTGAGAGTGAAACGGCCAATGCCTATGCACTGACCAGCCTCACCGGTGCGGTGGCTATCGGCGATGAGATAGTCCTAAACACCACAGCGGTCGAACTTGGTTTGGGCACTGGGGGTTGGCACGTTGTGCATTGGAACCTCTCCAATGCCGAGTTTGTTTCTCCAGGCCCCGGACACATCATGAAATTGCGCTACTCCAGCCTCCAGGCCGATACGGGATCTGTTGAAGAGTTGCACGGTGAATCTTTGGCCGAGGTAGATGATGTCGATGACATGGCAGTCGTTGTATGTGGCCTGCATAGCCAAGTGGCCTGTGTGGCTGTAGCTATTCGTCACCTACTTCCTGATGCTCAGATTGCCTATGTAATGACAGATGGCGCAGCCTTGCCACTGGCGCTTTCTGATCTCGTTGATGATCTTGTTAGTCGTGAACTGATCAATGTGACCATTACTGCTGGGCAGGCATTTGGAGGAGATCACGAGGCTGTAAACGTCGCTTCTGCTCTGGTAGCAGCTCGCCATGTTGCTGGTGCCGACATAACGATTGTCGCAATGGGTCCCGGGGTAGTGGGCACCGCCACACGTCTTGGTTATTCGGCCTTAGAGGCCGGGCCCATTCTCGATACCGTGGCATGGCTTGGCGGGCGTCCAATCGCTGCTCTGCGTTTTTCTCAGGCCGATCAACGCCTGCGTCATCAAGGTGTTAGTCATCACAGCCTGACTGCGCTTTCTCTAGCAACTCATGAACGAGTCACGGTTCCCGTGCCGATCGGTCCGTGGGAAGCACCTGTTCGAGCTGACCTTGAACGAGCTGGCATTACCGAACGCCATCGTGTTTGTTCAATCGACACCCCTGACATAAGCGCCTTACTCGCAGAATCAGACCTCATTGTCACTTCTATGGGCAGAGGTCCTGACGTTGACCCTGGATTTTTCGCCGTCGCTGGTGCAGCAGGGGCTTTTGCTGCATCGCTCTAACCCGCTGCTTGCGGCCGTGACGTGTCGAGACCTTCAGGCTCACAAAATCAGCGACGGCGAATAACCAGGAATTTTTCTCTCAATTTGACCGCTGTGGGGGGGGGTCCGGGTACTGTGCGCAAGTTCTATTTCCAAGTGGTGGGGAGTGGTCATGTTTGGTGGTCTGGGCAAGGGTTCGTTTCGTGTTGGCTTAACTGCCCTTAGCGTGACATTGCTGGCAGGCGTGTTGGTCCCATTGCCACTCGATGCGGCGGCTCCTTCCAAGCCAGTCGAGGTAGAGCCTTTAGGTGTTAAGGGCAAAGCTCCTGAGCCCAAGAGAGAAAAGCCAGAGGGCATCTTTGAAAACATGCCTGCAGGTCCATCTGGAAAACAGGGCGGCCCAGGAGTCGTAAGTGCCAAGGACAAAAATAAAACAGCGGGCAGGGTTGACCCTCAAGCAACTGGCGTTGATGAGATGACAAACGAATCTCGTCGAGTGCTACGAAGCAAAGACGGTTCATTAAATGCAATTGCAACCGCTGGCCCGGTTCGATTGAAGGACAAGTCCGGCAAATGGGTTCCATTCGATCTCTCATTGCAACGTGGTCCAGGTGGGCTCTTACGCACCCAGGTTTCTCCAGTAGAGGTTGCCTTTCGTGATGAGATAACGCCTTCTTTGCCAACAGCTGAGATCACCTTTGGCGAAGGTGTAGTTCTGGGCCTTGGACTAGACGCCTTAGTAGAGGGAACAAAGGCAACAGTCGCTGGGCCAAAGCCAATCAAAGACCCCGCCACCGAGGGTTATTCGCCACAAGACAAGGCCAAAGTCGAAGAATTGTCTGCAATGCCCACTAAAGAGCCAGGCAAGCTTGACTTTGCTGGCAAAAAGGGCCTGTCGGTTTCATTGATGCCAACCACCTCAGGGGTTAAGACCACTTACACACTTGGTGATGCATCAATGGCAACACAAGTTGCTAATGGTGAATTGATAGAGCGCCTAACCCTCCCGCAGGGCTGGAGTGCTCGCCAAGGCAAAGACATGGTTGAACTACTCGATGGAACAGGAGCCATCCAAGGCAGATGGGTCGGTGGCTTAGTAAGCGATAGCGCTTCGCCACCATCGCTATCAAGTGCTTCGATGGAACTTGTAAGCCAAGATGGAAATGTTGCTATAGCTCGTGTTCTGGTTGATAAAACATGGTTAGGAGATGGTGCCCGGAAGTTTCCAATCGTAATTGACCCAGCTGTTGAGCGTTCAGCTAATGCAAGTTATGCCGGGGCCAAGATGGTTGATTCTGGTGGAGGAAACGGTTGGGGAAATCCAGAGATGATTGCTGGTTGGAACCCCACGAGCGGCCTGCTCTATCGCTCATTGGTTACCTTCGACCTCTCCGATCTTGGTGGCTACGACGTCAATGCAGCCCATCTGCACCTGTGGCATTACGGAGCGGTCGTCTGTGATGACGCCCGGCCAACTCTGGTGCGGCGGAACCTGGCGCACTGGAACCCGGACACGACCTGGGCGAGTTTGCCACCGGTCACCACCGAGTTCGAGACCTCGAATCCCTATACCAACTGTGGTGATGAATCGGGGATAGTCGTCACCGACATGACCCGGATCGCGTCTCGGTGGATCACAGACGGCCAACCCAACTACGGCGTGACCTTGTCGGCAGGAAGTGAGGCCGATCACGCCTTTTGGAAGCGTTTCGGGTCCTCTGCCTCGTGGGTTCCGCCAAGGCTCTATTTGTCGCTTGGTCATCGCCCCACCATGGCCAACCCTGCCTGGCCCAGCCCTGAGTCGGTGGTTGCCACGACCTCTCCCACGCTTGCGGTACATCCTTCTTCTGACCCTGATGGTGATCAGGTCTATTACTTCTTTCGAGTCACCACCGGTGCTGACGCCGAGTCAGGCCAAGTGATGAACTCAGGCTGGATGCCTGGCCAAAATATCTGGACTGTGCCAGCGGGCTCCCTACAAGACGGCGTTACTTATTACTGGCATGTCTACACGGCCGATTTGAAACCTCAAGGCGGATTGACAAACGAGCAATATGCGCAACATTTATGGAACAACCCTCAGTTCACGACGAATCCGAACTGGGTGTGGTCGCTCAAGGTCGATCTGCGCCTTGGGTCGGCAACGCCAAGTCCCATGGATGGCGTGGGTGTCGCCGGGGTGAACCTGGCAACGGGGAACCTCACTGCCTCGTTGGCCACCAAGTCCATGTCGAGCGTGGGTGGCAATGTCGGGCTCACCATGACCTACAACTCCAAGGCGCCTCCTCGCAACGGCCTCATGGGCTCGTATTACCCCGACGAAAATGGCAACAACGCTTTTGACGAGCCAGCGGTCATGACCCGCCTCGACTCCCAGGTTCTCTTCGATTGGGGTCTTGATCGCCCGTCGTGGGCGGTCAATGTCGACAACTTCATGGCACGCTGGACCGGCTGGATCACCATGCCCACCACCGGTTCGTGGTCGCTCGGAACCATCAGCGATGACGGGGTGCGCATCTTTCTCGACAACGCCCCCGACTCGGCTCCGCTGCTCTCGTCGTGGCAACCACAAGGTGCGGGTCCATTGCTCTCGAGCGCCACGGCCGAGTTCAGCGCGGGCGTCGCCCGCCCGATCCGCATGGAGTACTTCGAGGACGGCGGTTATGCCTCAGTGCAGTTGTGGGCGATTCGGCGCAACCCCGATCAATCGGTGGCCGAGCAGTATCCCGTTCCTTCCTCATGGCTGACATCCTCGCCTGAGTCGATGCCGCCGCGTTGGACCATGTCGGCTGATCTTGACGGCAACCTGGGCTATGCCTCCGCACAGGTAACCGACACAGCGGTGATCCTCAAGGGCGTCGGTGGTGACACCCATGAGTACAAGCGAACGGGCTCGGGTTTTACCCCTCCCAAGGGCGAGGACGGGGTCTTGTCGCTCGATCCCTCCCACTACACCTTCCAGGACACCGATGGGCGCACGTATCTATTCACCCTCGCCGGTCATCTGCTGGCAGTTACCTCCACCACCGATGACCGCAGACCCGCTGCACCCATTTACACCTGGGGCGGATCGCCGCCGAGACTCCAACGCATGACCGACCCGGTGTCGGGGCGCTCCATCGAACTCTTCTACGGCGGACAGCCCGAGTGCCCAGGCGCGCACAACGCACCGGCAGCCATGTTGTGTCGGGTGAGCTACTGGGATGGCACCGAGACCAAGTTGTCCTACACCAACGGCTATCTGACCCAGTTCGAAAACCCGGGCACCTCGATCTATCAGCTTGGTTATGTCAATGGATTCCTGCAGTCGATCCGTGACCCGCTCGGCTACGACGTCGCGTCGTCGGGCATTCGTGCCAATGGTGATATCACCGTTCGGGAGATCACCACCTTTACATCCGACGGAAACGGTCGTGTGACCAATGTCGAGTTGCCCACCCCCTCACCGGGCGCCGCTCGTCCAAGCCGCTCCTATGCCTATGGCACAGGCGAGACCCATGTCATGGTCGCCGGCGCCTCTATGCCCACCGGTTATGCCCGACGGGTCACCTATGACGGCGAGTTGCGTCAACTGAGCGATGTCGACGCAACGGCGAAGGCCTCGACCAAACAGTGGGACAACAAGGACCAGGTCGTCGCGGCGAGCGACATCCGAGGCCTGAAATCCACCACCTTTTATGATCACGCGGGGCGTCCCACCGAGTCCTATGGCCCGGCGCCATTGGGTTTCTACGGCGGCGACAACCGTCCGAACAACACCGGGGCGGTTCCCTACGCGACGACTCGCTACGACGAGGGTATGTATGGACTCCAAGGCGCCTATTGGGCGGTTGGGGCCATCGTGGGCTCGCCCAAGGTGCACGGGGCCGAAGGAGGCTCCGCCGCAGGCGTCTACGACTTGAACTGGGGAGCGGGAGCCCCCGCTGGCCTTGGGGTCACCGACAACTGGGGCGTGCGCCTCACCGGTGAGCTGACCATGCCCAGTGCGGGGAACTACCAGATGCAGATGCACTCTGACTCCGCGGTGCGACTTTGGGTCGACGACATCTTGGTCAGCGACGCCTGGGGTGACCCCGGTGGCGGGCTTCGCCAAGCCTCGTTGGGCAACGTGAACAACACCACCCCCGGCTCTCGTCATCGCATCCGCATCGACTTCGTCGATGTCAGCGCAAATGCGCACATGTACATGGCGTGGCGCCCACCGGGTGGGTCATGGGCAACCGTTCCCAACAACTTGCTCACCCCTCGTTATGGCCTGGCCACTTCCTCGACATCGCCTGAGGGCAAGGTCACGAGAACCAATTTCCAATATCCCTATCTCGGCCTGCCGACCCAGGTGATTGCTGATCACGGCGGGCTCGGTCTGACCACCTCGACGGGCTACGAGGCACCCGGAGCGGGCTTCTTGCGTCGCATCTCTCGCACCTTGCCCGCAGGCAACACCTGGAGTTACGCCTATTACGGTGCCACCGAGTCAAGAGCCAACCCGTGTGTGAGTGGTTCACCAGCGGTGTCCCAGGCAGGGTTCCTGAAATCCTCCACGGCTCCCGACCCCGATGGAACAGGTCCACAGAGCCCTCGAAGCACCGAGCAGGTCTATGACAACTCGGGACGAGTGGTGGCCTCCAGGGTCAATACCGAGCCCTGGAGCTGTGTCACCTACGACACACGGGGGAGGGTGACCTCTCGAACCATCCCCGCCAGTGCCACCTCACCGGCGCGCACGGTGAGTTCGAACCATGCTGTTGGGGCCAACCCGCTCAACAGTTCACTGACCGATCCGACGGGCACGATCAGCTCCACGATCGACATGTTGGCCCGCACGGTCTCCTACACCGATGTGTGGAACAAGACCACGACCTCGACCTACGATCAACCCGGTCGACTCATTGCCACCAACGGTCCCAAGGGTGCCGAGAGCTTCACCTACGACCCGGCGGGGCGGCCAACAGGCCAGAGCCTCGACGGGGTGGCCATGGCCACCCCGACCTATGACAATTCTGGGCGCTTGACCGGTGTTGGCTATCCCTCGGGAGCTGGAAACGGGGCAAACAGCACCACGGGCGCCTTCACCTACGACGCCTACGGTCGACAGAACAACACCACTTGGGCCAAGGCCGACACCTGGACCAGCACCGATGCCCTCACCTACGGCGTTGCCTCGGGTCGGGTGCAAGATCAGGTCATCGACGGCGTGGATGCCTTTGCCGGCAACAACTTCACCTACGACGGGGTGGGAAGGCTCATCAACGCCAAGGTCGCCGGCCACGACCTGAGCTATCAGTACGACAGCTCCGGAGGCTGTGGACCCCTCGTCCAGGCGGGAGCAAACACTAACCGCACCGCCACCATCGACAACGGGGTGACCAAGACCAACTGCTACGACAACGCGGATCGCCTGATGTCCAATCCGTCCGATCCAACCATTGGCACCGTCACCTACGACAGCCATGGCAACACCACCGAACTCGGACGCAGCCTCCTCGCCTATGACGGATCCGATCGCCACATGAAATCAACCGTTGGCGACCAGGTCGTTTCCTACAAGCGAGACGGCACCGATCGCATCGTGGAGCGAAGCGTAGTCGAGCCCGAGATCGTCACAAGGAGAGGGGCGAGTTCTGCAACCTCGGCCGCCATAGCGGTTTGGTCGCTTTCCATTGCGCTTCCCGTCGATACCAATATTGGCGACGTGGTGATCGCAACGCTCAGCGTCGGACAGGGCTCGAACACCACCATCACCACGCCAACGGGTTGGACCCTTCGACAAAG
>JBBSKG010000103.1:0-8516 GCA_038256565.1 Acidimicrobiales bacterium | reverse complement strand
CTCGGACCATCGAAGAGGTGCTCTATCCGGCAATGGAAGACTTCCAGATCGACGTTGTGATCGGCCAAGGTCCTTCTGCCCGATCGATCCGCCTCGATCTTCCTCGTTTCACCTTGATCGGGGCCACAACACGAACCGGCTTAATCACCGGACCACTGCGTGATCGTTTCGGCCTCGTTGAGCGCCTCGATCATTATCCGATCGAAGACCTTGAAATTATTGTTCGAAGAGCAGCGTCTATTTTGGGTGTAGCCCTTGCCCCTGAAGGCGCAAGCGAGATTGCCTCTCGTTCACGAGGAACGCCCCGTATAGCTAACAGGCTGTTGCGTAGAGTCCGTGACTTTGCCGAAGTGCGAGGCGATGGCACAGTAACTCATCAGGCGGCAAAGGAAGGTCTCCTGCTCTTTGGTGTCGACGAACTAGGGCTAGACAAAGTCGACCGTGCCATTCTTACGGCACTTTGCGTCCATTTCGGAGGAGGGCCGGTTGGCCTTTCAACTCTCGCCATCAGTGTCTCAGAACAAACCGAGACCATCGAAGAGGTCTACGAACCTTTCCTCATTCAACAGGGTATGTTAATGCGCACCCCACGGGGTCGAGTAGCAACCCCCGCCGCCTACGCTCATCTCGGTATGGCAGCACCGACCGGCACGCAAGGCCTGTTCGACTAGCAAGCAGGTTCATTACAATGCAATCATGCATATAACCTTGTAACCTCGTTTGGATGGCGTCCAATGGAGATTTAAGAGTTTCGTCTCGAGGTCAGATGAGCCTTCCGGCAGCAGCACGTCGCCGGTGGCGGTTAGATAAGGGTGGCGAGGTGGGATATCTCGACCTTGGTGATGCCGTTCTTATCCTGCCCGGGGGTTTGAGGAAAGCGCGGAGACAGCTTCTGGATGCCGTTACTCAAGATGACTGGAGCGCTGCCTCCGAGGGATTCGGAGATCCAGATCTGGCCAACGAGTGACGGTAGCGCTGATTGATGACCAGATTCTTGGTCTGGTTCTTCGTGGGGACTCGCCACGAGCTATCCGCAGTTTCGAACTAGTCACTACCGGCTATTGGTACGTACGGCTTTGCCAGGCCATTCTTGGTTCAATAGATCGACCAGGTGTCTTGTCTCGACCTTTTGCTGATTTGCCATTAGGTATGCGTGATCGGGCGGTCGAATCGGTTCTGGAGCTACCCGACGAGATTGGGCTCGTGAGTCTTAGAACCCTCGGCCCCGACATCGGGCGACTCCGGAAGCGCCATTCTTTGAACATTCTTGGAATGGAAGCACTGGCAGCAGCGATGCGCCTCGATGCCAAGGTGTTCATATCCGTTGTGTCACCTCAGCTTGAGGCCGCTCTCAGCGCCGAGAATTGCTTTTATCAGGTCATTTCCTAGGGGGTTACGGGTTCTAGCTCTCCAGTTGCGACATCGAATATGAAGCCGGCGAGAGCTAGGTCGTGGGGGAGCAGGGGCGAGGCGGCCAGGAGGGCCAGGTCGTCACGAATGGCCTGTTGTTGATCGCCGACTGGGTGCACGTCGAGATCGGCCACTGCGTCTGGGGACATTCCCTTTTCGATCAACGTGGCTCGTACCGATTCGTTGGTGATACGGGCCGTGGCGCAATCGGTGTGGCCGATGATCGCAATGGCAGTGACTCCGAGCAACTGCACCGAGAGCACTAGCGAACGAAGTGCGTCTTCGTTAACGCGCGCTCCTGCATTTCTCAGTATGTGAGCGTCACCGCGTTCTAATCCGAACTGGCCGAGTGGGTCGATTCGGGTGTCCATGCAAGTGACGATGGCAAGGTGGCGAGTAGGTGTCCCTGATAAGCCCGCACCGTCAAAGGTCTGGGCACAAATCTTGTTGGTGGCAAGGAGGTCGTCAAAAACAGTCGTCATGTCGCCCATTGTGTCAGCGCAAAGCCGGTACCTATGAGTTACAACTTATGAGTTACAGAACCTCATAGGTTGGAGCGCCTCCGCTTGAAGCGGTGATGGTTACCTTTTGGCCAACGAGGCTGGTTCCTGCCAACGAAGCAACAAGGGTGGGGTCGCCTGCACTTGCTACTGCTCGGCGGCCATCTGTGAAGCGGGCAAAGATCGGCGCTGCGGTCGGGCCTTGTACTCGATCGTGTAGCACGGTCATGCCCTCTACCTCGGCTGTCCCGCTCACGTCACTGACGACCTCGATCGCAGTTGCATCGATGCGAGCTTGTTCGTCTGTCATGTCTGGGTGCTGCCAACCGTTTGGCGGCGGTGTCGCCGAGTAGAGCCCAACCGCATGCTTGGTTACATACCAACCAAGACCGGTCACTAGGCCGATGTTGGCTGGGGTTTGGCGACACAAATCAACGGTGGTCGCTATGGAATGGCTCACATAGTTATTGCCGGGGCCACCGAAATAAGGAAGCCCTCCGGTCACTGTCAGGCCCCTTGGATCAAGGTAGTCAAGGCCCAGAGCGTCTGCTGACATTTCAACGGCACATGGAAAACACGAGTACAGGTCAATGGTTGCAAGGTCATCAACGCCGACCCCAGCGGCTGCAAACACAGCCGCTCCCGCCGCAGCTATTGCAGGCGAGCGTGAAATGTCTGGACGCTCGGCAGGCAAGAACACGTCATTGCAATCAGCCGATGACCATGGGAAAACCCAGCGATCACGTGGCACTCCGGCAGCCTCTGCCGCTCCAGCTGATGCAACCAAGATCGCCGCACCTTGGTCGACTTCGATGATGCTATTTAGCAACTTGGTATAGGGCTCGCCGACCAGTCGATTGTCAGCAGTGACCGTCGAAAGTTCCTCGGGCTTGCGAGCAATTGGGAACCACGAAAGGTCGGGGTGTGTGGCTGCAACCTGAGTGAAGGGGGCCATCATCTGGCCCAACCAGATGCGCTGTTCAACTGGCGAACGACCAGCCCGAGCGGCCAATGCACTTTCAAAGAGCGGATAGACCATGACCGGGGCAAACAATCCAGCGGCCATTTCAGCTGGTCCGACGCCATTGCGTTCAGTGCCTAGGGAAGTGTCAGGCGAAAGCCCTTCGACACCAGTGGCTTCAAGATCGATACCGAGTTTTCGGGCGCGCCTGCCAGAGCCGCCAGCTTCTGCACCAACGATGAGCACGGCATCGACGGTTCCAGCCGCAATGGCATCACAGGCCTGGGCCACTAGGTATTGGGGCGTGTTGCCGCCAATGGCGGTGTAGCGCCGTGCTCCATCACCGAGTCCCAAGCGAGATGCCAGTGAACCCGCCGCTGTTGTGTAGCGATGTGAAAGCACATTGACTACATCTACCGAACCAATGCGAGACGCAATAGTGCCTCCCGCATCAGAAATGGCGAGGCGAGCAGCCTGTTCCATCAGGTCAAGGGGCTCGACGAGATGGTCGGTGTTATTGGTGACTTGTCCAACACCTACTACTACGGGGGTACGGGCATCCATGACGGGTCTCCTGTTGAGCTGTTGGTTATAGAGAATGAATCAGATCAAATCATGCGGGCTTCGCGCTGCCAATACTTATCACGCAACAAGCGCTTGTAGAGCTTGCCTGTTGGGTGACGTGGCAATTCGTCTTCAAAGTCAACTGATTTAGGGCACTTGTAATGAGCAATGTTGCTACGGCAATGTTCGATTAACTCAGCTTCCAACTCTGGTGACGGTTTAAACCCGGGAAGCAGTTCGACGGCGGCCTTTACTTCTTCGCCCCATTCATCGTTTGGAATGCCGAATACGGCAACGTCGGCAACTGCGGGGTGAGTCGAAAGGGCCTGTTCAATCTCTGCGGGGTAGATGTTGACTCCACCAGAAATGATGAGGTCTTTCTTTCGATCAGTAAGCCAGAGGTAGCCCTCATCGTCGAGTCGCCCGACATCGCCAAGGGTGAAGACTCCAGGCTCAAGATGCGCCTCTTTAGTCTTAGCCTCATCTTTGTAGTACTCAAAGGTGTTCGGGCTCATCTTCGAGCGGAAGTACACCGAACCGGTCTCGCCGACAGGCATAAGTTCGCCTTCGTCATTTCTAATATCAATGTCAAAGATCATCGCAGGCTTGCCAACTGAACCTTTGTGTTCAAGCCATTCGGGTGCGGTGATTGTAGTGATGCCGCCCTCGGTCGCCCCGTAGTACTCATTGATTACCGGCCCCCACCAGTCGATCATTTGTTCTTTCGCCCACATCGGACACGGTGCCGCTCCATGAATGACCGCCTGCAAATTCGAAGGGTCAAAGGCTGCCCTTACTTCATCGGGAAGACGCAATAGGCGCACAAACATGGTGGGGACCAAGTGGGTGTTAGTGATCTTCCATTTCGTCATCAATTCGAGAGTCGCCTCGGGGGTCCACTTATCCATCATTATCAAGGTGTTTCCCTGATTGAAGGCCATGGAGCTAAAGCCAAGCGGGGCGGCGTGATAGAGGGGCCCTGTTAATAGGTGTGCGCCGCCTGGTTGAACCCCGAGCGGTTGGCCCATCATTGACAGCATCGAGATGAGGCCCTCAACCGTAGATCCAGGAGGTGCCATTGAGCGGCTTACACCTTTAGGCCTCCCAGTCGTGCCCGAGGTGTACAGCATGAAGCCGCCAGGCTCGCCGTCGAGGGGAAGACGATCGGGCGAAGCCTTAGCAATGGCGGGTTCATAAGGCTTAAATGACCCACGGTCGACGTCGCCCGTTACTAACTTGAGCTTAAGGGCGGGAATGGTGGCACAAACTTCGCCAGCAGCTAAGAACGCCTCATCAACAATGAACGCCTTCGCATCACAGTTATCTACGACATAGGCAGCCTCATCGCCAGTGAAGTGGTAGTTGACTGGCGTCATCTGCACTCCCAGCTTGATGGCCGCTCCGAGCACTTCTGAGAACTCGCTGCGGTTTCCCATCAACATGGCGATGTGGTCGCCGCGCTCAATGCCAGCGTCGAGCATGACATGGGCAATGCGATTTACACGTTCATCAAATTGTGCCCAGGTAAGTTGATGACGGCTGTCAACAACGGCCAAACCATCTGGCTGTTCGATAGCGAAATTAAAGAAACCTGCGGTCATGACGAGAACCCCCCGGTTGGTCAGTGGCGTTTCAATACGTCTGGGGAGCGTAGCGCGACGAGACATGTCACGTCTCGTGTTGCACGATTGCGGCTGACCAGACGAGAATGACCAGACATCGTTTCGATAGGGAGGGAACACATGCCCGAAGTAGAGGTAGTAGAAGACGCGGGACTAGCCAAGATCCGTGCTGAGGCCGGTGCTTGGTTCGACAAGAATTGGGACCCTGAACTCACCTTGGGTGAGTGGTGGGAGCGTCTCGCCGAGTCTGGCTGGGGTCTGCCCACTTGGTCAGAAGATTGGTTTGGCAAGGGTTTCAACTCTGATCAGGCATCTGTTGTTGCACAAGAGCGCAAGCGGGTTGGCGCTTATGGGCCCCCTAGCGGTATCGGCATCATGATGGCTGGCCCCACGATCGTTAACCACGCCACCGATGAGCAAAAGCAGCGCTTTCTGCCCTCCATGGTTTCGGGCAAAGAGGTGTGGTGTCAGCTGTTCAGCGAGCCTGGTTCGGGTTCTGACCTAGCGAGTCTTTCAACTCGTGCCGTGCGAGATGGCGACGAGTGGATTGTCAATGGTCAAAAGGTTTGGACCTCTGGTGCTCAGTTCTCCAAGTGGGGCATCCTTATTGCCCGCACCAATGTCGATGTTCCTAAGCACAAGGGCGTTACCTACTTCGCCATTGACATGGACCAGCCTGGCATCGAGGTGCGTCCGCTCAAGGAAATGACCGGCGGCGCAACCTTCAATGAAGTGTTCTTCACCGACGCTCGAGTACCTCACGCCAACATGATTGGTGACGAGGGCGAAGGTTGGGGTGTTGCAGTTACCACGCTGGCCCATGAGCGCAACTCACTTGGCGCTGGTTCGATGGGCGGCATGGGTGGCGGCGAAGTCATTGGCCTTCCTGACCTGACCATGAAGTTGAGCGACATCATGAAAGGCGGCGGGGGCGGCGAGATGGCCGGAATGGCTGCAGCCTTCGGCGGCGGTGGCGCATCGATGATCAAGATGTTGCCTGCGATGTTCAACAAGCAGAAAGATCCACTTGTTCGCCAAGACATCATGCAGCTCTACACAATGATGGAAATCGCTCGCTACACCGGTTTGCGTTCACAGGCCGCAGCGGCTCGTGGTCAGCGTCCAGGGCCTGAAGTTTCTACCGGCAAGCTCATGGCCTCGAACATGGTTCGCCACATGCGCGACGTTGGTCTGCGCATCGAAGGTGCACAGGGCATGTTGCATGGCAAAGATGCTCCTCTCAATGGCATGATGCAGTTCCTCGCTCTGTTCTGCCCAGCTATTGCTATTGCTGGTGGTACAGACCAGATTCAGCGCAACATCATTGGCGAGCGAGTTCTCGGGCTTCCGTCTGAGCCTCGTGTTGACAAAGAGCTTCCCTTCAAGGACCTGAAGGTCGGCACCCAGCGCTGACCTTTCCTATTGGGATGTAATAGACAGTGCCCTCGGTTCTTCGGGGGCACTGTCGCGTCAAGCCTTATTCGTTCAGCCTTAGGACCAAGATGTCTCTCGGGTGATCACATAAATAGACAGTGAACCAAACTACGATGCAAACGTGGGTCTGACTGGTGCGACGGTGAAAACCGAGCGTGTAGGCATAATTGGTGCAGGCCAATTGGCTCGCATGACCTACCAGGCTGGCATTGCACTGGGGCTAACCGTTCGTCTGTTGGCAGATACTGCAGAAGATGCGGCCGCATTAGTTGCTGCTGACGTTGAAACCGGTTCGCCTAGCTCGCTTGAGGCTCTCCAGCGATTTGCGCAATCTTGTGACGTCATCACCTTCGAACATGAACTTCTTGACCCTAACGACCTCTTGGCGCTTGAGGAGTCAGGCCACATATTGCATCCAAGTGCCTCGGTTGCAGCGACTGTGTTCGACAAACGCCGACAACGCGACGCCATGGTTAAAGAAGGCTTACCCGTGCCTGCTTATATCGATGTGATTGACGGGGCTGATGACGTCATCGGGTTTGGCGAGGAGTATGGCTGGCCTGTTGTGGTGAAGTTGGCAACAGGCGGCTACGACGGGCGTGGTGTGTGGGTAGTTGAAAATTCCTCAGAGGCAACTCGATTGTTAGAAGAGCTCTCTGGTCGTGCGCTGTTAGTTGAAGCGTGGGTTCCGATCGAACGCGAGCTTGCGGTGATGGTGGCTCGCCGTCCATCTGGAGAATGCGTTGTTTATCCAGTGGTCGAGACGGTGCAGCGTGATGGCATTTGTCATGAGGTTTTTGCCCCTTGCTCTTTGAGCGACGCTTTGGAGGCTCAGGCCACGGCAGTGGCCCGCCAGTTGGCCGAAGCGATCGACCTTGTTGGCATCATGGCAATTGAGTTGTTTGCCACAAAAGACGGTCTCTTGGTCAATGAGCTTGCCGTTCGTCCGCACAACTCGGGCCATCACACTATTGAGGGTTGTGTTACTTCACAGTTTGAAAATCACCTACGAGCAGTGCTTGACCTTCCACTTGGTGATATCTCTTTAACGGGTCATGCAGTAGCGATGGCCAACGTGCTTGGAGCGCCAGACGTACTAGACCCACAAGCTGGTCTCGCCGCAGCCCTTGGCGTTCCTGGGGCGCATGTGCATCTCTATGCCAAAGAGGCTCGACCAGGACGCAAGCTCGGGCATGTAACAGTAGTTGGAGATGATTTAGAACTGGTTCGCTCACGAGCGCGCAAGGCTGCTGGATTATTGATGGGTATGGAGAGGGAGTTGACATGAGTCGACGAAATCAATCACAAGAGCCTGACCACATGCCTTTGGTGGGAATAGTTATGGGTTCGGCGTCAGACTTGGCCGTCATGCAACCCGCCTCTGATCTGTTGGATGCATTTGATGTAGATCACGAAGTGCGGGTGGTTTCAGCTCATCGCACGCCCATCGACATGTTGGGTTATGCCCAAGCAGCTTCAGAGCGGGGGCTTAAGGTAATTATTGCGGGTGCTGGTGGAGCGGCACATCTCCCGGGCATGCTGGCGGCTATGACGCATCTTCCAGTGGTTGGCGTACCTGTGCCGTTGGCTCATTTCTCTGGACTCGACTCCCTGCTTTCGATTGTGCAGATGCCAGCTGGAGTTCCTGTGGCGACTGTTGGCGTAGGCAATGCCCGCAATGCGGCTTTGTTGGCCGTACGTATATTGGCAACATATGACCAGGGGTTGGTCGAGGCGCTGTTGGAATATCGAGAAGAGGCGGCGACTCAGTCTCGGGCTCCATTGCCAAACCCCACCCGTTGAACCTCGCCGAAGCGCTAGCGGTCTTAGTGCGTGGCGGTTTAGTGGCCTTTCCTACCGAAACGGTCTACGGCCTAGGTGCCGATGCGAGCAATGATGAAGCTGTTCGCAAAGTTTTTGAGGTCAAAGGACGCCCCGTCGATCACCCGCTCATCGTTCATCTTGGAGATGGAGATCATCTCGATCTTTGGGCGCGCGATATTCCTAACGACGCTTATCTGCTCG
>JBBSKG010000102.1:0-8555 GCA_038256565.1 Acidimicrobiales bacterium | reverse complement strand
GCAATACAGGTGATACCCATCAAAGAAAGTAAGCCTACGAGGTGAGTCATTTCGATACGCCCCAGGGATAAGCCAGCTGCCCACTCGGCCACTCCTGAGACCCAGTTCACGAGTAACGACGTTGGGAAATGCAACACCGCATCAAAGGGAGGGCCAAGAACACCAGCCAACATGCCACCAACTAGTCCCCACATCATGAGCGGACCAGCCGCCGGAACAGCAAGCAGGTTGGCGGGCAATGAAGCAACGGGAAGACCATCAAAGGCAGGAATAATGATCGGAGCCACTCCCACCTGTGCCGCCACCGTGACTGCTAGAAGCTCACCAAACCACCGTGGTCCTGGAATGCGTGCGGCTATTGGTCCCGCCAACATCACAATGCCCAGCGACGCTCCAACCGATAGTTGAAACCCCATTGCATAAACCAACAACGGGTCGATAAATACCACACCCGCAACGGCAAGTGCCAATATCCGCAGCCGAGTTGCTGGCCTTCCCCTTTCAACTGCTGTAGCAGCTATTGCCGCCATTGCCGTGGCTCTGAGTACCGAAGGTTCCGCTCTTGTGATCACAATGATGAAACCCAACAACAGCAGCGTCACAGCCCAGCGCCAACGAAGACTCAAACGACTCACTAGTGGTCTGGCCAAAACAATTACGAAAGCAACGTTTTGACCCGAAACCACGAGCAAATGCGTCAGCCCAGCAGCTCGAAAGTCAGAGGCAACTTCTTGACGCTGACCACGGTCATCTCCAAGGACAAACCCAGTAAAGAGGGGACGCTGGCGATCATCGAGGGGTCTGGCCCCTGCCGACAGGGTGCGCCTAGCGGTGTTTGCCACTCGTGAAATAAGTCCACCTTGTCGCCAATTACCAATACCGCTGACTTGTAGTCGAGCAGCAATATGACGCCGTGCCAGCCAGTCACGGGCCTGAGGCGATGGCGCCACTAGACGGCCTTGAACGACCACTCGCTCACCAGCAAGGCGGTCGCGTAAACCCGACGATGCCTCGCCTCTAGCCCAAGCCTCCACCCGTCTGGTTCCCACACGGACATCGACTCGTAACGCTCCACGAATATCAACCGGGTCACTGAGCAGAGTCACCTCTTTGTCAATAACGACGGGGTGCACGGGCGCTACCAAACCCGACCATGCAAGCGAGCCGAGACTTGCTGCAAGCAAGGCTCCTCCAACAACAAGCAGTACGACACGACGGCGTATGAGAGCCATGACCACAAGGGCCATGGCGACGGGCGGCACCCAAGACGGCAGGGCAGGCGACCACCACGCACCCATGCATACAGCCAGCGCCAAAACGACGGCCCAGCGATCGCTCACACGCGAACCAGGGGCCGAATCTCTGCCAGCTTGGCTTCACCAATACCTCGCACATCGAGCAGGTCTTCAACTGAACCAAAACGACCCTTCTGAGTGCGTTCATCGAGAATCGAACGAGCGGTTGCCGGGCCAACGCCGGGCAGCGTGTCGAGTTGTTCTGCTGTGGCAGCGTTCAGGTCGAGCACGAGCCCCGCTTCCCCCGACGAACCTCCAATATCGAGCGGACCAGAAACGACCTCACCTTCGCGTGGCACGTAGACACGTTGACCATCAGTTAGTGGTGCCGCAAGGTTCAATGCATCAAGCTCAGCCTCTTTAATTGGACCCCCTGCACGTTCAATCAAATCGACAACCCGGGCTGTGACAGCGAGTCGATAAACGCCTGGCTGGTTAACAGCACCTGCTGCATGCACCACCAGCTCAGCAACTACCGTTGTGGTACTCGGTGTGACCGCTGCCTCTGTGGCACTGCCCGCCATGGGCAAACTCAACTCAGGCGGCGGCGTCTGTTTGCGAACAAGGAGAACACCAACCACAAGTGCTGCAACAACAGCGACTACCACTATTGCCCAACGGCCAGGGTCGGCAGGACGAGAAATCAACAGCTCAAGACGCTCTCTCCACGCGTCAAACGCAGTAGGAGCGCTTGAATATGACCACGGCGGAGCGACAGTTGAACTATCAGGTGCATCAGAATCGGACATGCAATTCCCCAAAGAATGAAGCCTAGAAAGGCTGGTGATCAACACCGGGGGAAGCGGCCAACGGACTAGTCCGAACAACCTCAGGCTAACCCAACCCTGTAGGTTGTGCATATGAGTCCGTTACATCAGCTGGTGGATGAACCTGCCCTCACCGAGCCCCTTTTGATCTCGGCGCTAGACGGATGGGTAGATGCGGGCATGGCGGCCATGAGTGCAATGGCCTACCTGCTAGGCAACGGCGAAACCACCCTGGTCGCTCGCTTCGATACTGACACCCTCCTCGACTTTCGATCACGACGACCAGTGGCCCATCTTGCCGATGGGGTAAACACAGGTCTTACCTGGCCCACTCTTGAACTCCGCCACGGTCACGATCTCGACGGACGAGACCTTCTGTTGCTCACCGGTTCTGAGCCCGACACGCATTGGCACTCGTTCTCGTCTGAAGTAGTTGAACTCGCCCAACGTTTTGGCGTTCATCTTGTCATTGGCCTTGGAGCCTTTCCCGCCCCTGCCCCGCATACTCGCCCTCCCAAGGTTGCTTGCACGGCGAACCGAACCGAACTCGCTGATCGTTTCATGGGCATGCGTCCAACTCTTGACGTTCCAGCCGGGGTGCAGGCCGCCATTGAGCGATCATGCGCAGAGGCCTCCATAGATGCCGTTGGACTGTGGGCACAAGTTCCTCACTATGCATCGGCAATGACTTACCCTCATGCGGGGGCTGCCTTGTTAGACAGCCTTGCCGAAGTGGGCAACTTGCGATTCGACCCAAGCGAGCTTCGAGAGGCCGGGGTCGCACTCGTCAATCAACTCGATGTCAGCATCGCCAACAACGATGAGCACCTTCAGATGCTTCACAGTCTCGAAGCGGCTTACGACGCCCAACTTGATATGACACAAAGCCCAGGTCTTGGTCCGATGCCTTCATCAGAAGAGCTTGCTGCCGAGGTTGAAAGCTTTTTGCGTGAAGTAAACCGCGGTGACTCTGAAGACTGACCCCATCCTCACTCTAAGTAATACTCCAGCCAAGCAAATAACAGGCCGATACCAAAATCATGATTGGTGCATTCCTCGCGACTCTTGCCGGAAAGATGGCGCTCGCGGGCACCGTCAGCGCAGCCGCCGTAGGAAGCCTTGGGGCATCTGGAGCTTTACCTGGTCCGATCCAATCAGCACTGTCTTCAAGCATGGGCGTTATCGGTATTCACATTCCTAGCCCCACGAGTGAAGCCGACTTAAAGGCCAAACAAGAACCTTCTTTGAAACTTACGGCAACGAGTAACACTTCATTAATAGAAGAGAGCACTATTCCAAAGGTCGACACCTATACCCTCATGGCTCAACTCAACCTCGGCATAGAAGTTGCCTTCTGGGGCGAACCAACCCCAGATGCCGCCTATCAAGCTGCTAGGGCGCACATAGATGCACAGTGCAACCAAGCCCTCATGGGTGTCACGGAACAGTTTGCCAAACTCGTGATGAGTCTCAATGGCCGTTTCGAAATGACGGCCAAACTTGATGAGAGTAAACAAAAAGAACGCAGTAAAATCAAGGACCGATGCATAAAAGCACTTGCCCTTGCTGACGAATACCGAGCTCAAGTCAACCCTGGCATGCCACGAGACCTTGCTCTGTCACCGTTGCCAAATGCACCATTACCGACAACGCTGCCTAGCCCCCGAGAAGTCCCTATAACTTTGCCGGTCCCCAATAATCCAAGTGATACCACCGTTCCAAAGTCTCCAGGTAGCACTATCCCAAATATCCCCACGACTACAGTGCCCTCGCCCAACCAGCCTGATGACACCATTCCTGACGGTGAGTATTCAGGGCCGGGTTCGGGTTATGACGGCGACATAGATAATGGCCCACAAGTTTTCTTATTTCTCTTAAAATCAGGCCCTAGGCGCCAGTGACACGAAAAATGAAAGAACCCGGGCGACGCTGCCCGGGTTCTTTCGTGTTCCAACCGCCAATCACAAAGCGGTGGCCCTATACAAGCTCGTACTCTTCGTCCAAATAACGGGTGCGGCACAGCGACCGCTGAAGTTTGCCCGATGAGGTCTTTGGAATCGTGCCAGGTTCAACCAACACAATCTCTGATGCTGGAAGGCCAACTGATGCAAGTACTCGCTCAGCAACCAACTTGCGCGTCGATGCGATATCGGTTGCCTTTGTCTCAGCAATCACAACGATGGTCTCTTTGCCCTTCTTACCCTCAATGCCAAAGGCAATGACATTGCCAGGGCGGACACCCTCAACCTCGGCAGCGGCACGCTCCACGTCTTCTGGAAAGACGTTACGACCGCCCACGATGATCATGTCCTTGCTGCGACCACACACCACCAAGTCACCTTCGGCGAAATAACCAAGGTCGCCAGTGTGTAGCCACTCGCCATCAAATGAAGCGGCGGTAACTTCGGGACGCTTGTAATAACCCGTGGTAATAGAAGCACCACGAACCTGTACCTCGCCCACTTCACGCTCACTCAAAGAGTTGCCACCTGCATCAACAATGCGCAGCTCTAAACCCTTCACTGCTCGTCCAAGCTTGACAAGAGAGCGGGAACCTTCGCCACCAGCCTCTAACACTGCGGCATAGTTATTGTCCTCAAGGACTCGCCGATCAACAACGTCTACGCCCATGCCTGTGAATGGCTCAGGGAAGCTAACGGCCAACACGGCTTCAGCCATGCCATAGGCCGGGAAGACAGCGCGGGGGTCGAGCTTGTGAGCAGCACCAGCAGCGCAAAAGGCCTCGACGGTCTTTGGGTCAATCGGCTCAGCACCATTGAGAGCAATGCGCCAACGAGAAAGATCGAGAGTCGACGAACGACCCAGAGCTCGGGCCAACAATGAGTATGAGAAGTTTGGCCCGGCAGTTGCGGTGCCCTGATAACGATCGAACCATTCGGCCCAGCGAAGCGGAGAGGCAAGGAAGTCTTGCGGAGCCGCCAACACGAGATCAGTACCTGTCGTCATGCCCAAACTCATAAGACCAATAAGGCCCATGTCGTGATAGAGCGGGAGCCAAGAAATCAGCACATCTACATCGGGGTCCAAGGCGGTGCCCAAGGCAATGGCATCGAGGTTTGCCCCAACCTGTCGGTGCGGAAGCATCACGCCCTTGGGGTCAGAAGTCGAACCACTGGTGAACTGCAAGATAGCCAGAGCGTCAAGATCATCGGGGGGACGAACGAAAGCTGACGACGGAACCTTGCCCATAACCTCAGCAAACTGGGCCATTGGTGGGTCTCCGGGAATGGGCTCTACGAACGGGGCCAGGTCCGGGTCGATCAACAACAGATCAACATCGGCACTCGCCAGGCGAACTCGGGTTTGTGCCACAAACTCTTCGATGGAGCCCATACGCATTGGCAATGGGAGAACCACAATGGCTGCACCACAAAGCCATGTGGCCTGAATAGCTGTTACCAGCGGGCGACTGGTCGGACCCAGAAGCCCAACATGCGAACCTGGGACGACTCCCCTGGCTTGCATGGCAGCAGCCATAGAGCGAGCCTCGTCGTGGAATTGCACCCACTCGATCTGTTCTCCGCCGCCACTTCCCTCGAAAGTAATTTTGCCGCCACGAGAAGTGGCGCTCTCGATGCGTTCTTGCAACGTAGTCATTGACCTTCTCCGACTCCCACTAAGTGTCCTTGGTTACATATAAGTGACGTCATCATGACATCGAAGTAAACATGCATCGAGTCCCATCCCCCAGGCCTATTACGCTGACCTTTATGTGTGCTGCTTCATCTTCTTCCCCTTCTTCAAGTGAAATTCCTCCCTTTCGCTATGCAGCAGAGCTTGCTAACGAGATCGAACGACGCCATCAAAACCGTTGGGAAGCAGAAGGCGTCTACCACTCGCCCAACCCAACAGGACCACTTTCTGCTGATGGAATAGCCGCTGATCGGCCCAAGTTGTATGTGCTCGACATGTTTCCCTACCCGAGTGGTTCAGGGCTCCATGTGGGTCACCCGCTTGGATATATCGGCACCGATGTCTTTGCCCGCTTCCAGCGGATGCAGGGATTCAACGTGTTGCACGCCATGGGCTATGACGCTTTTGGCCTTCCCGCCGAGCAATACGCCGTCCAAACTGGCCAGCACCCCAGGATCACGACCGAGGCAAACATCGCCAATATGCGTCGACAGTTTCGGGCAATGGGCTTGGGCCACGACGACCGTAGAAGTGTCGCCACTACTGACGTTGCCTTTTATAGATGGACGCAATGGATTTTCCTGCAACTATTCAATGCTTGGTTCGACTCTAAGACCAACAGAGCGAGGCCTATCAGTGAACTGATTGCAGCGTTTGAAACAGGCGAGCATGAACCCAACAATGCAAGCCATCAAAATGGACGGAAGTGGTCATCTCTCTCTGGTCTTGAGCAACGCAGCGTGATCGATAGCCACCGTCTCGTATATCTAGACGAAGCCCCCGTTAACTGGTGCCCAGGTCTTGGCACCGTCTTGGCCAATGAAGAAGTAACCGCCGAGGGGCGAAGTGAGCGTGGCAACTTTCCTGTGTACAAACGCCCGCTCAGGCAATGGAAAATGCGAATCACCTCTTATGCCGAGCGACTGCTCTCTGATCTCGACTTAATCGATTGGCCTGAGCCCATAAAACTCATGCAGCGCAACTGGATCGGACGAAGCGAGGGCGCAGCAGTGAGCTTTCCACTTGCCATCGACCCTGGAATTATTATCGAAGTGTTCACCACGCGGCCTGACACTCTCTTTGGCGCGACTTACATGGTGCTTGCTCCTGAGCATCCGCTCATGGACCAAATTGTCGCGAGCGAGTGGCCCGAAAACATTCCAACTTCATGGCGCGGCGTGGGCGAAGCAGGAGCTACTCCTGCTGAAGCTATTGCAACATACGTTCGCTATGCACAATCGAAATCTGATGTCGAACGAAAAGTCGAATCAAAGGTTAAAACTGGCGTATTCACCGGCGCTTTCGCCCTTAACCCAACAAACGGTGAACAAATTCCGGTGTTCGTGGCCGACTACGTGCTCATGGGTTATGGCACCGGCGCAATTATGGCCGTGCCAGCACACGACACACGAGACTTCGAGTTCGCCACTGCGTTTGAACTAGCCATCGTTGGCGTTGTGGAACCCACGCCAGCATGGTTCGAGAGTCATGATCTTTCGCCCGGAACATCATCGGCGAGTTGGCCCGAAGCCTTTACAGGAGACGGCCTCGCCATGTCGTCGGCCAACGATGAAGTCACCCTCAATGGCCTCGATACGCCAGCGGCAAAGTCACTCATTATCGAGTGGCTCGAAAAGCGCTCGGCGGGAACAGGGACCATTAACTACAAGTTACGCGACTGGCTGTTTAGTCGTCAGCGCTACTGGGGCGAACCATTCCCAATCGTCTACGACGAACACGGCCTACCCGTTGCCCTACCCGAGTCAATGTTGCCAGTTGAGCTTCCCGAGATCGAAGACTATGCCCCCGTTGTTCTTGGCGAGGGCGATGACAGCGTGCCAGAGCCACCATTGGGACGAGCCAGCGAATGGGTGAATGTGACTCTCGATCTTGGCGATGGCCCAAAATCTTACCGACGAGAACTCAACACGATGCCCCAGTGGGCCGGGTCGTGCTGGTACTACCTGCGCTACCTCGACCCCACCAACACCGAGGCGTTTGTCGACCCCGGTGTCGAGAAGTACTGGATGCAAGGCTCCCATGCAGACGGAACACCAGCCTTTGGTGGCGTTGACCTTTACGTGGGCGGTGTAGAACATGCAGTTCTCCACCTTCTCTACAGCCGCTTTTGGCACAAAGTGTTGTTCGACCTCGGACACGTCTCTACGCCTGAACCCTTTCAGCGCCTCTACAACCAGGGCTACATTCTCGCCCCTGCTTACATTGATGCTCGCGGGGTCTACGTTCCAGCAGAAGAGGTACAGGGCAATGTGGAGTCGGGCTTCACCCTTAATGGAGAGCCGGTTACCCAAGAGCTTGGAAAAATGGGCAAGAGCCTAAAGAACTCAGTTGACCCAGAAACGATCTACGGAGCATACGGAGCCGACACCTTAAGGCTCTACGAAATGGCCATGGGCCCTCTCGATGCCGATCGCCCATGGAATGCACGTGACATCACGGGCGTTCACAGATTTCTACAACGCTTGTGGCGCAACCTGGTCGATGAAGAGACCGGTGATCTGCGTGTAACACAAGAAACTGGCGACATCGACCTACGTCGTCTTTTGCATCGCACCATCGCAGGCGTAACTGACGATATGAAGGGGCTCCGCTTCAACACCGCAGTAGCCAAACTCATCGAACTGAACAATGCATTGACGAAACACGTGACCGAACATGGCGACACTCCGGTAGAAGTTGCCACGGCGTTCGCTTTAATGCTCGCTCCCCTTGCTCCCCATGTCTCAGAAGAGCTCTGGGAACGGATGGGTAAAAAATCGTCAGTGGTGTGGGACCCCTTCCCAACCCCCGACCCCGCCTTGTTGGTCGATGATGAAAT
>JBBSKG010000101.1:0-8655 GCA_038256565.1 Acidimicrobiales bacterium | reverse complement strand
GGCATTGCCCGCGCTCTCCACCTGGATGTCAGCAACCGTCGATCGTCGTCGGTTCGCAACCGTTGATTGTCCCGAGATCGAGACGGTCGTTTCCATCGGTGAGGCCGATCGACAGGGTGGGCTGGCTCGGCGATTGAACGCTACTCGCACGGTGAGGCGTCTTGGCGAAGGGGGTACCCTGTCCCCAGCTGCCGTTGCCGACACACTTATGAGTGAGCATCGCTCCGGAACCCTCACCCTGGCGGTGATGAACACCGTCGCCGCCGCTCGCGAGGTTCACAAGAAGATCAGTGCCCAGAAACCCGACGCCGAGTTGGTGTTGCTGCATTCTCGCTTTCGACCTGACGATCGCAAGCGCCAGGTCGAGCAAGCGATTGCTGCCGTTGACACGGCCAGGCCAGGTCGCATTGTCGTATCAACCCAAGTTGTAGAGGCAGGCGTTGACATCTCAGCGGCAGTGCTCTTTACCGAAGTTGCTCCATGGCCATCGATCGTGCAGCGGGCAGGGCGATGCAATCGAGATGGCTTGACCCCCGATGCCGTTTTGTTGTGGGCGCCACCCTTGAAAGCTCTCCCTTATCCCGAAGCTGATATCAAGGCCAGCGCCGAGGCATTGTCAGCGTTGGATGGCCAGCCAGTCACAAGCTCGTTCCTCGGAGACGCCAAGGTAGCGGTCACCTCTGAACGAGTCCCCGTGATTCGACGGCGCGATCTGCTGGGTCTCTTTGACACCACCCCTGATCTTGCTGGCGGCGATCTTGATATCGCCCCCTTCTTACGTGATGCCGATGACCTTGACGTCCAAGTCTTCTGGCGAGACTTCCCAGCCTCAGAGCGACAGCCCGATCTAGAGGTTTCCCCGACCAAAAAGGAGCTGTGCCCTGTCTCGCTTGGTGAGTTGCGAGCCGCGCTGAAGAAGAAGCGGGCCGGTTTTGTTTTTGATCACATAAATGGCCGGTGGCAGTCACTCGATGTGACGGCACTGCGTCCCGGTCAGATCATTCTGCTCCGGACAACAGATGGGGGTTACAGCGAATCTTCTGGCTGGGACCCTTCACTGAAGGGGGTCGTGGCCCCCGTTGTTGACGACACTGCGTCATCAGAGATCGACGAGGTCGATGAGGCGGTTGGTGATGACCCAGTCAGCTACGTCACCAAGCGATGGGTTCGCCTCGTCGACCATTTGAAAGACGTTGAGGACGAGGTCAAAAAGGTGGTGAGCGAACTGGCCCCGGACGGGTTCGCCTCCAACGAGCTTTCGACTGCCCATGTTGAGGCGGCGATCGTGGCTGGAGGGTTGCATGACATTGGGAAGGTCCACGAGATTTTCCAAACATCGATGGAAGGTGCAGCGCAGAGCGAGGCCGAGAAGGCGATAGCGACAGAGGGCGGCCCTTGGGCTAAGTCAATTCGTCGGGCACCGCGTTACAAACAACGCCATTTTCGTCACGAGCTTGCCTCCGCATTGGCGCTACTTGGTGACGCTTCGGAACTGTTGGATGGGGTGGTAGAGCGAGACGTGGCCGTCTATCTGATTGCCGCTCATCATGGTCGGGTCCGTCTCGGGATCCGCTCGCTCCCTAAAGAAAAGGGCGGGCGGGCATTGGGCATTGAGGATGGTGACATGTTGCCCGGTCTGTCATTGGCGAGGGGCCCGTTGCCGCCAGTTCGATTGGACCTCTCGCCGATGACGCTTGGTGACGGCCCAGATGGCCAACAGTCCTGGGGCCGCATGGCGCTGCAACTGCGAGATCGTGCCGATCTTGGGCCGTTCCGCCTCGCTTTTCTCGAGGCACTCGTTCGCCTCAGCGACTGGCGAGCCAGCGCAAGTGTCGATACCCCAGAGGAGCGGGCATGAGGAACGATCTTCTCTTACCAGGCTGTCGGACAGCCCCACTCGGGTCGTATTTGAAGGGGCTAGGCGTTCTTCGCCTGGTAAGCGAACAACTCGATGATGACGTCCGTGGTCACTGGGACTGTTCTTCCTTTGTTCTTTCAACCAAGGCGACACGTTCGACATTGGAAGATTTCTTCCTCGACCACTACGTGCCAACGCCCCTTGTGGCTCCATGGAATGGCGGTAGTGGTTTTGGCCCCAAGGATGCGAAGGATGGCATAGAGGCCATCATGGGTTCCACCGCTGATCGTCTTGGCCCGTACCGCTCGACGATCGCTTTGGCGAGAGAGCTTTACGACGAAGGGTTGGACAAGGAACAACTTGTTGCTGCCTGTCGCTCGCGGCTGGACGATCAGGCGGTGGCGTGGATTGATGCCGCCATTGTCCTTACCTCCGACGGACCGAAATTCCCCCCCATTCTCGGGACAGGAGGGAATCTCGGTCGCTTGGAGCTGTCCAACAACTTTATGCAACGACTGAGCGACGCACTCTTTCTACGAGAAGGAAAGAAGGTGCCCACCCGAGAGATGTCACTGGCCTGGCTGCAAGCCGCCCTTTTCGACGAAGGCGACCCAAAACGGGTGGGGGCTGCTATCGGTCAGTTCGATCCAGGCGGTGCCGGTAGGACATCAGCAGAAAGTCTTGTGAACCCTTGGGATTTTGTGTTGCTCTTTGAGGGTTCCTTGGTTTTCGCCAGTGCCGCAGCTCGCCGGCTTGGTGATGGGCGATCGAGCAGGGCAGCAATGCCGTTCACGGTCAACGCTGCCCCTGTTGGTTATGCGAGCGCGGCTGACGAGAACGAAAAGGGTGAGTTGTGGGCTCCCGTCTGGGAGCGTCCGGCGGCATTTTGTGAGATCGAACGTCTGCTCGGTGAAGGGCGAGCGACATGGAACGGCCGACAGGCGCGCGATGGGCTCGACATGGTGAAAGCGGTGACGACCCTCGGAGTTGACCGTGGCATCAGTCATTTCAAACGCTACGCGTTCGTCGAGCGTCATGGCCAAAACCCCATGGCCGTTCCGGTGGGTGAAGTCAGGGTTGCTGAACGCTCTGAGGTCAGTCTCTTGATTGAGGTTGAACCGTGGGTTGATCGACTCCGTCGCGGTAAGGAGCCACCGGCCGGGGTTCTGGCGGCGACGCGACGGCTGGAACGGGCAATGTTCAACCTGGCTCGACAGGGCGGGCCTGGCGCCTTGCAAGAGGTATTGATCAGCTTGGCGGACGCCGAACATCTAGTTTCCCAATCCAAAGGGTTTCGTGACCGAGCAAAGCTTCGACCGTTGGGTAATACAAAGGCCGGACAACTGAGGGCCGAAGACTGGTTGCCATTGCTCGATGACAACACACCAGAGCTTCGCCTCGCGTCTGCACTGGCCTTCAGCACAGATCGTGATGGCAAGTTTGCTGCGTTGGCCACCGAGACTGATCGCTCCAGATCGTCGCTTCGCGACCTCCTTCTACCGACTCCTCTACGAGAGCCGCTGAAACCACCTCGCGTCGAGGGCGCATGGCGTCGTCCGATACACGAGGTATTGGCCGATGCTCTGGTCTGGCGTTCACGCCAAGCCACTGGTGAAGATCAAGATGGGAACGCTCTCCACGCGGGCTTCGACCATGTTGTTACTCCCCGAGGCGGGGATGCTGCCTGTTTCGTGGCAGGGCTCCTCGACGAACACCGTCTCGGTCGTTTACTTCACGGCCTTTTGATTTTGCGTCCCCCTCGGGCACCTACGTTCCATTGGCAAGGGGAAGACCACAGCCAGATTGGCCGTACTCCGTTGCCAGCGTTGCAACTCCTTGCGCCCTTCTACCACGCGGACCCCCTGTTTGTGCAGGGCGAACCGCATGCGCTCACCCCCCAACTGGAGTGGGCTGCGCTCTTGCGAGCGAATCGGGTGGTGCCGGTGCTTGCCGACGCGCTGCTCAGGCTTCGCATGGCTCGGCTTCATCCCGCCCCCTCCTCAACGACGGCTATGGCGGCTGGCGTTGACGGGCCCCGTCTTGCCGCTGCGTTGCTTTGCCCCTCGGGGCAACGACAGGCCCAAGCGGCACTGCTTTCCTCACTAGACCTCAACAAAGGAGAAGACCAATGACAACAACCAAGAACCGGCGCCTATTCGAGATTCCGCTCCGCCCTGCGAGTGGGTCGCGATTTCAACCGACAGGCTTTCCCGATATCGGTGCAGCGACATTCAAACGACCTCGACGCGGAAGCGATGGTGAGCTTTCAACCATTTCGTGTTTGCTCGTCGAGTCGGCCCAGTCGATGGCCAATCGTCTTGAGGGGGCCGGCTGGGATGATTCCGCCAGCGCACCTATGGCCACCCTTGAGGGCCTTCCGTGGGTCAAGGTGACCGCAGCTGATGATGGCCGATATCTCACATCAAGTCGGACGGAGGCTCATCGTCTTGCATCTGCGTTCGTCAAGGACGCCACGCTCGATGGTGTGGGCATGAAGGAGGTCATCAGGGATCGTCTTGGCCTTCAGGACGACACCCCGTTGTCTCCCCGAGACATAGCGGCGGCGGTATGTGCGCTTGACCCTCTCTGTCTGATTCATGGCGTCTTTTTTGCCGAAAACGCAAAGGTTTGGCCAGGGCAGCCGAAGATCGCTCGGGCCCTGACGGGCTTTGTCGAAGCCGATGACATCGAGCCTGTCGTAAGCGGCGGAGTGAAGCGTGATCAGGTCATGCACGAGTCAAGCGAGGGCACCACGTCGAAAGAAGGGTATGGCTCGATCCCGTTCCATCGCATGGAGTACACGGCGGGGTCGATTACTGCATACTTCTCGCTCGATCTTGCCCAACTTCGTGCATACGGGCTGAGCCCCGATGCCACGGCATTGCTAGAGGCCATAGCGCTATGGGAGATTCGCAGCTTGCTCAATGGTGGACTACGTCTTCGAACCGCCTGCGATCTCGTCCCGATCGAGGAGAAGATAACCGACCAGACCGGAGATGAACTTCCTTCGGGCGAAACTCTCAGCGCCCGTATTCAAGAGCTTGTTGCCAAGTGTTCGGCGGAGCTCGGTTCAGGTGGCCCTCTTGAGGTGCAGTGGTCGAAAACCAAAGGCAGTTCTAAGCCCAAAGACGAGGCAGGCGTCTCATCGGAAGACGAAGGCTGATGCCTACCGTTGTGGGCATTGCGTTCCCATGGGGCCGCTTTCATGCGACACCATGGGGACGCCATGTCAATGAAGCTGCCGTCGAATGGCCACCCTCGCCGTGGCGTCTCTTGCGGGGGCTCTATGCGACTTGGCAGGCAAGGGCCCCTCATCTTGATGAACCGGTCGTCCACTCCTTGCTACAGGCTTTGGCTCAGCCGCCGGCGTTCCAACTTCCGGATCATCTCGAGGCAACCACTCGTCATTATCTTCCTGACGAGAAGTACGGCACCGACAGGGTCATCGATGCGTTTGTGGTGACAGCACGTAACGCAGAGTTGTTCATGCGTTGGGATGTCGACTTGACCGGTGAACAGCGCTCGGCGCTGAGCACCATGTTGGATGCTCTGCCTTTTTTAGGGCGCGCCGAAAGCGTTTGTGAGGCTCGCCTTATCGACGACGTTGATCTTGACGGTCCATGGGTCCACCCGAGCGATGGCGACGGTGATGGCGGCGTTCGGGTGCTCACGCCGAACTCACCGCTCCAGGTTAATGAGCTTTGTATCCGGACCCAAGACATGCGCAAGAAAGGCTTGCTCGTGCCGCCAGGCGCAAGATGGGTTACCTATCCGAACCCAGCGTCTTTTCACGAGACGAGCACCAGACATGTTCGGGTTGCCGTGCAGCCAAACGCAGTGCGGTGGGCGCTTTCGACTACAGCCCAACCAGGTGTTCGTTCTGCCGTCGTCATGGCTGATGTGTTGAGGAACGCTGCAATGTCTCGCTACGGCGCAAAGAATGCGGGCAGTACTTCATCATTGTTGGCCGGCAAGGACGCAGAGGGGCGACCACTCAAGAGCCATGGGCACGCTCACTACCTGGTCTTTGACGAAGACGGTGACGGCCTCTTGGACCATGCAGTGGTTTGGGCCAGAGGTGGTTTTGACGACAAGACCCTAAGGGCTCTCCTCGATGTTCGCCGCCTCGATGGCCATCAACATCTTCGAGATTTTCGTCCGGCAACTCTTGGCCTTGAGGCCGTCGGCGACCTGCAAACCGTCGCTCCATTTTTGTGTCGGGCATCGAGGGTTTGGGAAAGCCATACGCCTTTTGCTGCTTCTCGCCATGGTCGCAAAAACGAGGCCGTGGAATCGTTTCTTCAGCGCGAGGTGATTGCCGAGCTGCGATATCGTGGCATCGAAGCCGAGGTTCAGGCGACAGAGGTTTTGCCGAGTCGGGACGGACTTTCCTATCGGCGGCACCGCATTCGAGAGCACTTGCAAGACGCACGTTCGGCGGTTGGCATTCGCATCACGTTCGAAGAACCCATCGTTGGACCTTTAGCGCTGGGTGCGCTCAGCCATTTCAGCCTTGGCTTGTTCAAGCCCGTGGATGAGTGATGACGAGCCCAACACCATTGATCGAGCCCCCTGATCTCGTGCCTGCGCGCATGGTCAACGAGTTCACTTATTGCCCTCGGCTGTTTTTCATCGAGTGGGTGCAGGCTCGGTTTGAGCACAACCTCGACACGGTTCAAGGCGATTACGCCCACCGGGTTGTCGATGCTGGTGGGGGACCGGCGAGAGCACCGGATGAGGATCGGCCATTCGCAGCCCGATCGGTGATGTTGTCATCGCCAGCACTTGGGCTGGTCGCTAAGGCCGACTTGCTCGAGAGCGATGGCGAGTCGGTGATACCGGTGGACTACAAGAAGGGAAGCCCACCTGACAATGACGAACGATCATGGGAGCCAGAGCGAGTGCAGCTCTGCGTGCTCGGGCTGCTCTTGCGTGAGGCGGGTTATCGCTGTGATGAAGGCGTTCTGTACTTCGTCGAGACGCGAGAGCGTGTGACCGTTCCTTTCAACGATGACCTTGTCACTCGCACGCTGGCCCTGCTGGCGGAGTTGCGTGTTGTCGCCAGAACCGACCTGCCACCACCGCCTCTCGTCGACAGTCCCAAATGTCCTCGCTGTTCGCTCGTCGGCATCTGCCTTCCCGACGAGACCAATGCACTGGCCGCGCGGTCGCAACGGCCACCGCGGCGTCTGATGCCACGTGACCCGGATCCCCGCCCGTTGTATGTGACCGAGCAGGGTGCCTACATCAAGAAGTCCCAACAGCGGGTGGAGATAACCAAGGACAAGGATGTCCTTGCTTCGTTGCGCATGATCGATATTTCACAGCTTTGCATATTCGGCAATGCGCAGATCAGCACCCAGCTCGTGCGCGAGCTCTTCAATCAGGAGATCCCGATCTGTTGGTTTTCCTATGGTGGGTGGTTCTCGGGGATTGCCGAAGGCCTGCCTTCCAAACACGTTGAGCTGCGACGCCGCCAGTTCGCAGTGTCGGGCCAAGGAGGCCTTGGCGTTGCTCGTCGCATGATCGAGGGCAAGATTCGCAACTCGCGTACCCTTTTGATGCGCAACGCCCGTCAGCGTCCCGAAAGAGTGATTGGACAGCTCAAGGGGCTTGCAGTCAGGGCAAGCGAGGTCGAGTCCATCGAGTCGCTGCTGGGGGTCGAGGGCGCAGCCGCCCGATTGTATTTCGGGGCCTTCACCTCGATGTTGCGCGACGACAGGTCTCTGCCGGGGATGACGTTTGATTTTAATGGCCGCAATCGACGGCCCCCACTTGACCCGGTCAACTGCTTGCTCTCTTATCTATACTCGCTGTTGGTGAAGGACTGTACGACGACCGTCCTGGCCGTTGGCTTCGACCCCTACGTGGGTTTCTTACATCAGCCCCGCTATGGCCGCCCGGCTCTTGCTTTGGATCTCGCCGAAGAGCTTCGACCACTTGTCGCCGAGTCGGTGGCCATCAATCTCATCAACAACGGCGAGGTGAAGGCAAGCGACTTTGTGGTCCGGGCGATGGGTGTGACCTTGACCCAGGCGGGACGCAAGGCCGTGCTCGGGGCCTACGAACGGCGGCTTGATCATGAGGTCACCCACCCCACTTTTGGCTACCGCGTCAGTTATCGGCGCGTGATCGAGGTGCAGGCCAGGCTTCTGGGGGCTCATCTGCTCGGTGAGGTGCCCGACTATGTGGCCTTTGCGACGAGGTGATCGATGAGCCGTCGTCGTTATTTGATCGGCTACGACATTGCAGACTCAACTCGCTTGAGGAAGGTCCACCAGGTCGTGAAAGGGTATGGCTATTCATTGCAGTATTCGCTCTTCATCTGTGACCTGTCAGACGTTGAGAAGATTGGGTTACGTTCGGACTTGGGCCGGGTCATACGGTTCACCGAAGACGCCATTGCTATTGTGGACTTAGGCGAAACGACATCACGGGGAATGCAATGCTTCGAGTTCATGGGCATCACACCAGTGCTCCCAAGGTCGGGAGGTCCTACCATCGTATGAAACACTGCGAGCGCTCGGGTGAACCGCCAAACCCCGGTCATCGCTCGCATGCAGGTCAGAGATGCTATCTTGTGCTTCTTGACAACCTAATCTCGAGTGTTGCCGCGTCAGTTCATTCACCGCTCGCAGATACCTGCATTCGTGCAGGTCAGAGGTACCAAAATCTGCGAGCCCTTCGCGAGGTCTTCGGGCCTCGCCTCCATTGCGGCGGGGGCAAGGATGGCTAGTTACCCAGGGATCGTAACGGCCACTTCGCGAGGTCTTCGGGCCTCGCCTCCATTGCGGCAG
>JBBSKG010000100.1:0-8886 GCA_038256565.1 Acidimicrobiales bacterium | reverse complement strand
GTTGGTCCCAACGACGATCTTGAGTTCGGGGCCAAAGCCATGCAGCGCTCGCCAGAGCGGCGACACCAAACGCCACATAAGAAGCCCATGCCAAGCCCGGGTGAATGGCAATGAGACGAGAATATTCTCCCTGTTCAATTGTCGCCGGAAGACTTAGCCCAAGAGCAACCGTCACCCCAAGAGCCAAAAGTGAAGCAATGCCCAAACCAGTGGTTAGAGCGCTAGCAGTGCCAATTCGACGATGGCTCTGACTAGTCACTGATCCTTCATCTGTCATTGATCCTCCAGAAGGGGGCCGAAGGCCACGACACCAAAGAATGTGTAGATCACTGCGAACACTCCAAGCAGACTGATCCAATCGCTGGCCGATACATCTAAGTTGACGCCGGTAAGCGCTGATTCTGATGCTCGGGTTGCCGCAATCAACACCGGAGCAACAACGGGTAGCAACAACAAGGGTAGAAGACTCTCACGAGTTCGCAGACCCGCAGCAAGCACGCCATACAAAGTGCCAGCGCTTGCAAGACCCCATGTAGCCACAACCGAAGTCGCCGCTAGTACCCCAAACCCGTGAGGTTCAACGCCATAGAGCACAACCACACCAAAGCCAAGCACGACTTCCAAAACAAGCAGTTGCACCGTAATGGCAGCTGTTTTTCCAAGGAAAATGCCAGCCGGATCAAGCCCCGATAGGCGTAATGCGTCTCGAGTGCCATCAAATGATTCAACTGCATGCGATCGCTGGACCATTAGCAAGGCCGAAAACAAAACTGCCACCCAATAGAGGCCAGCGGCTGCTCGCACTAACACCCCTCGCTCAGGCTCTAGAGCAAAAGCAAAAATAACTAAAACCAAAATCGCATAAGGGAGGACTTGATTAGTAGTGACCCGTGAGCGACCTTCAATACGAAGATCTTTTCCTGCCACCAACAGTGCGTCACGCCACATAAGGAACCGTCGACCCAGTAAACGATTTAGGGGTGCTGCCATCAAGTCGAGTTTGGCCAGCACCTACAACGACCGTTCGATGAGCAAGAACTGCTGCCCGATCAAGCTCGTGGCTCGCGAATATAACCGTCGTTCCTGCCTCAGCGGCACTGCGTACGACCCCATCCAACAAATCTCGTCCAGCTGCATCAAGGCCAGCATGAGGTTCATCGAGCAACCAAATCTCACAATCACGAGCCAACAAGACTGCCAACGACGCCCTACGTTTTTGACCTGCTGACAATCGCGAAACTGCTACATCAGCGAGTCGGCCATCTAAGCCGACGCGAACCATTATCTCATCTGTAGATTTTTTTGAACGACGACCAGCTCTCGCCCAAAAAGAAACGTTTTCAGCCACACTCAAATCTTCGTAAAGACCCGAAGCATGCCCAAGCAATCCCACTCGCGTACGAATGGTTCGTCGGTCGGTCCGCAAATCACAACCCAACACGTTGGCAACGCCATCAACAACTGGAACCAGCCCAGCCAAAGCGCGCAACAAGGTGGACTTGCCTGCCCCGTTGGGACCGCTAAGAAGAACGATCTCACTTGCAGTGACATCAAGGTCGACACCGGCGAGAGCGGGAAAGCGGCCCAAGAGACAGATCGCTGCACGAAAGTGGACGACGGGCTCCATGACTGAATGCAAAATACCTGTGATTAGGGAATCAACCAAGGCGCAAACAAATGAACCTACCCACTGAGTCTTTCTTGGTACTCTTGGGGCGATGAGCTTCCTACTTATTTCCGTGGGAGTCGGGTTGCTTCTGGGCTTGGTCGCAGGTGGCTACCCTCGTCGTGTTTTCCAGCAACGTTGGAATTTGTGGCCGCTGCTTCTTGTGGGTTTGGCGCTCCAAGTAATTCCAGAGGTAGCTGACCTAAGTGAGTCCCAAGCTCTCATCCCCGTTCTGGGATCATTTGCCGCATTAATCGTCTTTGGATGCGCGAACTTGTCCACGATGGGCATGGTCGTTGTGGTGCTTGGGTTAGGACTGAACATGGCAGCAACAGCAACCAACAAGGGCATGGCCGTAGACGGCCCCGCTCTCGTTAACGCTGGCATCGCACAACCTGAGGATTTAGAAACACTCGATCTCGGGAGCCGACGCCATGTGTCTGGGCCAACTGATCGCCTGCAAGCGATCGGCGACATAATCCCAGCTAAACCCCTAAATGAAGTTCTCTCGTTTGGTGACCTCATCATGTCGTTTGGAACAGCCAATGTGGCGTTCCGACTTCTTCGTCCTGTGGCACGGAGACGCAAAAGTTCCAAGACTCTCGCAGTAACTAATTTCGTCGTTCCCGTGACACCTGTAGCACCAGTGGTTATTGATCTTTCACTTGAAGATCTGGCCTCTGCTTCTGAATGGGCCGCTGACTTGCAAGTTCCACTTATAGACCTGACCAATGACGTCTGGATGCCTTCTGTTAATTCGCAACCTTCAGTCGAAGTGAATCGCTGAAAGCTTCTATTGTTTCGTTTCGTCTCGGCGGCACCGATGGCGTATCGGTAGTAGCCACTACATGGGAACGGGCTCTTATAGATCTCGGTTTTGCAGTTACAACCATCGCTGGCACAGGAAAGGCAGACCGAATCATTCCAGCTCTTGCTTGGCCCGTTCCGCAAGTAACGCCCCCAAAGTCCAAAACCATCGCAGCTCTTCAAGAAGCTCTTGCAGGCATAGATGTTGTGATCGTCGAAAATCTATGCTCGCTCCCTCTCAACCCTGCCGCATCTGAAGTTGTTGCTGAGGTTCTAGCGGGGCGTCCTGCCGTGCTTCATCACCACGACCTCGCATGGCAACGGCCTCACCTTGCTCACATCACGGGCTTGCCACCTGATGACCCAGCTTGGCGGCATGTCACCATCAATGAACTCAGTCGTCGACAACTTGGCGAACGAGGAATCACTGCCAGAGTGATCTTCAATGGTTTCGATGTTGATGCACCGCTAGGTAAACGAGACGCGACTCGAACTGCACTTGGCATTAAGACCCACGAACGAGTCGTGCTCCACCCCGTCCGCGCAATCGAGCGCAAGGGTGTGCCTGCTGCACTTACGCTGGCTGAAGAACTTGATGCCACGTATTGGCTCACCGGACCCGCCGAAGAAGATTACGAACTCATGCTTTCCAAACTTCTTGCCACCGCTCGGGTTCGTGTGCTGCATGTGCCATCGCCCACCAACATGGCCGATGCTTATGCAGCGGCAGATGTGATTGCGTTTCCATCTACTTGGGAAGGTTTCGGAAACCCATTGATCGAAGCCGCCATTCATCGCCGCCCGCTAGCAGTTAGCTCCTATCCCGTCGCTGAAGAAATTAGGCGTCTGGGGTTTAAATGGTTTGAGGTTGACGACGCAGTCACCCTTGAACACTTTCTCGATAAGGCCAACGATTCAGACGTTCAGGCCTTTCACGATCACAACACCGCTTTGGCGCGCTCTCATTTCTCGTACGATCGACTACGTCAAGAACTCGGAGATCTTTTGTCCAGTATGAATTTCACACCCAAGGTTCTTTTATGAATGAGCTTGAAGCAACATTTGGTGAGATTGCTCAACGAGGAGTCGACATCGCCATAGGCCACGGGGCGACATATGCAGACGCCCGTGTGCTCGACATGGTCGATGAACACTGCTCGGTTCGTGATGGTGAAGTTGAAGGGGTCCGCCAATCAACATCAATTGGCATCGGTATTCGCGTTATCGCTGATGGGTGTTGGGGTTTCGCCGGAACACGAAATATCGACACAAGATCTGTTGAGAACACCGCCCGTATGGCAATTGAGGTCGCACGTTCGGGACGACTTCTGCAACCTGACCCACTACGACTTGCTGCGTTAACTCCGACCGTTGCCTACTGGGCGAACCCCATCATCGAAGACCCTTTTAAAGTGCCACTCGCCGAGAAGCTTGACTTGTTAGTTGCTGCGACCAAGACCATGGGGGCAGTGCCTGGTGTAGCTGTAGCTGAAGCCAGTCTCGCCGCTTGGCGTCGCCAATCGTTGCTGGTGACAAGCGAAGGAAGTCGTATCGAACAACTCATCGTTCAGTGTGGAGGCGGCATAGAAGCAACGGCCGTGGGCGATAACGAAGCGCAAAACCGTTCATATCCCAATTCGTTTGGGGGTGACTACGGAACCGAAGGTTTCGAGTTAGTACGTCGTCTCGACCTAGTGGGAAACGCTGAGCGAGTGGGCCAAGAGGCCGTCATGCTATTGAGCGCCGAGTCGTGTCCAAGCGCGCTTACCACCGTCGTGCTCGACGGCAGCCAGGTCGCACTTCAAGTGCACGAATCAATAGGACACCCCATCGAACTCGACCGCGTACTAGGTATGGAGGCGGCATATGCAGGAACGTCTTTTCTTACCCCGAGCGATGTAGGCCAATTGGAATATGGCTCTAAGCATCTAAACGTGGTCGCCGACTCCACGACTCCTGGGGCATTGGGAACATTTGGTTTTGACGACGAGGGAGTCGCTGCTTGTAGCACCCCAATCATTACTGAAGGCAGACTTATGGCCATGTTGACATCACGTGAAACCGCAGCGGAGGTGGGTTTAACGCAGTCTGGAGCAACCGTGCGAGCCCAATCATGGGCACATCTACCAATGATTCGCATGACCAACGTGTCGCTTTTACCCGGCAGCGCAAACTCTCTTGACGAACTACTCGATGACATCGATGAAGGTGTGTACCTCGAGACCAACCGGTCATGGTCGATTGACGATCGCCGAGTCGATTTTCAATTTGGCACCGAATGGGCACGAGAAATCAAGGGCGGCAAGCTTGGCCGTGTACTGCGAAACGCAACCTATTCCGGTCGCACACTGCCATTTTGGGCATCATTAGATGCGGTTGGTGGCCCCGACCTCTGGCGAGCATGGGGACTTCCAAACTGCGGAAAAGGCCAACCTCCTCAAATTGGCTATGTGGCGCATGGCGCAGCCCCAGCTCGCTTTCGAAACGTTCAGGTGGGCACTCCATGAGCCAATCTCATGACACGGAAACTCATAACGGAGAGATGTCAGACCGACTGATGGATGCCGTGTTGTCGGCGGGTGTAGACGCTGGCATAACCGAAACAGAAGTCACTGTCGCCCAACATGTCGGCGGCCTCACGCGCTTTGCCAACAACATGGTCCACCAGCATGTTGTTGGTGACGACACAACTGTGAGTGTTCGAGTCATCCTCAATGGACAAGTTGGTGCAAGCACAACAAATGACGCTTCAACTGACGGAGCTACCGCTGCCCTAAAGCGTGCACTCGAAGCCGCTCGCCTCACCCCATCAGACCCAAGTTGGCCCGGCCTAGCCGGACCAAGCGAACTTGCCCCTTGGGCCGATCGCTACGACCAGCCAACTGCTGAAGCCTCCCCAGCAGATCGCGTCAAAGTTGTGGCCGAATTGCTCGGCGAACTTGGACCTCAACAACGAGGTGCTGGGGCGTTATCAACCTCAGCGACCCAAGTCAGCTTTGCCACCAGCGCAGGAGCACGCCACAACGCCCGCAGTACAAGGGCATCGCTTTCAACGGTTGTAATGGGGCCAACTGGAGAAAGTGGATGGGCTGAAGATGGTGGCATTGGCATTAGAGATATAGACGGCAAAGCCATTGGAACCAGGGCGGCAGCTCTCTGTCATGATGCAGCCAACCCACAACCCGTTGAGCCAGGAGACCACACCGTTGTGCTCGCGAGTTCAGCGGTAATGACACTCGTAGACCATCTTGGACTTTGTGCTTTCTCTGGCAAGGCTTATGAAGAAGGACGGTCGGCATTTAGTGGACGTCTCGGTGATGAAGTCGCGTCACCTCTCATCAACATCTATGACGACGCTCTTGAACCTGGAGCCATGGGTCTTCCCTTCGACGGCGAGGGAACACCTAAGAGCCGCGTTGATCTCATCACCAAAGGCATTGCATGTGGAGTAGTCCACGATCGAACGAGTGGGGCAAAGGCTGGCGTTACCTCCACGGGCCATGGCTTGGCTGGCCCTAACCCTTGGGGTCCATATGCGAGCAATCTTGTCTTAGCACCAGGCTCGCAAACTCTTGACGAACTGATCGCCGGAGTCGACTATGGCTTATTAGTGACTCGTTTCTGGTACACACGGATGGTGAATCCTAAACAGTCGCTCATAACCGGCATGACCAGAGATGGAACTTTCCGCATCGAAAACGGCCAAGTTGTAGGCCCAGTGCGAAACCTTCGTTTCAATGTCTCAATTCTTGATTCGCTCACAAGTTGTGACGGCGTGGGTGACACGTTGCAAACCTGTTGTGACGAAGGCGGAGACACGCGAGTGCCAGCGCTTCGACTGCGATCATTTGCCTTTACCTCGGTGACTGACCACTGATGGCCGCCAAAGATAAGTGGGATAAACCGAAACCCGAGAAGAGTGACCCAGTCCTTCTGCGCCGTGCGCAGTTTTCGCGCTGGGCAAAGCTAGGAAACAGATTGGGCTACGGGTTATATCTAGTTGCAATTTTATCTTTTACGTATGGGGCGGTATTTGCCTTCACTGATGCCATCAGCATTATTGCCACAATCTGTCTGGTCATCGGATCATTCGTCCTCATGCCAGCCATCATCGTTGGCTACGCTGTAAAAGCCGCCGAACGCGACGATCGAGAACACGGCAGGTAGTTAGGTATTCGACTCGTCGACTTAACGATTAGGACCCGAGAAGCTCAAGAAGAAGTTCAGGTGGGCGAGCAATTACTGCACGGTCATTACGAATAACAATGGGACGCTCGATGAGGACCGGGTGCACAACCATGGCATCAATAAGTGCATCGGGGTCGGCATCGGCCAAGTTCAACTCCTTGTATATGGCCTCACTTTTACGCATCATCTCCCGAGGGTTATCAATGCCCAACAATGAAATAACCCGTTCAATTTCTTGTCGACTCGGCGCTTCATCGAGGTAACGAACGTAAGTTGCTTCAACGTTCTTTTCAGCTAGTAAATCACGAGCATTGCGGCACTTGGAACAACTCGCGTTGAACCATACCGTTACCTCATTATCAGGTTGCACTGCTGTGTCATCGTTCATGACCTAACAGTCTTTCAGTAGCAGGGAACCAATGTAGAACACGTTCAACGAACGTAAGTGCCTGCACCGCAAGCGCCACCGTTCCAATTGCTACCAAGATCAGTGGAAGCGATGGAACGTCTAGATCGAAAAAAGTCCGGATCTCGGGTCCAATCACAACGACCAGGCCCGCAATGGCCAACGCTGCAATGAGGGCCTTATAGGACACGGTCAACGGGGCAGCAAGGCGGGCCAGGACCATCAGTCCAAGGGAGAACAGGGTGAAAGTAGCTGCGGTTCGAGCCTCAGCCATGGGTGCATCTAGATAGAGACGAGCTACCGCAAAAGTCGTAAAGGTAGCGGCGGCGGCAAATACCCCCGCAGGTCCAGCAAAACTCAACACTCGAGGTATGAAGCCCGGTCTGGCTCGCTGTGACATTGGTGAAAGAGCCAGAAAGAAAGCAGGAATGCCAATAGTGAGACTTCCCACCAAAGTCAAGTGTCTAGGAAGAAACGGAAAGGGGAGCTGAGCAATACCCACAGCAATAGCCAAGAGAAAGGCGTAGACAGTCTTTGTGACAAATAGCTTGGCAACTCGCTCAATGTTGCCAAGAACCCGACGCCCTTCAGCAACTATCTGCGGCAATGTCGCAAAGTTGCTGTCAAGAAGAACGATCTGGGCCACAGCCCGGCCTGCTGCGCTCCCAGAACCCATAGCAATACCAAGATCTGCATTTTTCAACGCCAAAACGTCGTTTACTCCATCACCTGTCATGGCCACTACGTGTCCACGTGACTGCAAAGCGGTAACCATGGCCTGCTTTTGGTGTGGCGAAACTCTTCCAAAAACCGAATGTGCATCAAGAATGTCAGCCAGCGACCCAATCTCATCAGGCAAGTCCCGGCCATCAATGGCTCCACCACCAACATCAACACCCGCCCGGGCAGCCACCGCTGCAACGGTCAGAGGATTGTCACCAGAGATTATCTTCACCGCCACACCTTGGTCGTTAAAATAACGAATCGTGTTTGGGGCATCAGAGCGCACTCGGTCTTCCAGAATCGCAAGCGCAATGGGTTTAAGACCAGATGGAAGGTTGGTGCCGTCGAGCAGTTGAGTTGTGTGAGCCAAGAGCAATACACGGCGACCTTCACTTGCGAGCACCTGAGACCGCTCCCAAACACCTTCCATGGAAATGCTTCGGCTTATTGAAGAGTCGCCGTCTTGGCTGGAAGCAAGCAGTACCTCGGGTGCCCCCAGTACCCAGGTCTGGTTGAGTTCAAAGACTGCCGCTGACCATTTACGTTCAGAAGAAAACGGCGTCACGGCAATGGTCTCCCAACCTGGCCCTGGACCCATCCCCGTGCCAATCGCTCGAAGAGTGGCGTTCGGATTCGGATCGCAGGCCACCAACGCTGCCAATGCATCCCTCCAAGTCTCTTGGTCGCCACCAGGGAGCGGCTCTAGGGCTGTCAGCTCCATCTGTCCCTCAGTCAGAGTTCCGGTCTTGTCTATACAGACCACATCGACACGAGCAAGGGTCTCTACTGCAGGGAGTTCTTGAACCAATACATTGTGACGCCCTAGACGAACCACGCTTGCCGCAAAGGCAACGCTTGTTAACAGCACCAACCCTTCGGGGACCATCGCCACCACACCAGCAACCGAACCACGCAAGGCTTCTATGGCACTGTCATGGGCACTGAGCTGGCTGACCATGAGAACCGCTGCCACGGGCACGATCATCCACGAGACCATACGCAAGATGCGATCAAGACTTGCCCGTAACTCTGATGACACAAGAGTGAAACGACGCGCCTCAAATGTAAGTTGGTTTGCGTACGCTGCAGCGCCCAC